>CAZCXJ010000041.1:0-18777 GCA_964502585.1 uncultured Candidatus Halobonum sp.
GAAGGCGCTCTCGTACGAGGTAACCCGCCAGCGGAACGCCATCGAACGCGGCCGGGCGGTCGAACAGGAGACCCGACACTGGGACGAGTCCCGGGGTGTGACGGTGTCGATGCGCACGAAGGAGGCCGAGAAGGACTACCGCTACTTCCGGGAGGCGGACCTCCCCCCGCTCCAGGTGGCCGACTGGCGCGACCGGATCGACATCCCCGAACTCCCGGACGCCCGCCGCGAACGCTTCCGGGAGGAGTACGACCTGGACGCGGAGACGGCCGACAAGCTCACTTCTCGGAAGGCGGTCGCGGACTTCTACGAGGCCGTCGCCGAGGAGTTCGATCCCGCGCTCGCTGCGACCTGGGTCGCCGACAACCTGTTGGGCGAGTTGAACTACCGTGATATGGCGGTCGCGGACGTCACCGATCGCTTCGACGAGTTCCGTCAGTTGATTGAGCTGGTCGCGAGCGACGAGATCACTCGCAAGAACGCCCGCGAGGTCGTCCTGCGACGGATGCTCGACGACGGTGCCACGCCGGGGGAGGTCATCGAAGCCGAGGGACTGGGGAAGACCGACGAGGACGAGGTCGCAGCCGCCGTCACGGAGGCGATCAAGGACAATCCGGACGCGGTCGCTGACTACGAGGCCGGGGAGGAGGGGGCGCTCAACTACCTCGTGGGCCAGGTCATGCAGGCGACCGGCGGTTCGGCCGACCCGGGGACGGTCAACGAGTTGCTCCGTGACCGACTGGACGACTAGCCGATCGCCGGTTGCGACGCTGCCTATCTCGCAGCCGGCCAGGTCGGCCGGCGGCTCAGTCGTCCACCGACGGCGTTGGCGTGTCCGTTTCGTCCTCTTCGGGTCCATCTTCGGGCACCACGTCCGTCCCGTCCGTCTCGACGACGCCCTCCTGCCAGGTGCCTCGGAGGAACCATCCGACGCCGATGAAGAACGAGGCCACGGCGCTGAACGCGTACGCCCACCACAGCCCCTCGACGCCCATGTCGACCGCGCCAATCGACGCGACCCCGGGAAGTGTGACGACCCACCCGAACGCAAGGACCAGCGCGGTGGGAATCCGGAGCAGCCAGCGTGACAACAGCGACAGCGCCATCGCGACCCGCGTGTCCCCTGCCCCGCGGAACGCCCCCTGGATGACCATCAACCCCCCGAAGAACGCCCAGGAGAGGGCGATGATCCGGAGGAACCGGACCCCTTCGGCGACGACCGCCGTATCCGCCACGAACACCCGGATCGCGACCGCTGGAAACAGCCAGACCAGGCCACCCAGTCCGAACAGCACCGCCATCGTACCGCCGGTCGCGGTCCGGGTGACGCTGACCGCCCGTTCGGGGGTCCGGGCGCCGAGGTTCTGACCGACGCCCGTCGCGGTCGCCTGCCCGACCGCGCCAGAGACCGTCCAGGAGACGGACATGAGTCGGACGCCCACGCCGTAGGCCGCCGTCGCGGCCGCACCGAACCGGGCCACCAGCGCCGCCATCGCGACCGCGGCGAACGAACGGGCCCAGCCGTCGAGTGTGGCCGGGTAGCCGATGTCGACCAGTTTCCGGAGCAAATTCGGGTCGGGGCGGAGGTCCCGTGGGTGGAGTTGGATCCCCCAGTCACCCTGCAGCAGGACGTACACGCCGGCGCCCGTCGCGAACGCACGGGAGATGAACGTCGCGACTGCCGCTCCCCGGGTCCCCAGCGCCGGGACCGGACCCCACCCGAGGACGAACACGGGGTCGATGACGATGTTGATGCCGGCCGACACCGCGACCAGCCACATCGCCGTCTTGGTGTCGCCAGCGCCCTGGAGGGCGGCCCGGAACACGAAAAACAGGAACGTCAACGGCAGCGTCAGGAAAATCACCTCGATGTAGGCCAGCGACTCCACGAACACCTCTCCCCGGGCCCCGATAAGGCGCAACAATGGCCGGCGCGCGAGGAAGCCCGCGACTGCCAGCACCACCGATACCCCGATAGCGAGCAGCGTCGTCTGCGCGACGACGGCGTCCGCGCGACGGTCCTCGCCGGCCCCGATATGCTGGGACACGAGCGCGATGGTCGCGGCCGTCAGCCCAATGGCAGTCGAGACGAACAGCCAGGAGAATGGAAACATCAGGGAAACGGCTGCCACAGCTTCCGGGCTCACCCGCCCGACCCAGAAGATATCCGCGATGTTGTACGCCGTCTGGAGCAGGTTTCCGAGGACGAGCGGCCACGCTAGCCGGAACAGCCGAGGGGTGATCGCACCGGTCGTCATATCGACGCGCGCGTCCTCGTTCGCCACAGGGACCCTCTCGCAGGAAGTCCTGAGGCCCGTGTTGGGGTATGTTTTGGGAACTCGGCACGCCAGCCGAACGGCTCGGCCGGCCGGTAGTCCCGCCGACTCCCAACTCGGCGGAGCCGGCACGGGCCGCCGGCGCCACAACCACGAAGCCCTCGGAGCGCGGATAGGTTCGTATGGCACCAACAGACGCGACGGGCGGGACCAACCCGGCCGTCGACTCAGCCATTGCCGACCAGCTGAGGGCCTACCGTGACAGCCTGTTCGAGTTGCTCCGGCAGCCCACCGTGAGCGCGACGGGCGAGGGAATGGACGACGGTGGGGCGGCCGTCGCTGCGTTCCTTGAGGACCACGGCCTCGATGCACGCCTGATCGAGACAGACCGTTACCCGCTGGTATACGCGCAACGACTCGCGGATGAGACGGCACCGACGGTCGTATTTTACGGCCATTACGACGTCCAGCCCGCCGAACGGCCGGCGGAGTGGGACACACCAGCCTTCGAGCCGACCGTCCGCGACGGCAGCATCTACGCGCGTGGGGCTGGCGACAACAAGGGCCAGTTTGCCTGTCACGCCTTCGCGGTCGACGCGCTGGCTCGCGCGGATGGTCTGCCACCCGTCAACGTCAAACTCCTGATCGAAGGCGGGGAGGAAAGCGGCAGCCGTGGGCTGCGCAGCTACCTCCGTGACGGTCCCGGAGAGATCGCCGACGCCGACCTAATCTACGTGGCTGATGGTCCCCAGCACCGGTCGGGACGGCCGACCATCGCCTACGGAAACCGTGGGATCGTCACCTTCCAGCTCGACCTGGAAACGGCGAGTACGGACCTCCATTCGGGCAACTTCGGGGGACCGGTCCCGAACGCGGCCGCCGAACTGACCGAGGTGCTCGCTTCGATGCTCGACGGGGACCGTGTGACGGTGGACGGGTTTCACGAGGAGATTCAGGTCACTGCGGCCGATCGCGACCTCATCGACACCCTCCCGGACGACGCCGACGCAATCGTGGCGGACCTCGGGTTGACACACCTGGCGACGGACGGCGACTACTACGAGCGGTTGCTCCTCGAGCCTACGCTGACGATCAATGGTCTCGAGGCCGGCTACCAGGGCGAAGGGTCGAAAACGGTCATCCCGCGGCGCGCGACCGCCAAGTGCGACTGCCGGCTAGTCCCGGGCCAGGATCCGGACGTCGCCTTCGACCGGGTGCGCGAACACGTCACGACCGAGCACCCGGACGTCGAGGTGACCAAGGGGACGACGTTCCCACCCATGAAAACCCCCGTCGATACACCCGTGGCCGACCCTGTTCGGGACGCCCTCCGGGCGGTCTGGAATGACGACCCAGTCGAGTTTCCAGTGCTGGGCGGGTCGCTCCCTGCGGCTTACTTCCGGGAGGTGGACGCGCTGACTGACGTGCCAGTCCTAGTCGTGCCGTACGCGAACCCCGATCAGGGGAATCACTCCCCGAACGAACACCTTGACGTCGGCCATTTCGAGAACGGGATCCGGACCAGCGCTGCTTTCCTCCAGCGGTTGGCCGACCACTGAAACCCCCGGTAGAGCGGACGCGGTCCTGACTGGTCGACGGCCGAGGTATGGTCGGTTCCGCCGGGGGAGACGGGGAACTGGGTTATACCCGCGGCTATGGCTCGATGACGAGCTTGCCGAGGAAGCTGTCCTGCATGACCGCCCGCTGGGCCTCGGACGCCTCCTGGAGACCGTACCGCCGGGCTACCTCGATCTCCAGGGCACCCGTCTCGAGCAGGTGGACCACTCCCCGGAGCGGCTCGCGAATGTCCGGCGCGTTGAACAGGCTCATGAACTGGTAGGTGAGTTCCTTCGACCGCGCGACGTTGTCGTCGACGAACCCGGGGTCGGGCTCGTTTTCGCCGATCCCGACGATCGTCGCGCCCTGGGCAGCGACGTCCGCGTCGACCTGCAGATAGTCGTCGAGGCGGTGGTCGAGCACCACGTCCGCTCCGCCGCCGGTAGCCTCCTGGACGGCGTTTACCAGATCGTCGTGGTCGTAGTCAAGGACGGCCCGTGCTCCAAGCCTGCGGAGCGCATCGTGGTAGTCGGGAGCGGCAGTCGTGACGACCCTGGCCTGGACTGCGGCGGCTATCTGGACCGCGGCGTGCCCGACGCCCCCGGAGCCACCATGGACGAGACATTCGTCACCGGGGTCCAGCCCCGCGTGGTCGACCAGCGCCCGCCAGGCGGTGCAGGCAACGACCCCCGCAGCGCCGGCCTCCGTTGAATCTACCCCGTCGGGCAGGTGGACAAGGCGGGTCTCCGGAACTGCGGCGTACTCCGCGTATGCACCCTGAGCGGAGCTGTTCCCGATTCCCGTCCCGACCACGCGATCCCCTTCGTTGAACCCGTCGACGTACTGGCCGACCGCTGCCACCGTCCCGGCGAAGTCCACACCGGGTGTGAACGGGAGACTGACCGGCGTATACGACCCGTCGCGGAAGTACGTGTCGACGGGGTTGACACCCGCGGCCTCGACCGCTACGAGCACCTCGTGGCCGCCGGGGTCTGGTCGCTCGACATCTTCGACGTCCAGCACGCCGATGTCCCCGTGTTCGTGCAGGCGAACGGCTTGCATGTCCGACCGATAGCGGTCCCTAGCGGCTAAAGGATGTGGCCTCCTTCGACGGAGTGGCTGGCCCGGGCAGATCACGGACCGACGGTGCCACCGTGCCGACGAACACGGATCGGAGGCGCGATTGACCCGGTTCATGATTACACGCGTCCCCCGTGAAACTCGGCCTGTTTTATTTTCGTCGCGGCCGTGTGTTCACAAGCCATCCGGACGGATGGCCCCGTATTGAAGAACGGACCTATTCCGATGCGCCCCACAAGAGATCCACCCCCGACTGACCTGCTCCAAGACACGCCCGCGCGGCTTCGTGGTCGCGGTCCTCCGTATCAGCCCGAGCGCTGGACACCTGTGAGTTCGCGTCCCTGCTCCCAGAAGGATGACCCCGGCCCCTGACGTCCCCGACTGGGTTCCTCCCGAATCCCGCCCGACCTGGCAGCGGATCCAGGCGTCGAACCCTCGGCTGGCTGCGGTCGCCGCCACCGCCATCGCCGTCGTCGGGGCCGGCTATCTCGGGGTCATGTTCGCGCTCGCCGGAATGGTGTCCCAGGCCGTCGTCGCCGGAATCTTCGTGATGGTTTTCGTGTGGCTGTTCTTGTTGTCCCTGCGTCGCTGGCGGGAATAGACGGACAACTCCCGGCCTGGGGATTCGGCACATCCACGGGTCGCCTTCCGGCATGGGCGGGTCGTTCCGACCGACTCACCGGACGTTCGCTTCTGGCGGCATCGACGTGTGGGGCTCCTGTGCCCGACTGCGTTCATTCCAGTGGCCCCGGAAATCGAGGACGGTTTTGACGACAACCATCACGACGAGAGCACCGACTGGTGCGCCGACCGCAGCCACGACGAACGCCCCTCCGACCACGGTCACGTGAAGGGTCAACACCCGCCGATACGGCTCGATCATTAACGTCACCGGGCCGTTCTGCTCGAACTCCCGCCGACCGATGAAGTTGATCCGGTACGAGACCGCATGATAGCCGACAAGTCCGAGGGTTGCGGCGCCGATGACGCGGGGAGTCGCGGGGTCCAGTCCGGAAAACATCATCGGGAACAGGAGAACGAAGATTCCGTGAACGACCCAGAAGGCTCCGTAATGAAACGTGAAGAACCGAGCTACCCGGCGGTTGGCCTGCCCGATGAACGATTCCGGCGAACGGTCATTGAACTTGATCGACGGGAGATCCTCAGGTCGGTCGCTACCCTCGGCTCGCAGAATCTTCGCGACCGAGGCGATCCCGACCGCGGCACTCTCCAGCCAGTAGCCCATCAAGAGCGTGTGGAGGTTCCATCCGAACCAGACGACCCCGACCAGCGGAACTGCGTTTCCTAAAATCAGCCCTGCGGCCGCCATCCGGGACCCCGTCCACGCCGAATGCATGGCCGAGGCTGGGCGTCCCCCGGAGGTTAATTTAATCGGCTAGCAATCCAGACCGGCTATTCCGCGCCAGCGCCGGGCGGTTACTCGGAGACCATGAACAACCTTCGATTTCCAGGAGGGGCCATGGGAAAGTCACATCCTCCGCGCCGTGACCGGCGCGGCTTCCTTGCACCGCTGAAGGCGGAAGCGGTGGGAACGGACGTCCCCACACCGACGAGTGCTGGGAATGCCACGCCCCCGGTACTCCTATGCCGTGAGGGATTCGGAGGTACCGTGGTGTTTTGCGTCGGGATCCTCGCCCGCGGTGACCGGCGGGAATCTCTCGCTGAATCAGGATAGCCCCTTTTCGCGTCTTTGCCTCGCTGCCCGTCCGGGTCTTGACTCCGCGTCACCATGGTCCGAGGTCTTTAGCCCCATAACCAGCATTCTTACACGTCTGGACCTCTCACGTGACAGATAGGACATGGCCCATGCCGTGATCGAGTGGGTGCGCCGCACCGAGTGTATCCATCCGGACTGCCGAGAGACCGAACGGTTTGGATTCCGGTGTCCCTTACACGACCGCCGTGCGGGCGACGACCCCTGGTTCTGAGTTACACGCACACGGATTCCCACCGGTGTTCGCTTGCCCCTTCTCGAGCTTGAGGGTCCTCGAAGCGAACGATGGCCAAGCTAATCACGCCGTCGGTATCGGCCTGGTCGACGGGAAGATCGCGGTCCGCCACGCCGGCCTCGTCCGGAGGCGTCAGAGGGCTGTCGGTACCCACCTCACCGCCGGGCTGGTCGAACCGGGGTCGACACCCGCTCATCGGACTGCACCCGGAGAGTCGCTTACTCGTGAGTGAACCGGATATTTGACCGAACCCAAAGAACATTACACCTCACTCGTTAGGCTTTACTGGAGACGGTCCCCGCTCCGGCGACGAGGTCCCTGCCCGGACCGCTCGTTGGCCTGCCAGCGTCGCCGGACACCGTCTCCGTCCGCAGCCCTCGCCCCGTCCACCGCGCCGCTGATCTGGATCCCCTTGTCTTTCCCCCGCCAGCGGTGCCATACCCGATTTTCCTCTCTCTCCGTTGGCAGGAACCATCGACTGATGGAATAGTCATGCGGTGTTCTAGAGTCTAGGAAGTGCCGTTCCGGTGAGTATGAATGGCTGAAACGACTGTTTTAGGCTTCACAAAGGATTCGACCCTTCCGGTCGCTGGCTCCTGATGGAGGCGGCCACCGTTCCGGAGTCACCGCCTGCTAGGAGCGCTCATGGATGCGCCCACGTCGCCGGACGCCGTCTCCGCCCACAGGCGCCTCCCGGACCGCCTGTGTCACTCCCCCCACCTTTCGCTGCCTGCCCTGAAAGCGACGTCGCCGCTCGCGATCCGGTCCGTGGTCCGAGGTATGCTCCCGGTCCCACCGTTGGCACCTCCATCCTCACCATATCGGACCTGCGGACCGTCCGTTGAGCACAGCATTTTGGACCATCGTGTCCCGAGTCGACTGGAGTACTCGAAGACCAGTGCGGGCCGCTCTCGGAGACGGATAACGACGGCGACTCGGGGAATGTTCAACCCGACGACGCGAGCGGGAGGTCACTGACTCTGCTGAAAGGTGGGAGTGGCGAGACACTCGGCACCGATGGGGAGAAATTGAAATCTCGCGTTCGGCGGCTCGGCTTCGCCAACCAGTGGTCATCTCCGCGGCTGCCGCTTCCGAGAGTGAACGTACTGGAGCCATCAATCGGCGGGCACCCCCGTGTTCCTTCACGCTATGGGGTCGGAGGGATTTGAACCCCCGATCGACTGATATCTCCGGTATCGCGCCTCGGTCCTCCAGAGGGTCGTCGTCGCGGACCGCTGATCAGGCGGCCGCTCGGTATATCAGTGGAGTTCGTCACCGGGCGCGGCCTCTGGAGTCAGTCGCCCTCCCTGACTGGGCCACGACCCCTCGCCTGCCGCTTGCCAGAACTCGGGTAAATGGATTTCGGTTCACCCGGACCCCTCTCCCCTGTCGGACCGGCGAGAACCCCCACGAGCGTCGCTCTGCAACATCACTGATACCTGTTGCCCTCGGATTCCGAGGGGACGTTCGGACGGGAATTTGTTGCAGTCGTGAACTCGAACCCGACCCCCAAGACCTCACCCCTCGACCTCGCGAACGGCCCAGTCACAATCCTGGCATTTGTATCCGTGAACGTACGCGGTAATCGAGGGCATGTAGCCCACGGTGATGACGTCCCCACCACAGTCAGGACAGGCCCGGTCGGCATCCGTGATCGCCTCCGCTTCCATGATCGAGTCGCCTTCGATCATTTCCGCCAGTCGTTCCGGTGTCACCATTCGTCCTTGAACGACGCGATTGTCGGCCATACCAGTACCCGGCACCCGAACGCCGTAAGTCCAAGGGTCTGGCCCGGCAAGTCAGAGCCAAGGCGCGCGGGATTCGGATTCCTCACTCGACTCGTCTGGCGTGGAATCCGGAGGGTCCTGTTCAGTGCCCCCGTTTGGCTCGACGACGCCCGGACCGGGCGCGGGCTCAGCGTCGCCCGACGCGGGGTCGGGCTCCTCGACCTGCTGACCCGCTCCGAGGACCGGCGACTCGTCCGGGTCGAACGACAGGACGGCCGCGACGAACAACACGCCGAGCGCGACCGGTTGGTCCGTGCCAAGGACGCCCAGCACCGACAACGCTAGCGTGCCCAGCGCGACGGCGCTTCCGAACCGAAACCGGTCGAGGTCTACTCGGCCGCGAAGATACGGTCCGCCAAGCGCGATTCCCAACGCGAACGTGATACCGACCCCGGCTGCGGCGGCGGCTTTGCCCACCAGGGTCGGGTCCGGCGTGATTGTCAATGTCGCACCCGCGGGCTGGACGCTGGCCAGGAGCCCCAGGCCCACGATCGCGCCCGGCCGTGGGAGGTACTCGCCGACGCGGGCGCTGGCGGTCTTGGCCGCGATCGCCAGGATGACCAGACTCGCGAACCGTTCGAACACCGCCAGGTCGATCAGGCTCGCGACGGTGGGAGCGAGTGCAGCCTCGATCGCCGCGACCGGGACCAGGACTGCCCCCAACAACAGGATCGAGGCGGCTTGCTGTCGTGGCGTTCCACCCATTTCCGCGAGGACCACCGCTGTCGTCGCGGAGCCCCCGAAGATCAGCAACCCAGTCTCCAGGATTCCGAACGGGACCGTCAACGCCCCCGCCAGGACGAGTGCCGGAAAGATTCCGTCGACCAACGGGAGCCCCATCACTGTGGCGAGTAGCTTTGTCGGTTCCCCGACGTGCTGTTCGAGACGGAGCGCGATCGGATGACGCGAGGTGCTCATCTACGGGATCGGCCGGCCATCCCCGGTGGCCGAACGGTCGTTCGGACGGGAGCGACGCCTGTCGGACTCGGCGTGAGTCCAGGACAGGTCCGTGGACTTGCTCCTTCCGAGAAGTCCCCCGAGCGACCACCACCGGACCACCTGTCGGCGGAAAAATGTCGGGAGCGCAGTCGTGGCGCTCACCTGACCGACAGTACCTGTGGTGGTTGGACACTCGGAGTCCATGCCTCCGAATTCCGCTAGCGAGGGCATAAGCGTTGTGTGGTTGGTGGCCCCACGCCACAATCGACACACTAGGCCGGAGTCAGAACCCCGGCATGACCGTGCCTGCCCGTCCTCACGCATCCGTTGTACCTACAGCTCAGCCTCGGAAGCGGTAGAGCGGTCCACCGACGGCTCAAATCGGGCTCTCGCAAACCTTTTGCCGCCACCGCCATCACCGTTGACATGGCGAACGACGTTCCCGACCGCGAACCCTTCTCCGAGAAACTCAGGGTGCCCGAGGCACTCACGTTCGACGACGTCCTCCTCCGTCCGAAGGAGAGCCGTGTGGAACCGGACGAAGCCGACGTGTCCACGCGGGTCTCCCGGAACGTCCAGTTGACCATCCCGGTCCTGTCCGCCGCGATGGACACCGTGACCGAGGCCGAGATGGCGATCGGGATGGCCCGGGAAGGGGGGCTGGGCGTTCTCCACCGGAACATGAGCGTCGACCGGACCGTGGCCGAGATCGAACGGGTGAAACGGGCCGACGAACTCGTGATCCGGCGCGAGGACGTGGTGACGGCCGCTCCCGAACAGACCGTCCGCGAAGTGGACGAGATGATGGAAGGGAAGGGAGTTTCCGGCGCTCCCGTCGTCGACGGCGAGGACCGGGTTCTGGGGATCATTTCCGCGACGGACATCCGTCCGTACCTGGAAGTCGGGGAGGCCGATGCGGTTAGCGAGGCCATGACGGACGAGGTGATCACTGCACCGACGGACGTCACCGCCCGGGAGGCGCTGGAACTGATGTACGACCACAAGATCGAGCGGGTGCCGGTCGTCGACGACAGCAACCGGCTTGTCGGCCTCGTGACGATGCAGGGTGTCTTGCAGCGGCGCGAAAACGAGCAGGCGGCTCGGGATTCCGAGGGGCGGCTTCGCGTCGGGGTCGCCGTCGGGCCGTTGGAGGACGACCGGGCACGACGGGCCGACGAGGCCGGCGCTGATGTCCTGTTCATCGACTGCGCGCACGCCCATAACCTGAACGTCCTGGAGTCCGCCCGCGAGATCAAACGTGAGGTGGATGCCGACGTCGTGGTGGGGAACGTGGGAACCCGTGAGGCCGCGGAAGCCTGCGTGGGGTTCGCCGACGGAATCAAGGTCGGCATTGGGCCGGGGTCGATCTGTACCACTCGCGTCGTCTCGGGTGCGGGAATGCCTCAGATCACGGCCGTCGCGGAGGTGGCCGACGTTGCCAGCCGCGAAGGGGTCCCGGTCATCGCCGATGGCGGCATCCGCTACTCCGGCGACGCGATCAAGGCCATCGCGGCCGGCGCGGACGCGGTCATGCTCGGTTCGTACTTCGCCGGCACCGAGGAGGCGCCAGGGCGGGTCATCACGATGAACGGCAAGAAGTACAAACAGTACCGCGGGATGGGGTCCGTGGGTGCGATGAGTGAGGGGAGCGGCGACCGGTATCTCAAGGAGGACACTGACGAGGAATTCGTCCCCGAGGGTGTCGAGGCGGCGACCCCCTACAAGGGGACCCTGTCCTCGGAACTCCACCAGCTCGTTGGCGGGATGCGGTCCGGCATGGGCTACGTCGGGGCCGAATCACTCGCCGGGTTCAAAGACCGCGCGGAGTTCGTCCGCGTCTCCCAGGCGGGACAAACCGAAGGCCACCCTCACGACGTGATGATTACGGACGAGGCGCCGAACTACTCGCCATCGGAGTGACCGCTGACGGCAGGGGAAGGTGGCCCCACCGTTGAAGTTTCTCTCTCGGTTTCTGTCACGCACGAAACCTCCACCGGCTGAGGTGTCAAAGGGGTATCTTGATATGTCCGCGCTATCGAGGGGGCAACGACGCGCAACCCATCAGTGCTGGATACATGAGTGACGAATCCACCGTCGTCCTCGTCGTCGAGGACGAACCCGACCTCGCCGACCTCTACGCCGCGTGGCTCGAGGAGACCTACACCGTCAAGACTGCGTACGGCGGGTCGGAAGCGCTCGATGCGATGGATGACCCGGTCGATATCGTGTTGCTGGACCGCCGGATGCCAGGGCTGTCTGGCGACGAAGTCCTCGACCGGATCCGCGAACGGGGGCTCGACTGCCGTGTCGCGATGGTGACGGCCGTCGAACCCGACTTCGACATCATCGCGATGGGCTTCGACGATTACCTCGTCAAGCCCGTGACCCGGGAGTCACTCTCAGACACGGTCGCGGAACTGCTCCGCCGGAGTGAATACGGGGAGGGCGTCCAGGAGCTGTTCTCGATCGCCTCCAAAAGGGCCGTCCTGGAGTCGGAGAAAGGGACGGCGGCCCTCGAAGACAGCCAGGAGTACCGGGAACTCACCGCCCGGATGGAGGATTTGGAGGAGGAGCTCGACCGAACGATCGAGGAGCTTGACAGCCACGATGATTTCGAACAGGCGTTCCGGGACATCGACTCCGGGCACGAGGACGACACGCTCGAGTTTTGAGCCCGCCGCTAAAACCCTTCGTCAAGCAACTCCCGTGCGATAATGTTCTTTTGTATCTGGCTGGTTCCCTCGTAGATCTGGGTGATCTTCGCGTCCCGGTAGAGCCGCTCGACGTCGTGGTCGTCGACGAACCCTGCCCCGCCGTGCAACTGGACGGCTCGGTCCGCGACATCGACGGCGACCCGGGAGGCGAACTCCTTGGCCATGGATGCCAGCTTTGTCAGTTCCGACCCGTCCCCGTTCTCCACCTGCCAGGCGGATTCGTACGTCAGTTGTCGGGCGGCCTCGATGTCGGTGTGCATCTCCGCGAGTTCGTGCCGGATCGCCTGAAACTCCGAGACCGGCCGGCCGAACTGTTCCCGTTCCTGGGTATACGAGAGTGCCCGCTCAGCAGCCCCTTTCGCGGTGCCGACACCTTGAGCGGCCACCCCCGTCCGCGTCTCGTCGAAAAACTGCATCAGTTGTGGGAATCCCATCCCACGGCTGCCGACGAGGTTCTCCTTGGGAACGCGGACCCCATCAAACAACAGTTCGGCCGTATCACTAGCCCGGATGCCCATCTTGCCGGTTATTTTCTCGGACGAGAACCCGTCGCGGTCGGCCTCGATCATGATCTGTGAGTATCCCATGTACCGGTCATCGACCTCGGGGTCGGTTTCGCACATGACGACGAAGTAGTCCCCGACGGACCCGTTCGTGATCCACATCTTGTTGCCGTTGATCACCCACTCGTCGCCGTCCTCCTTGGCCTGTGTCGTAATGGCCGTGACGTCCGACCCAGCCTGGGGTTCGCTGATGGCCGCCCCCATGATCGCCTCACCCTCTGTGAGCGGCGGAAGGAACCGTTCTTTCTGGTCGTCAGTGCCGAAGGCGACAAGCGCCTGGGAGCCGAACCCCGCGCTCGCGATACAGAGCCCGATCCCCGGATCCACCGCGAACAGTTCCTCGACGAGCAGTGCCACTTCGACCGGCGAGTACCCCACCCCACCGTACTCGATGGGAACGTGGGGGGCGGTCAGGCCCAGGTCGGCGGCTTTCTCGACGACCTCACGGGGATACGATTCCGCACGGTCGTGCTCCGTTGCGACCGGGGCGATCTCGTTCTCGGCGAACCGCCGGACCTCCGCTCGGATCGCTCGCTGTTCCTCGGAGAGTTCGAAATCCATCCCATCAGATGTGATTCGGTGTGGTGTTAGCTTTTTCCGAACGCGGCGTGCGTGGTTTCCCGTTTCCGACGGCGATCACCGCCGCCACTCCGGGACTGCACCGGCGTCCGTCCCCGGGACAATCACACTTAACATCCCGCTGGCGGTTGGTGCGTGCATGCTCGACGGGTACGAGATGCACGACCTGACACAGCCCTGGTCCGGCGATACGCCCGCCTGGCCGACCTACGACAACCCGAAAGTGTGGTACGAGAAGAGCCTTGATACTGAGAAGGTCAACGGCCAGAAGATCGAGTTCATGAACCACACGGGAACCCATCTGGACGGCGAGAAGCACTTCATCGCCAGCGGTCGTGATATCGCGGCCATGCCGCTGGAGGAACTCGTCGGCGACGCGGTGGTCGCCGACATCTCCGACCAGGTCGGCGACTACGACGTGTACACGAGCGGGATGATCGAACAGGCCGCTGACGTCCGCGAGGGCGATATCCTCTTCGTACACACCGGCTACCAGCGGTACGCCTGGCATCGCGAAGAGGCGGACCCGCACAAGTTCTTCTGCAAGCATCCCGGCCCGAACGCCGAGTTCGCCGACTGGTGTCGCGAGAAGAACCTCAACTACTTGCTCGTGGATTGTGGGAGCGCCGACCACCCGATGAACACTGTCGTCCGCGACGTGCGGCCGGAGTTGGCAGCGGAGGCTCGTGACCACCTCGGCGTGGACGATTTGGATGCGGTGTTCCCGCCGGAGGGCTACCAGCTCATGCACACTGAACTGTTCCCCGAGGGGATCGTTCACGTGGAGAACGCGCAGGTCCCACACCACTTGCTCGGAGAACGGTGTCAGATCGGTACGTTCCCGTGGCGGTTCCGCGGCGGCGAGTCGTCGGTGTGCCGCTGCGTCGCTTTCACCGAGGCCTGACGAGGCCAGCCTCGGCCAGGCCCGATCCCCGATGGCGGGGGAACTGAGCCGGACTCGACCGTCGGCCCTCCGCAGCCGTCACCGATGGAAATCGACCGCTCGAGAGGTCTCCTGCCGGTGGACGGTCGTCTCCGCGGGCTTCGTCTCCGCGATCTTGCGCCCCCGCTTGAGGACCAGCGTCCGAGGTGCCGTCGTCCGCAGGGCGTTGAACGGGTCAGGGCTGTCGAAGACGACGACGGACCCTGGCATGCCCGTCTCGATTCCGACCTGGTCGGCCCCGACCACCCGTGCGTTCGTCCGGGTCAGCATCCGCCAGAGCGTCGCAACGTCCTCCCGGCCGTTCATATGCGCGTAGTGGACCAGGATCAAAGCCGCATCGAGTGGGTCCCCACGGCCGTAGTGGTACCAGGGATCCATGACCGAATCGTGGCCGATCCCGACCGGCACGCCCGCCGCTTGGAGTTCGTCGATCCGGGTGTGCCCGCGTCGGCGGGGATACTCGTCATAGCGCCCCTGAAGGACGGCGTTGTCCGGGGGGTTCGTCACGACGGCAATCCCGCTGTCGGCGATCAGGGATACGAGCTTGTCGGCGTAGGCGTTGGAGTAGGAGTGCATGGCCGTCGCGTGACTAGCGGTGGTTTTCTCGCCAATGTCACGCTTGAGGGCTTCGCTGGCGAGAACCTCGGTGAACCTCGAGCCCGGGTCGTCCGTTTCGTCGATGTGCAGATCGACGGGAAGGCCGTGGCGGTCCGCCAGGTCGACGGTGGTCCGGACGTCCTTGACGCCGTCCTCGCGGGTGTGTTCGTTATGCGGGATGCCTCCAACCACGTCGACCCCGATCTCGATGGCCTCTCGCAATAACTCCTCGTGGTCGGGGTCGGTAAACAGCCCGTCCTGGGGGAATCCGACGACCTGAAGGTCGACGACATCGCTGACTTCCTCCCGCAACTCGACCAGCGCGCGGACTCCAGTCAAGGTCTCCTCGGTCGTGTCGGCATGGGTCCGGACCCGCGTGACGCCGTTGGCGGCCAGCCACTCAACCATGGTACTCGCCCGTCGTTTGACGTCCTCGACCGACAGCGACTCCTTGTACTCGGCCCAGATATCGATCCCCTCGGCGAGGGTCCCCCGGTCGTTCCACCGGGGGGTGCCGGCCGTCAAGGTGGCGTCCAGATGAAAGTGCGGTTCGGTTAGCGTCGGCGTCACCAGCCGCCCGCCAGCCTCGTACTGGCGCTCCGGCGCGAACTCGCCAGGGTCACATTCGCCGGCATCCGTCACCCGGTCGATCGTCCCATCCCGGATCTGGACGTCGACCGCCTCGCCCTGGCGCGTCCGGGCGTCCCGAATAAGGAACTCGGTCATGCGCGCATCCTCCGGTGCCACCCCCAAAACCATTGCCGCGCATTCATGCGCCGGACGACATATAGATTTAAGTAGGAGATTTCGTCACGATTTCCCATGGCGACAGAAGATGGCGGCATAGACTGGCGGCGGTTCGTGTTCGGCGACGAGGACCTCCCGGACCCGGACTGGCCGGTCGATCACGTTCCCACTGCAGAACGCAAAGGCCTGGTGAGCATCTCGGCGGTACTGTTGGGTTTCGTGTTCTTCGCCGGGACGATGTGGGCAGGGGCCGAGGTGGGTGCCGCGATGGGGTTCGTTCCGATGCTGACGGCGATGGCGGTCGGCTACGCGATCCTCGGCGTCTACGTGGCAACCTTGTGTGGGATCGCGGCGAAGGCTGGCCTGACGACCGTCCTGCTCTCCCGGTATACCTTCGGCCGGATCGGCGCCAAATGGGCCGACTTGCTGCTGGGGGGCACGCAGGTCGGCTGGTTCGGGGTGACGATCCCCTTGATCGCTGTGCCAACCGCCCGATACTTCGGCGTGAACACGCCCACGTTCGTTTCGATCCTCATCCTGTTTTGGGGAATCCTCCACCTCGGCACCGCCTATTTCGGTTACGATGGAATGGAGAAGTTGTCGTACGTTGCCGTCCCGTTGTTGTTCATCGTTGGGGTGATCTCGATTGTGCTGGCGGTCGGTGACGCTGGGGGTGTCGACGGGCTGGTCAGCCAGGTGGGCGGGGGCGAACTGACGTTCGGCGCGGCCGTGACGATTGTGGTGGGGACGTTCATCAGTGGCGGGACACAAGCTCCGAACTGGGCCCGGTTCGCCAGGGACAAAAGCGTCGGATTCTGGGCCGGTCTCATCGCCTTCCTCGTCGGGAATGGGTTCCTGTTCCTATCCGGAGCGATCGGCGGCGCCGTGTACGACGTGACCCCGCAGGGGGATCTCTATGCGGTGCTGTCGGCACAGGGGCTCGCCCTGATCGGGCTGATCGCGCTGGTGTTCAACATCTGGACGACGAACGACAACGCGGCGTACGCGTACGGGGTAGCCGGGAGCGAGGCGTTCGACTTCGACCGCAAACGGCCGTTCATTCTCGCGGGCGGAGTCATCGGCATCGCCCTGGCGCTGGTCGGTGTCGATAGCCTGCTCATTCCCTGGCTCGCAACCCTCGGTCAGTACGTCCCCCCCCTGGGCGGCGTCATTATCGCGGACTTCCTCGTAGTCTGGGGCCTCACGGAGATCCCGCGAATGGAGGATATCGACTTCACCAGCGTCCGGTGGACGGCCGTCCTGTCGTACGTCGTCGGCTGTGTCGTCGCCGTCTTCACGGCTGGCTCGGTCATCCCCGGTCTCGCCGCCCCGCAACTCCTCCCCGGCATGACCTCGCTTAACGGGATCATCGCCGCGATAGTGGTTCACCTCGCCGGCTACTACCTTCTGGAACGTGGCGGCGTCATCGAAGGACACGAGGTCGCGGCGGACGCCGAGACCATCTAGCCGGCGCCGACACCGCTTCCCAAGGGCGCCGGGAGGCGTGGGTGGGGATGCCCCGACCGGGTTCAATCGTCGGCGGCAGGTTCGTCGGCCTCGTATTGTGTCCCCTCGACGCCGGAATCGCCGGCTACCCCCTCGCCCACGGGGCCGCCGGTCATCCGTCCGACTTCTTCAGGCAGTACCGCGTTCAATACCAGGGCAGCCACCCCGCCGACGATGAGGCCTGACCCCGCCAGGACCTGCAAGTCGTCGGGCAGGTTCTGCAGGACGTCCGGCTGGATCTCCACGCCGAGCCCCAGCACCACCGACACGGCGACGATCGAGAGATTGCGCCGGGTTAGGTCTGCCCCCCGGGCGACCATCCGGAGGCCGATGGCGAAGATCATTCCGAAGAGGACGATCGCAGCCCCACCAAGCACGGCGGCGGGCATTGCCGCGACGACCTCGGCGACCTTGGGAACGAACCCGAGGACGATCAGAAACACGCCCGCGATAGCGACGACGAACCGGCTCGCGACGCCGGTAAACCCGATAAGCCCCACGTTCTGGGAGAACGAAGTGTTGGGGAAGGCGCCGAACACGGCCGCAAACGCGCTCATGACGCCGTCGGCGATGAGCCCGCCCTCCATCTCGTCGCTACTGGGCTCACGGCCGACCGACTCGGTGGTTCCGGAGATGTCGCCGATCGTCTCCATCGCTGTGACGACGTACGCGAACCCGACGAGAAGCACCGCGCTGGGTTCGATCGCCACCCCGTACCTGAGCGGCACCGGCACGGAAACCCACGCCGCCTCGGCCACGCCCGAAAGGTCTAGCAGTCCCAGGGGTACGGCCACGATGTATCCGACGACCACCGCCACGAGGACGCTCGCGGCCCGGAGGAACCCTTCGAAGAACTGGTTGAGACCAAGGGCGACCGCCAGAACGAGCGTCGCCAGCCCGAGGTGTTCCAGGTTGCCGAACGTGTCGGCCCCGGGCCCGCCGGCCGCGTACTGCATCGCGATCGGGATGAGCGTCAACCCGACCAGCATCACCACGATCCCGGTGACAAGCGGAGGAAAGAGCCCGCGGATGTCATCGAAGAAGTAGCCGATGAGCACCTCTACCGGCGCCGCCAACAGCACCGCCCCGAAGATCGCTGCCAGTCCGAACGTGGACCCGATGTCGATCAGGGGGGCGACGAAGATGGCGCTCGTTCCCATCACGATCGGGAGCCGGGCACCGACCGGCCCCACAGGATACGCCTGGACGACGGTCGCGATACCTGCCACCAACAGCGCCATCTGGACCACGAATCGGGTATCGGCGCCGCTCAGACCGATCGCCCCGGCGATCACGAGCGGCAGTGCCACCGTCGAGAGGAACATCGCGAGCAAGTGCTGGACGCCCAAGGGGATCGCTTCACTGAGGTCGGGACTGTCGTCGATCCCATACTCGACCATGCTCGGTCCCTCGACTCCGCCGTCCGGAGTCTGGGATTCCGGATCCTGTGTCATGGTACCATTTAGCGCATTGGAAACAGAATATATATTATTTTCTCCATGTTACTTCTGGAGTCTAT
>CAZCXJ010000042.1:0-18732 GCA_964502585.1 uncultured Candidatus Halobonum sp.
GCGATAGCGTTGATTCGCGGGAAGGCCATGTCGTCGGCGCCGATCAACAGCGGAACCAGGTAGTTGGCGAAGGCCGCGATGATGGGCGTTCCGAACAGGAACAGCATCGTGATGCCGTGGCTCGTCAGCAGGGAGTTGTAGAACGTGGCGGAGCCCAGCACCTGGAGTTCCGGCGTCGTCAACTCGGCCCGCATCAGCGTCACCATCAGGCCCCCGACGATGAACGCAATCGTGGCGTAGACCCCGTACAGCAAACCGATGTCCTTGTGGTCCACGGTCGTGAGCCAGCGGAGCAGCCCCGCGGGCTTCTCGCGGCTGACGTACCCGGGGTCCTCGCCGACGGTCCCGCCGCCCGTCCCCAGCGGGGTATACGAGCGCCAGTCCTCGATCCTGGCGAGGAAGGCCGCGACGGCCACGAGGAGTGCCCCCATCAGGACCGTTACGACCAACTCAGCCGTTATTTCCATGGACGCCCGTCGGTGTTGGATACACAAGAATGATTCGAGTCCGTCGGACTGCTGCCGGGACGGGGTTACTCCTCGTCGGTGGGGGGGTCGTCAGCAGGGGCGTCGGTCGCCTCCTCGCGGCGGGTCACTGCGGGCGTCGTCTCATCAACGTCGGTCTCCGCGGGCGACTCGTCCGTGACGGCCTCCGGCGCGTCCGCGGCCCCCTGGTCCTCCGGCTGGGCGTCCTCGGCGGCCGCCTGACCCGGAAGGTACGCGGGACCGCTCTGCTCGGCGCCGGCGATGGCCCGGCCTGAGAGGTACGTCAGGACCGCAAGCGCAATGAACGGAACGACGAGGAGGCCGAACTGCAATACTCGGCCGAGAGTATCCAGGTTCGGGAACGGATCGAACAGGAGGAACGCGGCGACGAAAAACAGGATGATCGCGAGGGGGATGAAGTTGACCACGAGATCGAGGAGCGTCTCCCGGTCGAAGACGGAGGCCATGGGTGGGTTTCCCGGCGCCGCGAGCAATAGGTTGTCGGTTCGAGCCCGCCTGACCGCGGTGTCCCCAGCGCTAGCTCGTGATGCCGTCCCTGTCGGGGGCGATCAGTTCGCCGACCAGGCCCCCGACCAGGAGGATGATCCCAGCCCCAATGACGGCGTATCCCCTGGCCGGGAGGTCGAGCCCGAGGAGGAAGGCTGTCCCGAGCCCGAAGCAAACGGCGGCGATGCCGGTCAGCGCTCGCCAGGGCGTCGCCACGTAGCCCGCCTCCCGGAGCATGCCCGCAACGCTCCCGCCGAAGAGGACCAGCCCGCCGACCGACAGCGCAGCCACCCCGAAGAGGATGCCCAACTCCGAGATAGGAACGCCCAGCGCGACGAACACCGGCCACGGACTGGCCATCCGGTACTGCTCGCTGAGTCCCGGGTTCTCGTCCATGCGGGCGGTTAGTGATACCCGCTTCAAAGCCTGTCGATGCGGGACGACTGAAGCAGGAGGAAGGGTGGAACCCGGCTACTGGATCGAGATGCCGTGGCGGCTCAGGAACTGCGACACGGCTTTGATCTCGACCGGGCTTCCGATGATGCGACACGGCTGGCCCTCTGGCGCGACGACCGTGACGGTGAACTCCGATTCGAGTTCGGGACGGAGCCCGTCAAGCGCGTCACAGGGGAGGACGATTTCGGTACTGTCCCGGAGGCGGGCGGGGGTTGTCATTCGGCAGGTACCCACTGCAGTCGTGGCAGTGAGGCGATATAACCGTGTCGGAATTACAACATCACTGACGGCGACAGGCAGGCCCGGGTGACGCGGGACTCAGGCGGACGTCGCCGGCGACTGCTCGAACAGCAACTCGGCGAACAGCTCGCGAAAGGCGGGCGCGTCGATCGCCTCGATCACCCGCGTCCGCGCCTCACCGTCGGTAAGCCCGTCCATGTCGACGGCCGTGTAGCCGCGAGTGAGTCCCTCGCGTTCGTCGACGTCGACGTAGTACGTCCCTGCGTCCGTGACCAGGTCCGGCTCGGCCAGCGCCGCGACGAGACCGGAGTCCGGCTGGGTCGTCATGTCTCGTCCCATCTGATCGCGGCTGAACGCTCGGACAGACGTCGCGAGCTCGAGATAGAAGTCCGCGAAGGCGGTGGCTGGGCCCGCCTCGATGTCAGCGAGGGTCTCGGCGTCGAAAGTGGTGTCCCGGACCGTCACGCCCCAGTCGAAGAGGGTGACGTCGAGTTCGCGACAGACGAGCTTCGCCGCGTCCGGGTCGACCCAGAAATTGTACTCGGCGGCCGGCGTGACGTTGCCGCGGTAGTTGACGTTCCCGCCCATGACCCACACCTCATCGAGCAGATCATCCAGGTCGGGCTCCCGCTGGAGCGCCAGCGCGACGTTCGTCAAGGGAGCGATGCAGGCGAGCGTGATCGCGCCCGGCGAGTCGCGTGCCGTCTCGACGATGTAGTCGACGGCGTGGCGATCAGCTGAGGGAATGCCCGTCTCGGGAAACAGGTCACCGCCGAGGCCGCCCTCGCCGTGGACGTACTCGGCATGCTCGAACGATTTCAATAGCGGCTCGCGGGCACCCTCGTGCACGGGGACGACGTCTGCGACTCCGGCCAACTCCAGCGCGTATTTCGCGTTCTCCACCTGGTACTCGAAGGGGACGTTTCCTGCACAGATGGTGACACCCTCGAGGTCGATCCGGTCGTGTGTGGCTGCCAGCAACAGCGCCATCGCGTCGTCACCCGCGGTATCCGTATCGACGATAACGCGTCGGGGAGCATCGGCCATACAGGCCTCCGGGAGCCGGGGACACAAAGCGGCTGTGGACGAGCCGGCCAACCCAGGCTGGACAGCAGGACTGGGACGCCAGTCGTGGGCCACAGCCACCCGGTCGGACGGGTTACTCCGGGTCGGAGAGGTCGGCCGCGCGGCGGGACCAAGGCCGGTCCCGGCTGACTAGCACGTACCCGGCGACGGCCCAGATCCCGAGTTCGAGGAAGAAGGAGGGGGTCCAGAGGTACTGCAGGGCGAACTGGATAGGCGGGAGGCCGAAGGGGTCCTTGAGTTCGATCACTGGCCACAGCAAGAACCGGAGGTTGTGGGGACGGCCGTTGATGACGAGATGGACGGCATCGAGGGCGAGATGTGAGGCCCACCCGAGCCAGACCCCCGGGCCAGCCCGGCCCGCACGGACCAACGGGAGCAGGGCTAGGAGGACGAGCCCGGAGTGGCCGACGGAGTGGAACGTTCCGACGACGCCGAGCTCGGCAAGCGGTTTATCGAGCACGTCGGGGGCCGCAGCGCCGACGAGGAGCCACGGGATCGAGAGGTCACGCTCCGCGCCGAGGACGTACGCCGCGACCAGGTGGGTTGGGAACAGCATCGGCAGGCGTATCCGGACGGGAGGGCTTACGCCCGGGACGGCAAAAGCCCTCGCGATACGAGCGGCTCCCCGGGCGAGACCGAACGTGGCGACGACGAGCGGGCAGGCCGGACGGAAGGGAAGCGTTTAGGCGCGTCCACGGCGGACCTCCGGGCGAATGGGCCTCGAGGAGGAGATCGAAGAGCTCCGCGAGGAGATCGCCGAAACGCCGTACAACAAGTCGACCGAACAGCACATCGGCCGACTGAAGGCGAAGCTCGCGGAAAAGAAGGAGGAGCTCGAGAAGCGGCAAGCCTCCTCCAGCGGCGGGACGGGATACGCCGTCGAGAAGACCGGCGACGCGACGGTCGCGCTCGTCGGGTTCCCCTCGGTCGGCAAGTCCACGCTGATCAACGCCCTCACCAACGCGGACAGCGAGACGGGCGAATACGAGTTCACCACGCTGGACGTCAACCCCGGAATGCTCCAGTACCGAGGGGCGAACATCCAGATCCTCGACGTGCCAGGGTTGATCGAGGGCGCCGCTGGCGGCCGCGGTCGTGGAACCGAGGTCCTGTCCGTCGTTCGGACAGCCGACCTAGTCGTGTTCATGCTGTCGGTGTTCGAGATCGGGCGGTACGAGCGGCTTCGGAAGGAACTGTACGAGAACAAGATCCGGGTGGACGCGGAGCCGCCCAACGTGTCGATCACGCGCACTGGCCAGGGCGGCATCCGAGTCACGACCGCCGACGGCGTGTCGCTTGACGGAGGCACGGTCAAGCAGGTTCTCCGGGAGCACGGGTACGTCAACGCCGACGTCACGATCCGAGAGGACCTCTCGATCGACGAGCTGATCGACGGGGTGATGGACAACCGGGTGTACCTCCCGTCGGTCGTGACCGTGAACAAGGCGGACCTTATCGACCCCGACTATCTCCCAACGGTGAAACGCGAGCTTCGGGAGCACGGGCTCGATCCGGACGAAGCCGTGTTCATCTCGGCCGAGGAAGGCAAGGGCCTAGAGGCGCTCAAACAGCGACTCTGGGACGTCCTCGGGCTCATTCGGGTGTACATGGACAAGCCCGGTCGTGGCGTCGACTACGACGAGCCGTTGATCCTCCGGGAAGGGGCCACCGTGGACGACGCCTGCCGGAAGCTCGGCGGGTCGCTCGACGAACGGTTCCGGTTCGCACGGGTCACGGGCCCCAGCGCGAAGCATGACGAACAGCAGGTAGGCCGCGACCACGAACTGGCCGACGAGGACGTCCTTCGGATCGTCGCTCGGAAGTGATCCTGTGGTCGACGGAGCCCTTCCAGGGAGGTCGATTGGGGAGACGGGCCGCGTCAGCGTCGCCGTGCTGGCGCTGGCGGCGATTCCCTGGTCGGTCCAGACCTTCGTCGGTGGGGAAGTCCTGCTCCGGTTCGTCTGGGGCGCTGTCAGCTTCGAACCGACGCTGTTCGTCGCCACGCTCGCGACCTACCCACTGTTGTCCGGGCCGCCGGTGTTGGTGTGGTGGCTCACGGCCGCAGCGTGCTGGCTTGGGGCGCTGGTCTCGGCGGTCGCTGGGCTTATCGGCCGCGAGGACCCGCGGGTCACCGCGGGGTTGCTCGCGGTGGCCGGCGGGGCCAACCTGCTCGTGGCGCTGGAGTTCGGCGTCCAGCCGGGACGGACCGGCTGGCCGGTGGGCACGCTCGGCGCCTGGATCGTGGCCGCCTGGCGGTACCGTGTCGGCCGGACTGCGACGGCGGGCAGACACTGATATCCAGCATACCACTCACGCCGGACCCGACCCGGGAGCAGCCCTGATCGAACTCGGTGAGAGCCCGTCCGCGCCCTCGGCGGAGCTCCGGTTGCCGGCAGCCATCGACGGGGAGAACTGCTCCGTCGTCGTGTACCGCCAGCGTTCAGTGCCGTCGGTAGCGCTTCGGTATCCTTTTCGAGGCGCCCGCCGATGACTCACGTATGGCATACACGCTCGACCACGTGATGATGCGCGTGGAAGACGACGAGGCAGCCCTGGACTGGTATCAGGACCACCTCGACTACGAACTCAAAGGCGAGATGGAGGCCGAGACGTTCACGAATTACTTCCTCGGCCCGGAGGACATGCACGAGGACGGCGCGATCCTCGAGTTGACGTACAACCACGACGGCCGATCATACGAGATGGGTGACGCGTGGGGCCACATCGCGGTCCGCGTCGACGACGTATACGACGCCTACGACGAACTGATGGACCAGGGTGTCGAGGACTACCGCGACCCGGACTCCTGTGGTGGGTCGTACGCGTTCGTCAAGGACCCCGACGGCCACGAGGTGGAGATCGTCGAGCGAGACTACGGTGCTCGCTGGTCGCTGGACCACACGATGATCCGTGTCGAGGACGCTACCGAGGCGCTCGGCTACTGGGTCCGGACCTTCGAGTACGAACACACCGGGCGATGGGAGGCGGACACCTTCGCCAACTACTTCGTCAAGCCCGAAGGAGCCGCTCCCGAGGAGATGGCAGTCGAACTCACGTACAATTACGACGGTCGGTCGTACACCATGGGCGACGCCTGGGGGCACCTCTGCGTCCGGGTCGACGACCTCGAGGGGGACTGGGAAACCGTGCTGGAACGGGAGAGCCTCGACTACCGCGACCCCGAGTCCTGTAACTACAACTACGCGTTCACGAAGGATCAGGACGGTCACGAGATCGAGCTGATCCAGCGATAACCACGAACCTCTGCCGTTCCGCGAGGCCCTGTCCCGAGTGTGGTTCCCCTTGGCTCCGCGGTCGAACGTACTGTGGGGGCGAAAACGGGATCCATTCCCTATCGTTCCACGGGAGAATGGCCGCGATTCATTCCTGCAACGGTTGCGGAGGGCGAAACTCTAAACAATCGCTCAGCCGTGTACGTGTAGCCGGGAGAGGCGGTCCGGGAACGGCGTCTCAACTCTCTGATCAGGAGTCCCGCCGTCATTCCATAGGGTGGACACGCCTCCCCCGACCCCGCTCGGATGGGAGGGTAGTACCCTTCTGGTACTCGGGCGGGGGCACCCTCCGACCCCGGAGCGACGGGTCGGACGACGAGCCTCATCGCTCGTTCTCTGACTGGCTCCCGAGTCGGCTGAGAGCCCCGGCCAGGTCCGTCGCGTCGGCCGGGTCGAGTGCGACCTCAACGGTGTTCCCCTCGTCGTCGGCGAACGCCAGTTTCACCCGGTCTCCGAACTCTCGGGCCTCGGGGGCGGTGACGTCGTACAGTTTCACCGTGGCCGCCGTGTTGGATGCGCCGACGTGCTTGACCGTCCCCTCCTTGAACTCCAGGATGAGGTTCTCGAAATCGAGGGTGAGCATGTGTCTTCCCTACGGGAGCGGGTGCCTTTGTTTTGGGGAGAGCCGCCGGGCCGGTCCCGGCACGTCCATCGGCTCGGAGCGGAAACCTTACCGACGAGCGGCGCCCCGCGACGGCTGATGACGGCGCCGCGAGTCCTCGCGTTCAACGACCTCGAGAACGCGTACGACGACCCCGAGCGGATCGGCCGGCTGGCGGGACTGATCGACGACCGGCGTGACGAGCGAACGATCGTCTGTGGGGCCGGCGACGATACCGCGCTAGGGACGGTCGCGCTTCTCACTGGCAAGCGCCGGGGGCTTGCGCGGGCGTTCTTCGAGGCCGTCGAACCGGCCGCAGAGACGTTCGGCAACCACGACTTCGATCTCGGCCGGGAGTGGGCCGTCCGCTGGGCGTCGAGCGTGCCGCCGACGTACTGTTGTGCCAACCTCGAAGGTCCCGGGGTCGAGGAAATCCCCTCAGCCACCCGGCTCGAAGCCGGTGGTCAGCAGGTAGGCATAACCGGGGTCGCCCATCCGGACACCGCCGACGTGTGCGGCTCCATCGATGACCTTGTGTTCGAAAATCCCGTGCCAGCCGTGCGGCGGTGCCGGAAACGCCTGGGCAGTGACGGCGTGGACGCGGTGGTCGTACTGTCACACTGTGGAGGCTACGACCGGGAGATCGCCGCCGAGACCGACGTGGATGCGGTCATTGGGGGCCACGTCCATCGGGAGCAGTGCGAACGGGTCGCCGGCACTGCGTTCGTGCGGACCGCAGGCGGGGGAAGCGAGCTCGCGGAGGTCGCCCTTGGTGACCCGCCGACAGTGAGGCTTCATGACGCGAGCCGGGCGTCGGTCAATGAGCGGATCGTCAGGACCTATCGGGAGTACAGGGCCGAGACGCGCGTCGAGCAGCCGCTCGCGGACGTTTCCGAGCGGCTGACGCGGACGGATGGTGATCGGTTCGGCGGGGAGAGCCGGACGGGGAACTTCCTGGCGGACGCGGTCCGCAAAGTGGCCGGAGCCGACCTGGCGCTGTTCCCGGCGGGATCGCTCCGGACCGGCCCGCCGCTCGAGGGCACGGTCACCGTTGGCGATGTGGTCTCGCTTGCCCCGTTCGAGGACTCGGTCCGGGAGGTCGACGTTTCGGGAGCCGGCCTTCGGACGGCGCTCGACGGAGCGGCGGTGCCGCACCCGGGTGACCGAGGCTGGGTCCACGCCCATTTGAGCGGCGGCCGGGCGCGATGGAACACCGACGGTGCCCTCGTTCGCCTGAGCGTCGACGGGGAACCAGTGGCCGACGATCGGGCCTATGCGGTCGCGACGACGGGATGGCTGGTCGAGGTGAACGATCTGTTCGACCCGATCGCCCCGGACCGGGTCGTCGCCGACCACGCACCCATCTACGAAGCAGCGATCGCTCATGCCCGTGATGGAGGGCTGGAGAGAGCC
The DNA here is from genome assembly GCA_964502585.1 of uncultured Candidatus Halobonum sp. GTDB lineage: Archaea > Halobacteriota > Halobacteria > Halobacteriales > Haloferacaceae > CAZCXJ01. The sequence continues at coordinate 8,082 of CAZCXJ010000042.1, forward strand.
CGCTGCGAGGGACGGATCCGGAAGGCGGGAGCCAGTGACGGACACGGGACCTGAGCGGCGGGCGGGCAACGCCTCCGGGGACCGTCGCGAGAGCCGGGGATCGTGCCGTCCGCGTCAGGAACCCGCATCAGAGACGATCATCACGAGCGCGATACCGATGGCGCGGCCGTGGAGGACGTCGGCGGGGTGCTGAGCACCCCAACCCTCTTGATGACCGGCAGTCGGGTTCGTGTATGCAGGTCCGAGACGCGGAACCGGCCGACGCAGAGGCCATCCGAGAGGTCCATGCCGCGTCCATCGAGGGGCTGGGCCCGGACGCGTACGAGCCGCGGCAGGTCGAGGCCTGGGCACAGGGCTGTGAGTCTGCCGACTACACCAGTACGATTCGGGCCGACGAGCTGGAGGTGATCGTCGCCGACCAGGACGGGACGGTCGTTGGATTCGGATCCCTGCGCCTCGGGGAACCCGACGGGTACGTCGCCGAGCCGGACGCGGAGGTCACCGGCGTATACGTCCACCCCAGGGTCGCCCGAGAAGGCGTCGGAACGCGGCTCTACACCGAACTCGAACGGCGGGCCCGCGACTACGGCGCCAGAACGATCGGGTTACTGGCGTCGCTCAACGCGGTGTCCTTCTACGAGACCCACGGGTATGACCATGTGGCCGAACACACCCACGAGTTCTCCAGTCACGAGGACACCGGCGTGACAGGGACCGTCATCGAGATGCGGAAGGAACTGTAGTCGGACGTCAGTCCTGGGGACGGCCGGGGCACTCCTGGCGACTGTCGGCCGCCGCCCGATCGGGCGGCTACGCTCTGGGATGGCGGTGTCGTGAAAATTCGAACCCGTCTCGTCAAGCCGCGTCGCTGGGCGACGGGGCGACGGTGAGGGCGTTTACTTGCGGACGACGTTCGTCGCGCGGGGGCCCTTGGGGGCCTGTTCGATATCGAAGTCCAGTTCCGTCCCCTCAGTCAGGTCTTCGCCGCCAACGTCTTCCATGTGGAAGAACACGTCGTCGTCGGAGTCCTCAGTCGAGATGAAACCGTAACCGCCTGTGTCGTTGAAGAAGTCAACCTTACCGTTTGCCATTGCAAACATATGTACACCCCGAGCAGGGATAACGCTGCCGGGAGTGGTGTTACCTGGTATCACTGGGACGGCGGAGCGAGGACCCGCCAGGACACTCCTGCGGTTACAACTGCTTCTCGTACGTATACCGTTCGAGGTCGAACCGGCGATCGGTGGACGTCTCGATGCGAGTGAACGCCTTCCGCTCGTAGAACTGGACCCCGATATCGTTGTCCGCGAGGACGGACACGCGAAGCCGGTCGAAGCCCTGCTCCGCCAGGACGGCCTCGAGTCGGTCGAGGAGAGCCGACCCGACACCGTCGCCCCACCACTCCGGTGCCACATAAATACGATAGAGGTGGGCCAATCTGTCCTCGACCTCTGCAGGGCGTGCCTCGGCGAACCCGACCAGCGTCCCCGCACGGTCCGCCACGAACAGGGGGCGGTCCCCAGGACGGATGTCGTCCGTCACGAGCCGCTCCGGGTCGTACCACGAGGCGACGAGATCACGGACGGCCGACTCGCCGAGCAGGTCGTCGTACGCGGCGTGACACGACCGCCGGGCAATCTCCTGTATCCCTGGCGCGTCAGCGGGCGTTGCCTCACGGATGTCAACGGGAGCGGACATGGGTTGAGCCCCGAGCCACGACGGTCGAAAAGGTGGCGGCTTGCACCCGCGGCTCCGTCAGTGACGCTCCGGTTCGCGGTCCGCGTCCCGACGGATGGCCTCCGTCCGCCGGGCAGGCGCATCTCCGGCGTGTTCGTTGGCCTCAAGAACTTGCTCGACGCGTCGCTCGAACTCCGCCTCGCTGATCTCTCCTTCGGCGTACTGGCGTTTCAATTCCGCAACGGGGTCGACGGCGGGATCGGGGTCGGCCTCAGGGCCACGGCGGGCAGGAATCCGGTCGGTGATTGCCGGAAGGAGTTCTTCCCCGAGGATGGGAATCCCGGGAACGAGGAGGAGCCAGCCAACGATGAACACGATTGCCGCGGCCTCGAGACCGACGAACAGGCCGGCGAGAAGACCGACCGGCAGCGTCAGGACGGCCACCAGCGCGGTGAGAGCTCCTGTGAGATCGCTCACGCTGGGGGGTACCGAAACCCGCCTCAAGACTGTTTCGACGTTTCACGGGCGGTCGCCGCCGATTTAGGCGTCGACCGCGAGTCGGTCCCAGAGCCGCGGCCAGTCGTCGATCCGCGCCCAGCCGGCGTCCTCGTCGACGTCGGACTCGACGACCGAGAGCTCGGCGAAGTAGTCGTCGAGGACCGCCGCCCGTTCCATCGACAGTGGCGGGGTGCAGTAGTCCTCCTCGACCCAGACCGCTTCGCCGGTGTCGGGGTCGACACGGGCGTTCTCAAGGGCGGTGGTCATCGCGGCGCCGAACGGATCGAACTCGGCGATCTCGCCGCGGTCGAGCCGCTCCCGAAGCTCCGGCAGCCGGTCCTCGATGGGCGTCGCGCGGACGAATCGGTAGGCCATATCGGGACCGTCGGCCGTCATGGAGCAAAAACCTCGTGCTGTCCCGATCCCCGGGTGGACGCTGGATCGGTCCGGAGCCCGTGGATCCGGCCCGATCGCCGGCAATGCTGTACCCTAAGGGGGAGTGAGTGAACCGCCTCAGAGTCAAGCCTCGCGGCACTCGGCCTGCCCCGCCCGGAGATGGGACGGGACGCAAATCTAAGTGGGGTGTCGCCGTGCGATGAATGTACGCCATGCGCTCGGAGGACAGCGGGCCGCAAACGGCCCCGTACGGAACGTGGGACTCGCCGATCTCGGCGGCGATGGTCGCGAGTGCCGGGATCGACCTCGGACACGTCACGCTCGACGGAGACGACGTCTACTGGCGGGAGCGCCGGCCGAAGGAGGACGGTCGTGGCGTCATCGTCACCGGGGACGGGACCACGGCCACGGACGTCACCCTGGAAGGGACGGACGTCCGTACATTGGTCCACGAGTACGGGGGCGGCGATTTCACGGTCCACGAGGGTGTGGTTTACTACGTGCGGTATGACGACCAGCGCGTGTATCGCCAGCTGGTGAACGGCGAGCCCGAGCCGATCACGCCGGCTCCCGAGACCGATCAGGGAGTGCGGTACGCCGACTTCGCGGTGTCCGGGGACGGGCGGTTTCTCTACTGTGTCCGAGAGGACCACGACGTGGTTGCCGAGGGCGGCGATCACGACGAACCGGAGACGGCCCTCGTCCGACTGACGGCCGATGGCAGCGGCCGGCCGACAGTGGTCGCCTCGGGACACGACTTCTACGCCGCGCCGTGCGTTGCCCCGGCCGGCGACCGGCTCGCCTGGCTGACCTGGGACCACCCGGGAATGCCCTGGGACGGGACCGAGCTCCACGTGGCCGAAATCGACACGGACGGCACGCTCGCGGATCCACGGACGGTCATGGGCGGACCGACTGAATCGGTGTTCCAGCCAGCCTGGCGACCGGACGGCACACTGCACGCGGTCTCCGACCGAACCGGGTGGTGGAACCTCTATCGTCGCCAGGGCGACGAGTGGGTCCCATACCGGGAGGAGGCCGCGGAGTACGGCGTTCCACAGTGGGTGTTCGGCCTGGCGACCTACGCGTTCCTAGATGACGGTCGTGTCGTGACACGTGTCAGTCGCGAGGGCGAGCAGACGATCGAGATCCTGAGCCCGGATGGCGCCCGGCACCAGCCCGACATCCCGTATACAGTAGTTCGGCCGCGGATTCGGTCGGCCGGGGACGCGATCGTGACCGTTGCCGGCGGCCCGGGGACACCGAATAGACTCGTCAAGTGGGTCCCCGGTTCGGACCCGGTCGTACTGCGGCGAACGAGCGATGTCGACACGAACCTCGACGGGGCGTACCTCGCGACACCGGACCACGTGACCATCCCTACCAGGGACGACGCGGAGGCGTACGCGTTCGTGTACCCGCCGACGAACCCCGACTACGCCCCCCCACCGGACGAACAACCCCCGCTGGTGGTGAGCGTCCACGGGGGACCGACGAGCGCCACTGACCCGTCGTTCGCCCTCTGGATCCAGTATTTCACCTCCCGAGGATTCGCCGTGGCTGACGTCAACTATCGAGGATCGACCGGCTACGGCCGAGCCTACCGAGAGGCACTATACGGTGACTGGGGGGTGACGGACGTCAGGGACTGTGTCGACGTCGCCCGCCACCTCGCGGAGACGGACCGAGCCGACCCCGCACGGATGGCGATCCGGGGCGGCAGCGCCGGTGGATTCGTCGCGCTCGCCGCGCTGGCTTTCCATGAGGCGTTCGCGGCCGGGACGAGCATCGCGGGGGTCGCCGACCTCGAACGCCTGGCAGAACTCACCCACAAGTTCGAATCCCGGTACCTCGACAAACTGGTCGGGCCGTACCCTGACGCGGCGGATACGTATCGGGCACGGTCGCCCGTCAACCACGCCGACGGGGTCGAGGTGCCACTGTTGCTGCTCCAGGGTGCCGAGGACCCGGTCGTGCCGTTATCCCAGGCGGAGGCGATGGCCGACGCGCTGGCTACCGGAGACGTTCCCCACGACCTGCTCGTGTTCGAAGGCGAGCAACACGGGTTCCGCCGAGCCGAGTCGCGACGCCGTGCCTTGGCGGCCGAACTCGCCTTCTATGGCGAGGTGTTCGGCTTCGCTCCGAGTGAGGAGAACCTCCCGACGCTCGACCTCTCGCCGGGCCAGCAGAGCTGATTCGGCCGGGGTGGTCCACTCACCGAGCCGTCCCGATAGCTCAAAGGGCGACTTGAGGTTTCTCAAGGCCTATACATCCGTCCGCGGTACCGCTGGCTATGCACCCGTGGTCACGCCGCTCGCTGCTGGCCACGCTCGGAACGCTGGCCGGCGCGGGCTGTCTCACGGATAGCGAGGAATCGCCGGACACGCCTACGGGGACGACGCCAGCTCCGACCACGTGGTCGCAGCAGGGGTCGACCGAACAGCGGGCCGAAACGACCCGCGAGCCGGAGGCCGATCACGCGATCCGGGTGCAAAACGACGGGACCACCACGCGGGATATCGCGGTCGAGGTCGTGCGTGCCGACGGCGGGACCACGGTGTTCTCGACCGTCGCGACCGTGGCCCCCGATGAGGAAATCACCCTGTTCAACCTGCGCGAAACCAACCCAGTCGGTGTCGAAGCGTTCCGGATCCATGCGTCCGTCATCGATACCGATGGGACGGCCACGGCGACCGGCAGTTCCGTGACGACCCGGGAGGGGACGTTCCGTGCCAGCGCCTATCTCGAAACCAGCGAATGTTTCGGGGACGCGATCGTCATCTGGTACGGGTCGTCGCTTGGCGTGGTGTTCTCCGCGATCTGCTGAGCGACGCCGGTCACGCCGGAAGGATCCCCGTCCGTGCCTTTACTCGGCCGGTGACCCATCCGGAGGACCGAACCGGCGGGCCGACGGGCATGCCGACGTTGGCGGGCGATTAATCCGGCTTAATCGGTGCCAAGCCGGGTTCGAGGCTGTCCCCTTATTAGGCCTCCCCGGATCTGGGACCGCCTGCATCATGGGCCACATCGAAATCACCGACGGACTGGCCACGCGACGGATCGACCTCCCCGAGATCAGAGGGACGATCAGGATCGACGTGGAGAACGGCGAACCCGCCGTGGAACTCCCGGCCAGCGCAACCGTCACCCGACGGCGGGTTCCGAGCCTCCGACGACGCGTCGCCGGCGAGCGGTCGGGGTGACGTCCCCTGTCACAACGGGCACTGCGCGTCCGATTGCCACTCCCCGGATCCGGGGCCACGGTGAACCGCCTTGGAATCCAGCCCCAAAACACTCCGCCTACCCCAGCCCGTAGAGGCCACGGGTGGCCCCCAACAGACCAGAAGATATGTATCTGGGGCGGGACCCCGCACGATTATGGCCGGAGATGTCATCGCCCTCCTGTTCGGCCTCGTCCTGTTCGTCGTGTTCGCGATCGTCCTCCCACTGTGGGTCTACGGCGACGCGCAACGAAACAGTCCCCAGAGTGCCTTCCTGTGGGCGCTCGTCGTGTTCTTCGGCGGGATCATTGGGTTGTTGTTGTACTTCCTGCTCGGGCGCGACACGCGCCGCGGCGGACGCCCACGGGCGACCTGAGAAGCCGGGCCAACGGCCTGGTCACTCGGAGGTGATGCCGCTATGGATAGGGGTCCGACACTCCGGATCCGAGCCCCTCTCCGTCCCGGCTGTCGGTGACTCAAACGGCTGTTTGATTTTTCGTTGTTTTGTAGGGGACGCCAGACATGGGTCCGCCCATGACCGACGACGCGTCCTCGCATGCCGCCCACCGGACTGGCGATGGCCGGTACTCGCGGCGAGCCCTCCTCCAGGTCGGTCTCGGCCTTGGGACTCTCGGCCTGGCCGGGTGCGTCAGCCGCGCTCAACCGGAAGGGAGCCAGCCACGCGGGACCGCGGAACTCCCGACGCGGTTCTGGCTCACGCCGGTGGTCGTCCCGGAGTCGAAGCGGGGGGCGCTGGATCCGATCGTGTATCGTGACCTCTCGGCGGCCGAACGAGCGATCATTCGGACGACACTCGAGGAAGGCGAATATGAGGTGCGGAGCGATGAAATCCCGCCGGCCCTCAAGCAGCTCCGGGAGCGAATCGAAGCGCGGACCGACGGCGGCGAGACGCTGGCGGTGTATCTCCGACACGGCGAGACGTACTATCGGGTCGGATATGCGGCAGGTGACCACGTGATCGCCGCTCCGGACGCCTGAAGCCCTCCCCCCGGCCGAGTCGGCTGGACTCCCGCACGACCCCCGGCTCAGTGAAGCCTATTGGGGTTCACGGGACCCGAGTCGACCCGGTGGGGAGGCTCAAACGGGCGTCTAAGTTATGCGATTGCTGAAGTGGCGGGGCCGTCTTGCTGCGGACTGAATGTACCGAGCGGTCCTCCTGAGCGCAGTGCTAATCGGAGCCGGCTGTCTGGGGGTTCCCGGGGGCGAGTCCGAGGCGGAAACGGACCCGCCGGACGCGACCTGGGCCGAGGGCGACCACCTCAACACGTCGGCGCTTGCGACCAGTCACTTCACGACGCTGCGGGACGCCGGGAGTTTCAGCGTCAACCGGAGCGACACCATCCGAATCGACGGTGAAGCGCGGCCGAAAGGCCCGCGCCCGGAGGGATACTACCCGCCGAGCATGACTCACAGGCAGGTCGACCTCACGGACGGCCGGTACCTCGACAGGCACGTCACCGTCGGGCACCGTCGGAGTAGCCACTTCATCAGTCCGGAGGAGACCGCCAGGAAGCGCCAGCCCTGCGCGAGCGACTGTGCCGTCGAGTACAACTACGACCGTCGCACTGGCGACACAGTAGCGGAGCGTCTCCACCGGTTCCGGACTCAGGACGTAGTCAAGGAGCTCGCACGGATGCTCCGAGGAGGAAGCGTGGAGTTCACCTACAACTACACCGGCACGGTGACGCGGGACGGGGAGACGCTGTACCGCTACCGGGCCAGCCAAGACCTCTCGAGGGCGCCGCCCCCGTTCGCCGAACCGCCCCGCGGGACCGCGACCCTGTTGATCACCGACGAGGGCGTCATCCGGATGTTCGAACTTCAGTACGTGGGGGCCGGGACGGTCACGGTCGACGGTGAGGAGCGGTCGGTCAACGTCACACAGACGTTCGTCAGACAGTACACGGACGTGGGCGGGACGGACGTCGAGCGGCCGGAGTGGGTCGCCGAGGCGGCCGAAGCGGACGGCCAGCGGACGACAGCGACGGCTGGGAACGCGGTACGAAGCCGGAGCTACGGCGGCCCGCACAGCTAGCCCGCGAAACCGCCGGCCATTGTAGGAACACTAACGGCGTGGCCCGCCGGGTCCCCCGGCGGACCGGTCGACATCACCTGGCGGGGCGTTCCCTGGTGGGGTCGATCGTATTGGGTAGGACACACCCATCCACCCGGTAGGGATGGGTGTGTACCACCAGAGTTTCGGGGCGTTTGGTATAGTTAACAGCCGCCTATCAGGTGCGCTGTCCGGCAGGTTGGGCGGGACGGGGCCGGGGAACCCGTGCGGAATACGACGGGTCGCGGACCCGGCCGATCTTGCAGGGCACCTGTCGTCCGGACCTCGGGCAGCCAAAACCTAGGTGACACTGGTCCTGGACCGACCCCGAACCGGACGGAAGCCGGCCCGTGATGGTCGGGTCGACGCCGGCTGTCGAGCGAATCACGACCGGATAGGTCAGTCGAGATCGCCGTACGTGAGCCGGGTCGCGACTTCGTTCACTCGCCGCTTGACGCGGGAAAGCACCACGGCTGGGAACATGACCTTTCGCATCTCGGCCTCTGGGACTTCGATGCGGGCGTCGCCGAACGGGTTGCGGCTCGAGCCGTCCCCGTCGTCGTCCTCGTCGGTCATGTCCACGACGCTGCTCAGGCTGCAGCGGCCGCAGGCCTCCCGTATTTTGCCGCCCATGGTTCTCACCAAGTGGATGGGGCACACAGGGACTTAACAGTTCGCCGTGGTGGCGCGGCCGGGAGCCGCGACGCGCCTCGTCGGGGGGAGGGTATTTACTCGTCGGACCGGAGTGACCTGATATGGGCTACCATCACGTCGATCCGTCCACGATCGACCCGACGCCGGACCGACCGAGCGTCCAGCGGGCGATCGGCGAGACGCTGGGGCTGGAGAACCTCGCAGTCAACCGCTATGAGGTGGCGCCGGGCGAGGAGATCCCGCTGGCGTACCACTACCACGACCATCAAGAGGAACTGTTCTACGTGCTGGCGGGCCGGCTCCACGTGGACACGCCGGAGGGGACCTACGAGGTGGCCGCAGACGAGGTGTTCGTCGTCGAGCCGGACAGTCCCCAGTTCGCGTACAACCCCGAGTCGGCCGACACCGACGTCGAAGTGCTGGCCGTGGGCGCGCCGGCGGTCGACGACGTCCACGCATACGATCCGGAGGCGGAGCCGTGAGCCAGTCCGACCCGTACGAGGACCTCGAACCGGTCGAGGAGGACCCGGACGTCCCGGAGTGGGACGACGAGTACGTCGACCGTGTGAGCGACCGGCTGATGTTTAACTACGACCTCGAACGGGACTACGAGGTCCGGAATGAACCGTTCACGCTGTACGGGAGCATGCAGATGCACCACCAGAAACACTTCCTCCACCCGATGTTGTCGTTCGCCCATCACGACACGTTCGAGCACGTGTTCGCGCGCCGGGTGGGAGAACTCAGGGTCGCCGCGTTCGACCGACTGGTCGAACTCGGTCACGCCCTGGCCGACGAGTGGATCGAGGCCGACGAGGAACATTACAGCACCGAGTTCACGTTCGCGCTGATCGGGGAGTCGATCCCCCCGGCCGTCAGGGACCACGTCGCCGACTTCCGCGAGCGAACCCTCATCAAGCACGGCTACTACGGGCACTACGAGATCCATCTGCTGGCGGTGGCACCGGACCGCGAAGAAATGGTGTCGAGCCGGGAGGCCCACGTCGCAGAGGCCTTCCGACTATGGGAACCCATCGAGGAGGAGGACCCCAGTTGGTGGGACCTCCTCACCCGTCGCTTGCAGGTCTAGCGGCTAGTCGTCGCTCGGGCCGCCCACCTCCGGTTCGGCTTCGCCCCGGTCGAAGAACCGTTCGCGGGCGGTCGTGACGTTGTCGTACCCCATCTTGAGCAGCGACAGCGCCAGGCCGACCAGGACGAACGCCAGGATGATCTGGAGCGTGACCGAGCCCCAGTCGAAGAGGGTGGCCTCCGCCCGCCAGGACGCGCTGAGGAACTTCTGGATGAAGTTCTGCACGATGGCGAGGTACAGCAGCGCCGAGGTCGTGATGGCGAACATGAACGCCATCGGGAGGCCCGTCGACAGCAGCTGCTTGCTGTCGTTCCAGTTGGCCAGCCAGACCGTCGCGACCAACAGCGCGAGCGCGGCCAGCGTCTGGTTGGCGCCGCCGAACAGCGGCCAGAGGTCGGCCCAACTGCCCGTCGCGACGAGGATGTACGCCGGGAACGCCTGTAGCCCCGCGTTGACGTAGCGGTTGTGGGCGTACTCCTCGACGGTGGTTTCGGGCGTGCCGATGATCTCCTCGAGCATGTACCGGCCGAGCCGCATGGCCGTGTCGGTGCTCGTCAGGAGGAAACTCACCAGCACTAGGCCCATGAACGTCGCGCCGATGAGCTGGGGCAGCCCGAAGCTGGTGAGGATGATGCCGCCGCCGGTGGCGAAGTTGGGCAGCGCGAGCCCGATCCCGCCGCCAGCAGGCGCCTGGGCGTACACCGCGACGGTCACCAGCGCGACCGAGGCCAACAGGCCCTCACCGAGCATCCCGCCGTACCCGATGAGACGGGCGTCGGTCTCCTTGTCGAGCTGTTTGGCAGTCGTCCCGGAGGAGACCAGCGAGTGGAACCCGCTGATCGTCCCGCAGGCGATCGTCACGAACAACAGCGGGAACAGCGGTACCGCCGAGAACTCCGGATTACCCCAGAAGCCGTGGAAGGCGTCGAGGTTGATCGTCAGCGGCTCGGCGGACGTGCCGAGGATGGTCCCGACGATGACCGCCAGGAGCACCCCGCCGACCCCCGTGTAGAGGATGCTGGACGTGAGGAAGTCACGCGG
>CAZCXJ010000043.1:0-18642 GCA_964502585.1 uncultured Candidatus Halobonum sp.
AGCGTGAACACGGCGAGCGGTGCGGCGGCGTGTGCGCTCGCGTCGTCGAAGACGTTGATTTCGTCACGTTCGATACCGTGTTCCTCGAACCACAGCAAGGCGTCCGCACGTCGACTTGGAGACCGGCAACGGAAACGGTACTGCGGCATTCGAACCGCTCACCGAATCTCGATGACCGATACGACACCGACGATCTCCAAGCAGCCTTGGCCGATGCGGGTTTCGACAGCCAGGATAACCGGGAATTCTGCCAGGATTGTCTCGATTGTCGTGCGTTCGCAATAGAGCGCTTCGAGGGCAGCCCCCGATGCCTGCCGTCGCACCATTCGCACGATACAATTGGAAGACTGTTGAGAGCCGGCACATTCCAGTCTTAGTGGTTTTCGATACCTTTCAACCCATCCGCGACCAAGGTGATGAGATGACGACATCGAGTGATAGCACCGATTAATTTTGGCATGTTCACACCGTGAACAGTGAAGATACTGTGAACAGTGCAACTCCAATAATTTCATATCCGGGCCAAACCACCAGTAGAGGTGCCCGGGAAGTAAATTATAGGAGCTAAACAGGGAAATTGAATGAGGGACCCGGAATCTAGCCGATCATCGCCGATCGCGGGAAGCGCAGAACCGGGTGGCACAGATGGGGAACGCCCCGACGCCCCGAACGACCGAGAGCGCATGACGGGGGCTCCCCGGCGGACCGGCGGTGGGGGACAGACTCCGGCGATTTCCGTCCCGAAGGGTGGAGGGGCGCTCCGGTCAGTGGACGAAAAGTTCTCCGTGAACCCAGCCACGGGTACGATGAGCCTTGACCTCCCGCTGGACGCGAGCCCCGGCCGAGGCGATTTCCATCCAGAACTCTCGCTCTCGTATGATTCCGGAAGCGGGGCGGGTCAGTTCGGGCTGGGCTGGAGCCTCACGCTCTCTTCCGTCTCACGCAAGACCGCAAAGGGGCTGCCTCGCTACGACGACGAGGACATCTTCGTCCTCTCCGACGCCGAGGACCTCGTTCCCGTTTTAGACAAGGAGGGATCCGACCGGGTCCCCCACGTGGAAGACCGGTCGGAGGAGGGACGAAGCTACCGCGTCCACCTCTATCGTCCTCGCACCGAAGAACAGTTCACCAGGATTGAGCGCTGGGTGGACCAAGCCACCGGTGAAACGCATTGGCGGACCACGAGTAAAGACAACATCACCCGGATCTACGGAGGGTCTCCACAGCACCGCGTCGCTGACCCCGACGATCCCTCCCATGTCTTCCGGTGGCTACTTGAGGAGAGCCGGGACGACCGCGGCAACCTCGTTCGGTACGAGTACATCGCCGAGGACACTCGGGGCGTCGAGGCAGAGCACCCTGAGGAACGCCACCGGCTTGACGGGCAACCCCCCGTGGCCAAGCGATACCCGAAGCGCATCCTCTACGGGAACCGGCGGCCCGACGAGTCAGGGGACTGGATGTTCGAGGTGGTGTTCGACTATGGCGACCATGATCCCGACCAGCCCACGCCGGAGCCCGATCGCGACTGGTCGGTGCGAGCAGATCCGTTCTCCAACTATCGGGCGGGCTTTGAAATCCGGACCTACCGCCTGTGTCGTCGAATCCTGATGTTCCACCGGTTCCCCGATGTTAACCCGGATCCCGCTCTCGTCCGCTCCACGGATCTCGAATACGAGGAGACTGCGTTCACCACGTACCTGGACTCGGTGACCCGGCGCGGCTACGCCTGGAACGATGAAGCGGACCGATATGATGTGGAGAGCGCGCCTCCGGTGACCATATCGTACCGCCATCCCGAACCGGGCCGTCGTCCTGAAGCTGTGGACAAAGACGACCTCGGGGACGCGCCATCGGGGCTCGCGGATAACCGCTACCAGCTGGTGGACCTAGACGGGGAGGGTCTGCCGGGTATCCTCGTGGACAATGAAGATGGATGGTACTACAAGCCCAATAAAGGCGAGGGCCAATTCGGTCCCGCCCGCCCCGTTGACCCACAACCGTCCGTTGTGAATCTCGGATCCAGTCGGCAGCGGCTGGCGGACCTCGAAGGCGACGGCAGGAAGGATCTCGTCCTGCTGGCCGACGGACTCGCGGGCTCCCAGGCGAGGACGGAGGAGGGCTGGGGTCCCCACCGTCCCTTCGATGAGGTACCGAACATTGAGTGGAACGATCCCAACGTCCGATGGGTTGATCTCACCGGTGACGGCCAGGCCGACCTCCTCATTACCGAGGAGGACGACCTTATCTGGCACCCCGGCCGGGGCTCCGAGGGGTTCGGACCTGCTGAGCGGGTCCCGAAGCCCGACGACGAAACGGAGGGCCCGGCAGTCGTCTTTGCAGACGGCACGGAGAGCATCCACTTGGCCGACATCACCGGGGACGGCATGCAGGATCTCGTCCGGATACGGAACGGAGAGGTCTCCTATTGGCCGAGCCACGGTTGGGGTCGCTTCGGGGGGAAGATCACGATGGCGAATGCCCCACGGTTCGCCCCACCCGATCAGTTCGATCCCGCAAGGATCCGACTGGCCGACGTGGACGGGTCGGGTACGACGGACATCCTATACGTCGGAGACGACGCCGTTCAGGTCTGGTTGAACGCATCGGGTAACGCATGGCACGAGGGGACCCCCGTCACGAGCCTCCCCCACCTGACCGATCCCACTGAGGTGCAAGTCGCCGACCTTCTCGGCAAGGGCACGCCGTGTCTCGTCTGGTCCTCGCCGCTTCCAGATGACGGATCGGCCCCCCTCTGGTACGTTGATTTGATGCCGGAGGGAAAGCCCCACCTTCTGACACAAGTAGAGAACGGCATGGGACAGGTTCGGAGGATCAAGTACCGGCCCTCGACCGCGTTCTACCTCGAAGCCCGGCGGGAGGGGCGTCCTTGGATCACGACGCTACCGTTTCCCGTGCACGTCGTCGCGCGCGTCGAAATCGAGGACCGCGTGGCGGAGACGCTTCAGGTATCGCGCTACCGGTACCACCACGGGTACTTCGACGGTCACGAGCAGGAGTTCCGGGGGTTCGGCTTGGTCGAGCAGTGGGACGCAGAGGACTTCGACCCCGACGAGGACGACCACGACCACGACCGTCCACCGGTTTACACGCGGACGTGGTATCACACGGGCGCCTACGTGGATCGGGACCGCCTCTCCCGGCTGTATGCCCACGAATACTACGACGGCGGTTCCGAGATTCACCAACTGCCCGATACCCAGATCCCGGATGGTCTGACCGCGGACGAGGAGCGGGAGGCCTGTCGGGCGCTTCGAGGGCGACTCTTACGACGGGAGATTTACGCCCGTGACGGCTCCGACCGGGAGGACTATCCCTACACCGTCACAGAACGCACCTATCGAACACGTCTGCTGCAACCCCGTAGCGAGAACCCTCATGCAGTCTTCCACGTCCATCAAAGCGAAGCTCTCACGCAGCATCTGGAGCGCGACCCGGGCGACCCGCGGATCCTGCACGAACTCACGCTGGACGTAGACGACTACGGCAACGTCACCCGACGCGCTAGCGTCGCCTATCCCCGACCGAGTCCGGCCATCCCCGAGCAGGACGAACTCCTTGTAACGGTAGATGAAACCGATGTCGTCAACCTCACCGACGGCCCGAATCGCCAGATCGGGCTACCCGTGGAGCGTCGGTCCTTCGAGCTGACCGGCCTCTCGCCCCCGGACGCGGGCGTGTTTGACCCGACCACGATCCGGACTCACGCTGATGACGCCACCCAGATCCCCTTCGAGGCCGACCCACCTGCTGACTCGGTCGCTGCCCGGCTCTACAGACGGAGCCGGACTCGTTATTACCAGGAAGATCTCGATCCCTCTGAACCCTTGCCGCCGGGAGAAGTAAATGGAAGGGGGCTCGTCTACCGCACTGAGCGACAAGCGTTCACGCCCGGCCTGCTAGACGACATCTACGGCTCCGGTGTCACATCCGCAGAACTGGAGGACGCCGGGTATATCCTTGACGACGGGGTGTGGTGGGCGCCGTCATCCCAGGAAATCTTCGATCCGGATGGCTTCTACCGCCCCGTCGAGGTCAAGGATCCTTTCGGCAACTCAACGAAACGCGACTACGACGACGACTGGCTCCTGTTGGAAGAGACCCGCGACCCGCTGAACAACGTCGTCCAAGCCACCAACGACTACCGAGTTCTTCAACCTAATGTCGTCACCGATCCCAACGAAAACCGCACAAAAGTGGGCTTTGACGTCCTCGGTCGGGTGGACCGCGTGGCGGTCATGGGCAAAGAGGAGGAAGACCCTGACGGCCCGGGAGACTCTTTGGATAGCCCAACGCGGCGCTTCCACTACGACCTCCACGCCTGGCAGGACGACGGGACGCCGGTCAGCGTGCACCGATGGGATCGCGAGACCCACGGCGCCAGTAAGCGCAGCCATCAGTACACGTACTTCGACGGATCGGGGCGTGAGATCATGCGGAAGGTCCAAGCTGAGCCGGGTGAAGCTCCTGCGCGCGATGACGATGGTGAATTGGAACGGGACGAGGACGATAATCTCGTGTGGGATGATACGTCCCCGGACAAACGCTGGGTCGGTACGGGCCGCGTCGTCCGCGACAACAAAGGCCAACCCGTCAAGCAATACGAGCCCTACTTCGACTCGACGCCAGAGTTCGAGGACGAGGACGACCTCGTCGAGTGGGGAGTGACCGCTGTCCTCCACTACGACCCCCTAGACCGTCGCATCAAGCAGGACAACCCGGACGGGACCTTCACGGAAACGCGGTTCGACGCGTGGCGCACCGAGACGTGGGACGAGAACGATACGGTCGACCGGAGCGCGTGGCACGCAGAGCGGACTACGCCCGGGGCCGACGCCGCCGACCGCCGCGCCGCCGAACTCGCCGAGCGTCACGCGGGCACCCCCAGCGTAGTCCACCTCGACGTGCTCGGGCGGGAGGTCCTTACTGTCGAGACTGAGGGGAACGATCCTGGCGACCGAACCCTGAAGACCCGTGTTGACCTGAACATCGAGGGGGACCCGCTCACCATTACGGACCCGGAGGGTCGTCCCGCCGTCAGTCGGACCTGGGACATGCTCGGCCGAGAGATACACACCCGGAGCATCGATGCGGGCGAGCGGACACGCTTGCTCGATGTCCGAGGGAACCCGGTTCAGCTCTGGACACCGCGCGGCCATGTTATCACGCACCGGTACGACGAGCTTCGCCGCGCGACACACCGATTCGTCCGCGCTCCCGGAGGCTCGGAGGTCCTCGTCGAGCGGACCCTTTGGGGGGAGACACATCCCGACGCCAGAAGCCGGAACCTCCGGGGGCGTGCACACCTCCGCTTCGACGGGGCCGGGCTCTCGGTCCAAGAACGGTTCGATTTCAAGGGCAATCTCCTCCGAAGCAGGCGGCGACTAACCAGTGATGCCACGACTATGCCGGACTGGTCCGCCCTAGATACGATGCGAACACCGGAGGATGCTTTGGACGCCGCCGAGCCCACGCTTGATGACGAGAGCTTCGAGGCCCACAACAAATGGGACGCCCTCAACCGACGGACCAGGGTGACCGACGGCCGAGACGCCGGACTCCGGATCAGATACGACGAGGCGGGGCTCCTGAACGACGTGCGAATGCGTCCAGTGGGGGACGAGGACTGGCGATCCGTCGTCCGAAACATAGACCGGAACGCTCGCGGACAGCGGACCCGGATCCGTTACGGTGCCGACGTGGAGACCCGGGTCACATACGACGACGAGACGTTTCGGCTCCAACGGATCCAGACGACGCGGGACAGCGATGGCGCTGTGCTCCAGGACCTTCCCTACACCTACGACCCCACGGGCAACGTCGTCGAGATTGAAGACGACGCCGAACCCGTTCCGTTCTCCGGAGGCGGTGTCGGAGCCGATTCCGTCCGCCAGTTCGAGTACGACGCCCTATATCGGCTGGTCCGGGCCGAAGGTCGGGAAGCCGGTGGCCCCGTCGCCCCCCAGGGTCCCGACGATCTCGATCCGAGCGACCTGCCCGACGATGCGTCGCTTCGCCGGTACGCCGAGACCTACCGATACGACCGCGTCGGCAACCTCGACACGTGGGTCCACGACGCCGGCGGCGAGAACTGGATCCGTCACTACGCCTACGAGGACGGCACGAACCGTCTTCGGGCCACCAGCGCCCCCGGCGACGATCCGACCGACGCCGACGCCTACAGCCACACCTACGACCACGACGACGCCGGGAACATGACCCGGATGCCCCACCTCCCTGCGGTCGACTGGGCCCACGACGACCAGCCCCGCCGCTTCGACCTCGACGACGGGGGAACGGTCCACTGCCAGTACGACGCCGAGGGCCA
Organism: uncultured Candidatus Halobonum sp.; assembly: GCA_964502585.1. Lineage (GTDB taxonomy): Archaea > Halobacteriota > Halobacteria > Halobacteriales > Haloferacaceae > CAZCXJ01. The sequence continues at coordinate 6,350 of CAZCXJ010000043.1, forward strand.
GCGCGTCCGGAAAGTGGTCGATAGACCGGGCGAGCAGACGGAAGAGCGAATCTACCTCGGCATCTTCGAGATTCTCCGTCGGCGCGACGGAGATGATCTCCAAAACGAGATTTATACGCTCCACGTCATGGATGACCGGCGGCGCATCGCTCTTGTCGAAACCGAGACAGTTTCCGACGGGAATGCCGTTGCAGATTCCTCGTCTTGGATCCGGTACCAGCTCACCGACCACCTTGACTCCACTACTGTCGAGGTGAACGATTCGAGCGAAATGCTCAGTTACGAGGAGTATCACCCGTTCGGTACCAGCGCGTATCGATCCACCCGCACAGGAGCTAACGCCCCACCTAAGCGGTACCGCTTTTCTGGCAAGGAGCGCGACGCCGCTCATGGCCTCGCCTATCACGGGATGCGATACTATATGACGTGGACCGGGCGGTGGACCAGTGCGGATCCGGCGGGTGGGGTTGATGGTCCTAATCTGTACGCGTACGCTCGTAACAACCCCGTTAGGTTAGTGGATCTTACTGGAACCTATGGGCATGAAACCTCGGGGGGAGAGAATCCTCCTCGGACATCAGGCGGGGAAAACCCGAAGGACATTGATATTATCGCCGGCCGATCCCAACCAAAAAGCATTAAAAATTTCACCGAAGGCACACACATCCACGTCAACCGCGGTACGCAACCACCTGCGGAAGAGGAGTCGCCAGAGGTGGAACCATCTGAAAAACCCTCGGCAAATGAAATCGTCTTTCGCTCATTTTTCGATTTGCCGTCAGCCTCACAATTGATGATGTCAGGGGTCCCCCCTGGGATGACCGAATATGCGAGACGACAACCGAAGTTTTTCACGCCAAATCTTCCCCAGGATCGACCAGGAGGTGGAGCAGCCGGAGCCGCAATTCTCAAACATCAATCCCGACGGATGGCTTCTCAGGTGCAACAGACAGGTGAGCAGGTCCTGTGGTATACCCAGCAAGTGGTTGGGGCGATCAACGCTGCTCAAGGGGCATTCACTCCTTCGCTCAGGCGTCCGATAGCACGTATGGCAATGCCCCGCGCAGAACGATACTCACTACAATCTGGGAGTGGGAGAAGCACTTCTGGGGCGATGACGAGGCTAGGACAGGGAACAAAACGAGGAATCATTGGTAGATCTCTTTGGATTCTCGTCGATATAACCGACACGGAAGAAGGTACCGGTGAACCAAGCCATTATCTATGGAAATCGCAGCAACGGCAACTACTCGAAGCAAAGGGGGTCAGAGAGCGCACACCCAGCGGCTCTATCGACCCACCTGGCAATCACGGATCAAGGAGTGCTGGCTCCGGCAGCTCGTCCAGCCACCGCGGACAAGGTAGACGGAGACAACCCAATGAGCTCAAACGAAAGTAGTCGGCTACGCGGCCGGCTCCTCACCACCGACCCCAAGGAACTACCATCAGAACTGCAGATCGAGGCCTTCCAGAGGGCCCTCACCGGCGCCGACCGCCGCCTGGGTACCGCGCAGTGTGATCCCGAGGGCCACTTCGAGATCGATCAGGGCCCCTCGGCGGGCCCAACGCAGGTGTCGGATCGCCGACCCGAGGTGTACTTCTGCGTCTGGCACGCGGATCGCTGCGTCCTAAACACCAAGGACGAGCCTTCCACGCCGGACCCATCCGAGGAGGTGCAGGTCGAACTCCCGGATGGCGCGATCGAGGCCGCTCAGGAAGCATCCGAGGATTCAGCGACGTTCTCGGTGCGCGGACGTGTCGTCCATCCGGACGGTCGGACCGCATCGGATCTCGTTGTGCAAGCGTTCGCAGTCGATGGGCCGGAGGCCACAGACGAGGTAAACCTCAATGAGGACGTAACTGACGACGAGGGCCAGTACTGCATCCCGTACCAGGGCCAACGTGACCCAACGAACGGGAACGCACCCCCCGACCTCCTCGTCCGCGCCTACGAGCCAGGAGAAGCCGGCCAGGGAGACCCAGTCGCAACATCGCCCATCGTGGTGTCGCCAGGGCGCCATCAAGTTGTGGATTTAGTCGTTGGTGATGAACCCTATCGTGGCCCAGCCGAATTCGACCGTGTCAAAGCGGCGTTGGATCCGCTGCTAGAGAACGGCGACATGGACCCATCGGCCGACCGCGTGTCCTACCTCGCCACCAAGACCGGGCTCACCTCGGACCGGATCACAGACTACTTGCAGAGTCGTCGGCTGGAGGAGCAAAGCGACGCACCCGCGCCTGCATTCTATGCGATGTTGCGAGAGGGAATGTCCAGCGAGTTGACTGCCCTATCCGCTGTCGATCCGGACACCCAACAACGGATAATCTCCCGAGCGGCCGACACCAACGTCGTCTCGCCGTCGGTGGTCGAACAGGTAGACGAGCTGACGGAGGCCCTGCAGGACAGCGCGATAGACCGACTGCTCTCGGCCCCGCCAGACGCGGAGGGGCCGACGCTCAAGCCGGTCCTTGACCTCGTCAACCTCTCCGAGCAAAACCAGCGCAGCCTCCTGGAGCGGTATCGGAATCACGACGGTTCCGTTGAGGCGTTCTGGTCCAACCTCCAAGACGACGACGAGTGGGGATCGGACCGGGTGGAGCGTATCCAGACCGCTCTCCAAGTGGGGGTCCTGACGCGATACGACGGCAATGCGGCGGCCGCATTGATGGACGAGTTCGGCGAGGAAGACGAGCCGCTACGAGCGATGGCCCGCCTGGATGCCGACGCGCTGATGAACCTCCTCGAATCTCACGGCATCCCCGATGACGGCGATGATGGGGACGCTGGGACCCACGCCCGGCGGATTACTCGTTTGCTCGAAGACGCCTTCCCGGGCTGGGTGCTCGCACACAGACTCGACGATGACGACTTCGACCTCGCTGGCAATGTGGCCGGATTCCTCAAGGACCATCCGGAGGTAGACCTCAGGAGTACGCGCGTTGACAGCTATCTGGCCGAGAACGGCGACGGCGTCTCCGACGAGCTTCGGGATGGTCTCCGGGCCGTCCAGCGCATCTTCAACATCGCGCCCCGGCACAACAAATCCCGGGCGATCCGGACCCTCCTCGCCGACGACATCGACTCCGGCTACGCGATTCAGCAGATGGGGAAGGCCGCCTTCTCACGCCGATACGAGGGCCAGCTCGAGGAGGCCGAGCTCAAGCAGGTCTACGCCAACGCCAAGAGCGCGGCCGCCACCGCACAGAACCTCTACGCCCAGCATAAGTTGCAACGCAACGGTCCCCCGATCTACGCCATGCACGGCGATCCCGAGACGGACGGGTCCAGCGATCCTCCAACCGATGGCATTCCGGAATTGGAGGGACTCGGCGTGTTCGGATCGCTGGATTTCTGCACGTGCGAGCACTGCCGATCGATCTACAGCCCGGCCGCGTACCTGGTGGACCTTCTCTCGTGGCTCAACGAGCGTCCGGTCGTCGATGAGTGGAACGAGGACGGAACGCCCGTCAGCTATTCCGAGGACCGCATGATGTTGGACGTGTTGACCGACCGCCGGCCCGATCTCGTGCAGATCGACCTGACGTGTGAGAACACAAACACGCGGTTGCCCTACGTCGACTTGGTCAACGAGGTGCTGGAGGAGGAGGTTGTGTCCACGCCGGAGACCCCCCAGACGGGGGAGGACGCCGAGACACTCCGTGTCCAGCCCGAGCACCTCAACCCGGCCGCGTACGACGAACTCGCCCAAGCGTTCTACCCATGGGACCTCCCGTTCGACCTGTGGATGGAGGAGGCTCGGACGTACCTGGGTCACCTCGGCGTTTCCCGAGCCCAGCTCATCGACAGGCTGGGAGACCACGCCTCCGGATCGACGTCGCGTCGGGTCGCCTCGGAGCGGCTCGGAATGACCGAGCTGGACTGGAGCATCGTCGCCGGGGAGACCTCGGTGGACGCATACGAGCTGTGGGGATGGGATGGCCTGTGGGACGGTGAAGAGCACGGCTGGAAGGCCTCGCTGGAAAGGAAGGTTTCAACCCTGCTCGACCACTCCGGTCTCGCGTACGAAGAGCTCGAGGATCTTCTCCGAAGTCGCTACCTCAACCCCGAGGGAGAGATCTTTGTTCGCCACAGCGCACCGGACTGCGACCTCGACCATGCCGAACTCGCCAACCGGCCGGACAACGGGTTCTTCGACCGGATGCACCGGTTCGTGCGTCTGACGCGACGACTCGATTGGAGTCCCCGCCAGCTCGATACCGCTCTGGCGGCGATCCCCCCGCACGAGCTGAGCGGGACGTTCCTGAAGCGTCTCGGGGAGATCGTCGTCTTGAAGGATCGGACGGGAGCGGACCTGGAGGAGGTCCTGAGCTGGTCCGCCGGCCTGGACACCCACGACTGGGGCCAGGACCCGTCCCTCTACTCGCGGCGGTTCCAGAACGAGTCCGTCGCCAACCCCACCGACGACCCGGACGACCCGTTCGATCTCGCAGACACGAGCGAGTCGATCGGGGAGCACCTCCCCGCCATCCAGGCCGCGCTTGAGGTGACATCGGACGAGATGGAGCTCCTGATCGAGACCCAGCTCGACGACGGCGCGACGGACTCCGACCACACGCTCGACCTCGAGAACCTGTCCAAGTTGTACCGCGTCGTCTCGCTGGCGAACGCCGTCGACCTCCCGGTCCGCGACCTCGTCGTGCTCATAGAGCTCTCCGGCCGGGACCCCTTCGACGCCACCGCCCCGCAGGAGACGACGGCGTTCGTCGAGGAGGTCGAACGGGTCAAGGGATCGGACTTCGACGCCGCCGAGCTGGACTACCTGTTCCGCCACAGGCGACGCCCAGGCGCACCGGTAGCCATCCTGGATGCGGCCGTCGGCCGGACGCTCACCGACCTCCGCGACGAGTTGAACGCCCTGGAAGAGGAGCATCGCATCGTCGAGGGGAAGCCGCTCGCGGACCAGACTAGGGAGGCGCTGTCGGCGGTGCTCTCCGAGGAGGACGTCGACAGGGCCATGGCACTGCTCGATCAAACCTCCGACGAGGATAGCGCTGACCCCGAAACCTTCATCGAAGACCAGTTCGGGATCTTTCTGGACACCGAGGAGGTCGAGGAGCTCAAAGACAAGCTAGTTTCCGATACCGACGACGCGGCGGTCGAGGACCCCTACCGTGACGTATTGCGGCCGCTGCTCGACCACCTCCTTCGGAAAAAGCGCCAGGACACTGTCGTTCAGAAGCTCTCGGAGGCCCTGGACACCGATCCCGGCGCCGTGAGCTCGCTCCTCCGCGAGATCCTGACCAGCCAGTCAAACCCCGCGGAGCCCGCCATGGAGGACTACCTCGACTCGGACTTCCTCTACAGCAAGGCCGAGCCGCTTGAGCCGGGCGATACCCCCGACGCGTTCGAACAGTTCCGCCGGCTGGAGAAAATCCTGCGCCTCATGGAGGGCTTCGACGTGCCCGAGGGGGAGGTCCACTGGCTGATCGAACACGGCCCCGAGTTCGGACTCGTCGAACTCCGCGCCCTCCCCGTCTCCGTCGACGAGGGCGACGCCACCGCGCACTTCGAGGCCTGGGTGGAGATGGACCGGTTGACGGAGATGCGACCGGTCTTCGCCAAGGGCGAGGGGGGGATCCTCCGTATCCTCGAAGCGGTACAGCTCGATGACGGGTTCTCGGAGGTCGAGCTTCTCCACGAGCTCACCGGATGGTCCCGCGACGACGTCACGTTCCTCTTGGGGCCGGACGGCTTCGCGCCGACCTTCCCGGCACCGTCGACCCCAGAGAAGACGCTACCGGTCCTCTGGCGGCTCACGCGAGCCTTCGACGTGCTGGACCGGCTCGGGGTTTCCGCCGAGTCGGCCATGGGGTGGGCGCGGAACCCTCCCACCCAAGAGCAGGCCCGAGCCATCAAGCAGGCGGTCCGCTCGCGGTACGACGAGGAGACGTGGTTCGATATCGCGGAGCCGCTGCGCGACGATCTTCGGGACAAGCAGCGCGAGGCGCTCGTCGCGTATCTCGTCGACGAGCTCCCGGATAAGAAGGTTGAGGACGTGGAAGACCTCTTCGGGCATCTCCTGCTTGACGTGGAGATGACCTCCTGCATGATGACGTCGCGGATCAAACAGGCGATTGCTTCCGTACAGCTGTTTATCCAGCGATGCCGGATGAACCTCGAACCGCGCTGTGTCCTGACCGAGGACGACGCACGGGAGTGGGAGTGGCGGAAGAATTACCGGGTCTGGGAGTCGAATCGGAAGGTCTTCCTCTATCCGGAGAACTGGATCGAACCCGAACTTCGTCAGGACAAGTCGCCGTTCTTCGAGGATCTGGAAAGCGATCTGCTTCAGGCCGAGATAAATGACGAGAACGTTGAGCAGGCCTACCGGGACTACCTCGAGAAGCTCGACGACGTGGCCCGGCTGGAGACCGTTGGGTGCCACGTCGAGACTAGAAAGGGTGAGTCCGACACGATCCACGTCCTCGGGCGCACCCGAGACCCACCAAAAGAATACTTCTACCGCCGGCTGGAGGACGGGGCGCGTTGGACGCCGTGGGAGCCCGTGGATGCCGACATCGAGGGAGACCACGTCATGCCTGTGGTATTCAACCGCCGGCTCCGGATCATCTGGCCCGTATTCGTTCCCAAGGCCGAAGAGGATGTGCCTCCGAAGGAGACCAGCAAGGCCAGCGAGCCCAACAAGTACTGGGAGATCCAGTTGGCGTGGAGCGAACTCCGGAACGGGAAGTGGACCCCAAAGAAAATAACGGACGCGACGGTGGAAACCAATGATCGGTACGACAAGTCCACTATCTGGTTCAACGCAGGGATAGAGGGCGGACGTCTCGTCGTCAAAATATGGCATTACCCGAGCCCTGACGATCCCTCCGACGACGATGGAAACGCGATCATAGATATTGGTCAGCTTGTCTTCACGGGCACCGGCAAACAGGTCGTGAAGGACTCCTCCTGGCAACCTCTTCCCCCGCTAATCGAGGAAGGGTCCAGGATAGCGGGTGACTGGGGCCCCCAGCCGTCGACGCAGATATGGTACAACAAGTACCGGGAGAGGTCGGCGCGACCGTACCCCGGCATGCTGTTCACTCCATCAAAGGATTTGGAGCTCTACGCCCGGACCACGGCGGATGGGGACGAGAATACCTTTGGGTTGGAACCGACCGTCATCTTGGAAGAGACACCGGGTCGATTCGAACTGGTCCCGCCTCACCAGAACCGATACCGCTCACAGGAGCCGCTGTTCTTCCAGGACGAAGACAGGACGTTCTTCGTGGACCCCTACCTGAGGACCCGGTTCACCCCACCCGCCGGGAACGGGGGAATCCATAGTCCATGGGTAAACCCGGAACACGTCCACCCCGAGATCTACAAGAGGTTCGACGGGGCGATGCAGGAGCCCCCGACCCTAGGCACGGGGCCCTCCGAGAGAGCTCGGGGCGGCGATGGAGGTCCGGAGCCGTCGTCGAATCCTGGGATCGTGGGAGAGGATGTCGTGGTCGCCGGCGGCGACACCCCGGTCAGCCCCCTCGGCACCCTGGACGGCGATAATCCCCGTCCCACCGACGATGTTTCGGGGGGGACCACCTCCGGAACCGAGACCGTGATGATGGCCCAGTCAGCCTCCGACGCCGTCGACTCCGTGGGGACCGCACCGTCGTATGCAATCGACGTCGAAAGTGATGAAACGCCCGCCGCTGGCAGCGCTCGGGGATTCCAGACGATGAGCCAGACCGGTCGGACCATGAGTACCGACGACCTGGTTGCCGGGTGGATGACCAGCTACCGCTTCCATACGTTCTACCACCCCTACGTCGGCCGATTCATCCAGCAGCTCAACCGGTATGGGGTCGAGGGCTTCCTTAGCCCGTCCACCTCCCAGGACACCTACGGACTGGCCCGCCAACAGAAAGAGGAGGAGTACTTCGAGGACACGTACGAGCCCGTCAAGGGGATCGTCGACGACAACTACCCAAAGGACGAGATCGACTTCGATCCCGGGGGCGCCTACTCGCAGTACAACTGGGAGCTGTTCTTCCACGCACCCGTGCTGGTCGCCAAGCAACTTAGCCGCAATCAGAGATTCCAGGAGGCCCAGGAGTGGTTCCACTACGTTTTCGATCCCACCGACGCCTCCGACAACCCGGTGCCGGAACGATTCTGGAACGTCAAGCCCTTCCATGAAAACCCCGGCGGCCGCTCGATCGACGAGCTGTTGGCACTTTTGACACGCGACGACCTCGACCCAGAGGAGCAGAAGGCCCGCGAGAACCTCAAACTACAGATCAAGAGGTGGGAGGATCGCCCGTTCAAGCCCCACGTGATCGCCAGACTCCGTGAAAGCGCCTACCAGCGATACGTCGTCATGGAGTACCTGGACAACCTGATCGCCTGGGGCGACGAACTGTTCCGGCGGGGAAGCCTCGAGGATCTCAACGAAGCGACACAGATCTATATACTTGCTCGGGAGATCCTGGGTGACCGGCCGGAGACCGTCTCGCGGTCCGAAGACGAGCGGGAGATCACGACCGAGGACGGGGACCCCGTCGACACCTTCGAGGAACTGGAGCCCCACCTCGACGACCACATCCACGCGCTCGTGGAACTGGAGACGCCCCTTGGCCGCTCCGGAAACGGGGCATCTGGCGAGTCAGACGACTCGCCGGAGCTCCACCTCGGCCCCGTGTTCTTCTTCTGCATCCCGCGAAACGACAAGCTCCTGGAGTACTGGGACACAGTCGACGACCGACTGTACAAGATACGCCACTGCCTCAACATCGAGGGGGAATTCGAGATGCCGCCGCTGTTCGAACCCCCCATCGACCCCGGCGTGATGGTGGAGGCCGCGGCGGCCGGCGTGGACATCTCCAGCGTGATGTCGGACCTCGACGCGCCGCTCCCGAACTACCGGTTCCGGTCCATGCTCCCGAAGGCCCAAGAGTTGGTTAACGAGGTTCAGTCCCTCGGCGCCAGCCTTCTCCAGGCCCTCGAAAAACGCGACGCAGAGGAGCTGGCCCTGCTTCGGTCCACCCAGGAGACCTCGGTCCTCGAAGCCGCAAAGGAGGTCCGGGAGCGCCGGGTGGAGGAGGCAAAAGAATCCCTGGAGGCGCTCAAGCGTAGCCGGGAGCTGGCGGAGAAGCGCCGGGAGTACTACGATAGCCGGGAGTACAGGAACGCCCCCGAACAGGACCAGGAGAAGCACCTCAAGGAGAGCCAAAAATCGCGGAAAAAGAGCCAGTCATTGAACACGCTAGCGGCGCTTCTCGGATACTTACCGGACTTCGACATCGGTAACGCCGGGGTTTCCAGTCCGGTGGTGAAGGCCCGCTGGGGGAGCAGCAACCTCATATCTCTTCTCCGCGCGGAGAGCCAGGCCGCTTCCAATGTTGCGTCCACGCAGCAATATAGAGCGCGCATGGCCTCGATCAAGGGCGGCCACGACCGCCGCATGGACAACTGGAAGTTCCAGGCCGAGCAGGCCTCCAAGCAAATCGAGGAGATCGACAAGAAGATCGCGGCCGCCAAGATCCGCCTGGAGGTGGCGAAGAAGGAGCTGGAGAACCAGGAGTTGCGGATCGAGAACTCCAAGGAGGTCTCGGACCTCATGGAGGAGAAGTTCACCAACCAAGAGCTGTACAACTGGATGGTGGACCAGATCTCCAGCGTCTACTACCAGAGCTACCAGCTCGCCCACGATCTCGCCAAGCAGTGCGAGCGGGCCTACCAGCACGAGCTAGGGGACTGGGACGCGAGCTTCGTCGAGTTCGGCCACTGGGAAAGCTTGCGGAAGGGACTCCTGGCGGGCGAGCGGCTATCCAAGGACCTCCACCAGATGGAAGCCGCCTACCGGGAGCGGAACAAGCGGGAGCACGAGATGACCAAGCACGTCTCGCTCTCGATGCTTGACCCTGTCGCGGTCGAGATGCTCAAGCAAACCGGCCGTTGTCACGTCCGTCTGCCTGAGGCACTCTTCGATATCGACCACCCTGGCCACTACATGCGGCGGATTAAGACCGTCAGCTTGTCGATTCCCTGTGTGACCGGACCCTACACGAACGTCCCGGCCGAGTTGACGCTGCTCAACAGCGAGATTCGGACCGATCCCGATCCTAAGCCCGAATCCGATGGGGGCTACGGCCGGACCCCCTCCGGGGACAATCGGTTCCGGGATATCGTCGGGACCGCCGAGTCGATAGTGACGAGCAGCGCCAATCGCGACTCGGGGCTCTTCGAAACCAACCTACAGGATGAGCGTTACCTCCCCTTCGAGGGGGCCGGCGTCATCAGCACGTGGCGGATCGAGCTGCCGACCGAGATCCGGCCATTCGACTACGACACGATCTCCGACGTCGTCCTGCACACACGGTACACCGCTCGGGACGGCGGACAGCAGCTCAAGACCGCGGCCGAGAACTCCCTCCGTCGGAGGCTGAACGCCGCGGCGCACCCGGACACGGAAGAGGGTCTCTTCGAGGCGGTCAGCCTGGCCAGCGACGCCCCCGACGCATGGCATCAACTGTCGACCCCATCGGGAGACACCGTCACGGAGGTTGATATGGGAACCGACCAGTTCCCCGCCATATTCCGTGACGAGGGGATCAAGATTAACGAGGTCGTTTTGCTGATGGAGCCTCGGGAGGCGGCGTCTGATGAAATTGCTCAGACTGATGCGGTGACCGTGAACGTGACCCTCACAGACGGCTCTACGACCGAGATCACCCTCACCCCCTCCGAGAGACTCACAGGACTCCTCGAAAGCCCACCAACCAATCTCGATCTCGCCGTCGAGCCGGGGAATTGGGAAATCGAGATCACCGATATCCCAGCGCCATTGGCAGACGACGGGGGCCAACTCGATCCGGAGAAAGTCGAGGACATCGTGATCGTTCCCGGATACCAGATCGACGAGTGAGAAGACCCGGGGGCGCGAATATAGAGGCCCGGTGTGGAACGGTTTCAACGGGCTTCACCTTGCAAACGCGCGGTGTTCTCGGAGAACTACTTCGGCCGCTCTTCTGTAGTCTAGGGCGGGCGTGCTGAATAGTTCACATGATTGACTAATCACGGAATAACTGGCCTCATTATTCGCTGTGTTTCTGTGGTTTAGAGAGTGCAATCGTCATAATGAAATAATTCATTTGTTAGTTGATCTCTGCATAAATTGGCCCGTCGGGGGCAGTGCTGAAATACGAGAGAGCAGCCGCTCGACAACAGGGCTGACGAACCGTATTTTCGAGTCGTTATCCTGGGGGCGGACCGTCCTCTACGGGCCCTCGGTCGACCCCCACGGCAGCATCACCCCCGTTCGTGGGAGCACTGCGGGCGTCGCCATTGTACCCGGACTGCGGATTGCGGAACTTCCACGTATAGAAACTATTACGCATCACTTCCGCAACTACCGTCTCGTCCAAGTCCGCGACATCGACGGACTCCAGTTCGACCTCGCCATGGTCGCCAATACGGTGGAGACCAGTATCGCACCAAGTGAACCCGCGCCCTTCATGGCGAGCCTCGAGGTAGCCGCGCTTCTGGAGTGTATGAAGATGCTCACGCACTTGGCGTTCGGTGATGGATACCCGATCGACGATCTCGTCGGTGCGCCACTCCTCAAGGTCGGCGGCAGCGTTGATAACTTCGCGCATCCCTAAGGACCAGGTCGTGAGAACACGGCCTTCTCCGGCGAGCGGCACCCACTCAGGCAGCGTATCGGTGTGGATGTAGACGACGGCACCGTTCCCGTCGCGACCGAACCGCATCGCCGCCTGGAGGGTATCGTGCTCGCGCATGTGAGTGAGCACTTGGTCGCCGAATCCGCCGTAAGATAGATCAGCACCCTTTCTGTCACCGCGCTCTACGGCTTCCCCGGCGTAGGCGCCCCACTTCTTGATGTACCCGTCGCCGTAGTGGTTCGATCCGATGACGACGCCGAGACGGGTGTCGTCGAACTCATTACTTCCGAGAATGTTCCCGTGGTGTTTCGTTTCATCAATGAGGTCGAGCACGTCCTCGGCGTCGTACTCGTGCTCGGCAGTCGTCGTGGTAATGACCGACGGCCGCTTGCCGTGTTTCTCGCCGATCTTCTCGAGCAACGCCGCGTCCTGATCGGTGTTGACGTGGTCGGGCGAGTTGTATGGCTTGACATACTCGGTGGTCCGGACGAGGTTCAGGTTCAGAGCGTCGCGAAGGTACTCGGCCCGTTCGTCCTCCTGAAGGACGCTGCGGTGGTTCAGTCGGGTCCCGAGTGCGAGTTCCCACATACGTTTCGTCGGCGTGCCGTCGAGCGCGACGACTCCGCTCGCGTAGTCGAGGGGCG
>CAZCXJ010000044.1:0-17453 GCA_964502585.1 uncultured Candidatus Halobonum sp.
CAGCTGAGGCCCCTGGTTGGGGATCGCCAGGCGGGTGGTGCCCCACCCTCCGGCGCTCGCCTGCCAGCCGGATCGATCGCCCCGGGCGAACGGGACGAGCCTATCCGATTTCCAGCCGGTCCCGAAGGTCGGTGACAATGGTTCGGACTTCTTCGTTCGGCTCTTCGTCGGGCTGAACCGGCGAACGCCCATCAAACGTTTCGTGAACCGCCGCGACTCCGTCCGCTAGCGTGTCGAGGCCGTATCCACCCTCCAAGACGAAGCCGAGCGGGGCGTCTAGATCGTCGCCGATGGCACGGACACGGTCTGTGAGAAGGGCGAAGCCCTCGGTCGACACGCGCATCCGTGAGATCGGATCGTGTCGGTGGGCATCGAACCCGGCGCTCACCAACAGGAGACCAGGGTCGTGCCGTTCGACGATGGGCCGGATCACCCGGTCGACGATGTAGAGGTACTCCGCATCGCCTGCCCCGGCAGACAACGGCACGTTGACCGTCTTCCGAGTGCCCTCGCCGGTCCCGGTCTCGGCTACCTCGCCGGTGCCGGGAAACAGCCCACGCTCGTGGATCGAAACGTAGACAACATCGCCGCGGTCGTGGAATAACTCCTGGGTCCCGTTGCCGTGATGGACGTCCCAGTCGAACACGACGGCGCGGTCGACACTTCGGTCCGGGTCTGCCAGTACGGACTCGACGGCGACCGCCACGTTGTTGAAAAAACAGAACCCCATCGCGTCTGTCGCCGTGGCGTGGTGTCCGGGTGGCCTGCCGAGCGCGAACGGCGTCCGGCGACCGTCCGCGCCGGCGAGCGCTTCGGAGGCAGCCCACTCAGCCAGCCCGGCGGAGGTCAGCGCGGCGTCCCAGGTCTTCTCGGTGGCCACGGTATCGGCGTCCCAGTTCCCGCCGCCGTCCGCACAGAAGTCCGCCACCTGTTGTACGTATTCGGGGTCGTGGACGGCCTCGATCCGCTCTCGGTCGACGGGGCCTGTGTCGACGTATTCGACACCGTGGTGCCGTTTCAACCCTTGGCGGATCGACCGCAGTCGGTCGGGGTTCTCCGGATGCCTCTCGCCGGTATCGTGAGCCAGACACACATCACTGTAGCCGAATTGCATGTCTCTACCGTTCCGTCGGGTCCACGCGTGTCATCCGTGGATTGAGTTGCCTTTCGACATGTCAATCGAACAGTTCAAAATAGGTCTCGACGTCCTCCGCCTGGATCGTGCGACGACCGGCATGCTCCGCGAGGACGGCCGCAGAGCGGGCGATGTTTTCCGCGTATTCCTCCAGGATGTCGGCCAGTGCCACCCGGGCGTCCATCGACACGCGGTATGAGTCGTCGATTCGAAGCCGGGCGATCCGGTCGACCGGCGCGATCGGCAGCGTAAGCTGGTCACGGTCGACCGCGTGCTCAACCGCGAAATCCTGAGGCATCAGTGTCTTCCGTCCATCAGCAGTCGCGGACTCAGCCGCCTGAACCGCCAGATCGGCACCATGGTCCTGGACCCGCCTGGCTAGTTCCTCTGCCGCGCCCGCGCTCACGCGGAGATCCCCCGCCTTGCGACGAATCAACTCATCGATAGGTGCGAACGGCAACTCGACGCTCATGCCCGTATTGCGGGGACGTGTTCGGTATAACCCTTTCCGTTACCCTGGTGAGACGAGCCGAGGGGGCTCTGTCAGCGCTCCGTCTGCGGTGACAGCCTGCGCTCCGGATCCCAGTCGCCGGGTGCGGACGCCCTTCGGTTGCCGAGCCGGGGAGACCCCCCTCCCGAAAAGGTGCGGGAAGTTCCGCGACGCGGTACGTCAGAAGGCCTCGTGTCCCCCGTCTTTGCCCGCCAGACGGTCAGGCTGATCTCGCCGTCGGAGGAGCCGCGGGCCTGAGTCGAGACCCGAAGGCGACGTCTCTTGCGTGCCGGCTCGGCTAGAAGACGTCTTCGGCGTCGATCCGACCGTCGGTGGACGATCCACGGACCGTCACTTCTTCCCCGAGTCGGAGCTGTTCGTCAGTTTCCACGCTCCACGTTTCGGTACCGTCATCGAGGACGACCGGGTCCCCGGCCTGGACGACGGTTCCGGTAAACTCCACGATTCCATCATCAGAAGCGTCGGTCTCGTCGGCCGCGTCGGCCACGCCAGCCGCGGAGGCGGAGTCAGCAGAATCCGACGCCGAGCCTCCGGCGAACGCGTCCAAGCCACCCTGTGCGGAGTCTTCTCCCGAGTCATCCGTCCCGGGGGTCGTGGGTTCCGTGTCGAGCACGGTCACGGTCGACCGCCAGCCAGCCGACGCTTCCAGCTCGTCTTGCCAGCCGTCCTGGATTTCGACGTCCGTCAGCACCACGCGGTCGGCCAGATCGATCTCCCGGTCTGCCTTTTCACCCCAGAGGGCAACACGAATTTCGCCGGTGTCGTCGGTGAGTCTGATGTTCCGTACCTGGCCGGTGGAGCCGTCGTCGCGCTCGAAGGTCCGTTTCTCCCCCGTTTCGATGACGCCACCCGCGAGATCGACCGTCTCCCCCATCGCAACGTCGCCGATGTCGGTCGTGTCGGGTTCGTAAGTGACCTCCGCATCAACCGCGTCGACCGTCCCTCGGTCACCCACATGGAGTTCCAACTCGCCGTCGCGTTCGCGGACGTAGCCGTCGACCACCTCGACAGTCTCGCTGGACGAGAAGACCTCGACACGCTCGGCCATGCTGTCCCAGAGGGTCACGCGGACGCGACCGGTCTCGTCGCCCAGCACGAGGTTTGAGACCTTCCCCTCCGATCCGTCATCCCGTTCGAAGGTACGGACCGACTCGGTGTCCAGGACCTGACCGACGAGAGTGACGTCGGACATCCCGAGCGTGAGGTTCTCGACCTGCGATTCGCCGTCCACCTCGACGTTAACCTCGGCATCCACGTCAGGTTCTGCTTTCGTGACCGATACTTCGAGTCCGTTGTATCCTTCCTTGGGGCGGCCCGCGATTCGGAGGACGTCTCCCACCTGCAGCGTCTGGGCAGCGTCCGCAGCCATCGCGTCCCAGAGTGCGATCCGGACCTGCCCGGACTCGTCCGCGACGTCCACGTTCAGAACCCGACCGTCCTCGTCTTCACCCTCGCGGTCGAAAGTCCGGAGTTCTCCGACCCTGACCACCTTCGCGAGGAACTTCACGTCATCCATTCCGGGCTTGATGTCGGCGACGGCGTTTACTTCCTCGTCGGCGAGTTCGTGTGCGACCAGCATCGCGGCCGTCTCCTCGTCAGCGAGGCCGCCCATCTGTTCGACCTTCGCTTCGACGGCCGCCTCGAACTCCTCGAAGGGCACGTCTGCATCCAAGTCTTCATAGGTGTCTTCTATCGCGCCCATCCTCGTGTCCAGGAAGCAAGCAGAGCCCTCGGTTAAGCGTTGTCCTTGGAAGGAGACCGCTCGACGTCGTGCGGTTTGAGACGTGAGACCGTGGCGTGGCTATCCGTCGGAGGACGCATTGGCTCCTCCGCTGGTCGGCGGTGCTCAGTTCGACGCCTGCGCCACCTCGCGGCGACCGTCCATGCTCTCGTGGACGACCCGCACCTCCGCTGGGAGGGCGGCCTCGAAAACAAAGGTAGCATCGTAGCCCCGCTGAACGATCTGTTGGGAACAGACGTCGCCCCCCTCCTTCTCGGTCGTCACGACGATCGAGAGCACCCCGTCTGTCAGGTCCGTCCCACCGAGCGCCGCCTGCATGCAGCCGTTGCGGCCCTGGATACAGCCGGTGACTGTCACGCGGTCATCGTCGAAAGTCACGGCTGCGCTGCCGGCCGCCTCACAGTCACCAGTCCGTTCGAATGACTGCTCAGTGACGTCGGTGGCCGCGTCGGTCGACGTCGTGTGGGCCTCGCTCGGCAGAGGCGTTCTGGTGGGGGACCCGTCACCTCCGTCGCCACCGCTCCGGGCCGCACAACCGGTCGCGACGACCGCGAGTCCGGCCAAGACTGCCCGGCGATACATACCCGGCAGTTCGGCAGGGACTGACAAATCCCTTCGGGAGACACAAAGGGGGATTTGTGTTTCCCCGGACGCATCGTAACCGTCTTATGTCGGTCCGGAGTAATTTGGACGAGTCCCGGTAGGGTAGTGGACTATCCTCTTGGCTTGCGGAGCCAGGGACCGGCGTTCAAATCGCCGCCGGGACGGTTTTCGGGGACTCCTCGGCCGGCATGTCGAGAACGCGGCTTGTCGGAGTCGAGTCAGGGCTTCGAAACGCGGGTACGGTCCGAGAGGAGGGCCCATGCGGAACCGAGTCACCCAGGGAGTCCGTTCGTTTCCCTACAGACGGTCGACCGCAATCGGCCCCGCCTTAGCCACCCAGGGTGGGTGGGGGGTTCTCTTCGGGAATCTCGATCCGGTAGACCCGGCCGCGAGGGATGAAAACGCTGTCCTCGGTGTCATACAGGTCATGTCCGGCGAGCACCCAACACTCTGTCCCCGTGTCGTACGTCAATTCATCCGGAATCGTACTCGTCGTCGTTCCATCCGCGTCCTCGAAGATGATTCTTGCCACGGGTCAAAGTGGCTCACGGGACTCATAAGTCCCCGCCACGTTCGGGCACCGCTGGCTCCCACAGGCTGGTCAGCCGGGGGCAAAAGAGCGTCCGCCGGCTTGTTTTTAGTTCACGCGTGGCTTTGGACCAGACCCGTGGAAGGGTTCACACAGGCGCTGAACGGGTACTTCGACGTCGACGACGCGCTGGCGCGGTATCTTCGCCGCCGTGCCGCCAGGGAATTCGCAGCCGAGCGGGCAGAAAAGCGGGCTCTCGAGTCGCCACAGGGGGTCGAGGCCCGGCAGGAGACCGTCCGGGAGACGTTTCTCGAAGCTATCGGTGGCCTTCCCGGGCGGATGGACGACCCGTCCGTGGAGACCATGGGCAGTCTGACCCACGACGGCTACGAGATCGAACGTGTCGTCCTGGAAAGTCGGCCGAACTTCCACGTGACGACGAACTGTTATATGCCAGCCGGAGAGGGACCACACCCGGCGATACTCTTCCTCTGTGGCCACGTGCAGGCAGCGAAGGCGGATCCGACCAATCAAAAGGCCTGTATCGAACTGGCGCAAAACGGGATTCTGGTCCTGATCATCGATCCGATCGCGCAAGGCGAACGGGAACAGTACCGCGACCCGGAGACGGGCGAGGCGGTCGTGCGTGGAGGCGGAGGCGTCTTCCCTCACTGTTATGCTGGCCACCAGTGCTTCTATGCAGGCGGTAACCTCGCGCGGTACCTAATCCACGACGCCCGGCGCGGGCTTGACTACCTACGTCGCCGCCGCGACGTCGACAATGCCCGGATCGGCGTGACGGGCGCCTCGGGCGGAGGCACCCAGGCTCAGTACCTCGGTCTGATCGATGACCGGGTCGCTGCCGTGGCCCCAGTCTGTGCTGTCACGGAGCGTGAAGAGTGGCTCAAGACCGGCAAGCGGGTCGATGCGGAACAAGCGATTCGGGGGGCGATCGCCCAGGGCATCAACTACGATGACTTCCTCGCGGCGCAGGCTCCCCGGCCGCTGTGTATCGGCGCGGCGGCGTCCGACGAGTACTTTCCAATCGAGGGGGTGTACGAAGCATACGAGCGGACGGCCCGGGCGTACGAACTGTGTGGCAGCCCGGACGATGTCGAACTCATCGTCGCTCAGGAACCACACTGTTCCGTCTACGACCTCGGAGGACGGATCTTCGAATGGTTCTGTCAAGCACTCGGGGCAGGTGCCTACGATCCCCAGAACGACCATCCGGTGCATGACGCCTCGGCACTGAACTGCACTACCCATGGGAGCGTCAGGGATGCTTATGAGGAGGAACGCACGATCGACGACCTCATCGGGCGGTTCGCGTCGACGAGCGGAACCGGCATGTCGCGGCGACAAGGGGGGTCAAGCGGGCCAGGCCAGGTACGTCAGGCCGTCCGCAAGACGTTCGATCTGGACAGAGAAAGAACCACCCTCCATCCACGGTACGTGCGGACCGACCGCGTCGACGGACTGACCGTGGAGTACGTGTACTTCATGACCGAACGCGATCCCGATGCCATCGTCAGCGGGGTCGTGGTCTCGGAGGAGGGCGTCTCCGACGACCGGCCCGCAGTCGTTCTGTTCGAGGAGGGCACCGACGAGCTTCCTCATCGTCAGGATGAGGTTGCATCACTCGCTGCCGAACACGGCACGGTATTCGTGTTCGATCCACGGGGGACCGGAGCAGTCCGGAACCGTCCAATCCCGATTCCGTCATGGGTGACCGACTACTACGGCATCTACGGGACGGAGTTCAAACTCGGGTACGACGCGCTGCTGCTCGGGGAGTCGCTGTTCGGCATGCGGGTTTACGATGTCTGTCGAGCCATCGAGTTCTTGATGGCGAAAGCCGGAAACCCTCGGGACGAGAATTCCGCCGGTGGAATCGATCTCATCGGAGAAGGGATCGGAGCCTACCAGGCGCTGTATGCAGCCGTGGCAGAGGATGGGATCGGGAGCCTCGAGCTGCGGGACCTCGGACCCGGGTTCCGACAGATGGCCACGGACCGCGAATTCCCCTACGATCCGCGACTCACCGTGTTTGACGTGATCGACAACTGTGACGTTCCGGATGCGCTGGGGGCGCTGGCGGACCGCTCTGTCCGGGTGGTCAGGAAGTCGGACTGACCCGCGATGGTGCGGCGGCGGATGGGGGATCGACCTCAAGGGTCGGCGGGTGACGGCGCCGGAAACGGTTAGTTCTACGGATGAGAGGTGTACGTGCATGACGGTTATCGCGCTCCTGAGCGTCGCGCCTGTCACTGAGGGGAGTATGGCCGGCGAGGTCGCCAAGGCGGTGGCAGCACTGGACGACTTCGACGTCAGCTACGAAACGAACCCGATGGGGACGGTCATCGAAACGGACGACATGGACGAGTTACTGGCCGCCGTCGGGGCTGCCCACCGCGCGGTCGAGGCGAATCGAGTCAGCACCTTCCTCAAGATCGATGACAAGCGGAACCGCGATCAACGCGCGCGGGAAAAAGTCGAAGCGGTCGAACAAGAACTGGGACGCCAGGCCAAACGGGAGCGGTGAACGCGGGTTGAGGGGCGAGGTCCGGAGAGCTGGAGTCGCCGGGGACGTCGCCCACCAGTCTCCGATTTCAAGGGCGGGCCGTCCGACGGGATCGGTCCGCCAGGTGGCGGACGACCGGCGTCCACCCGACGGGCCTGACCGGAATCGGGGCCGGCTACGGCGAACAACCAAACCATTTGCCGGGGCACTACGAACAGACAGCATGGACAGTCTCAATCGGGCGGCGGTGGAACTGGTAGACGAGGCCCTGGACTTCGCCGACGAACTCGGGATTCGTGCTCACGAACTCGACTGTGGGGCGACAGTGCTGGATTTCGGGATCGAGACCGAAGGCGGGATCGAAGCGGGACTTCTCCTGACGGAGATCCAGACTGCCGGCCTGGCGACGGTCGGAAGCCGGATGGGTGACATCGCCGGCATTCCGGTCCCGTACGTCGAACTCACGACCGACCATCCGGACCTCGCGTTGCTCTGTGCCCAGAAAGCGGGATGGGAACTCGCTGTCGACGGGGCGGAAGGGCTGGGCTCCGGGCCGGGACGCGCGTTGGTCGCCGAGGAAACCGAGTTCGAGGCCGTCGACTACCGTGACGAGTTCGACCTGGCGGTCTTGGCGGTCGAGACGACGACCCTCCCGACTGATGAGACCGCCCGTCACGTTGCCGACCGTACGGGCGTGGCCGAAAGCGGGGTGTTCCTTCCGGCGTACGCGACCGGGTCCATCACCGGGAGCGTCGCGACGGCGGCGCGGGCGGCAGAACTGGCCGTGTTCCGGTTGTTCGAGCTCGGATACCACCCGACTGATATCCTGTCGGCGGCGGGGGCGGCGCCCGTCGCGCCGGTGAGCTACGACGAAACGGAAGCCATGGGCCGGACGAACGACGCGCTGGCGTACGGCGGAACGGTCCACCTCTCGGTCAGGGAGGAGTTCGACGACTTCGACGCCGTTGTCTCCACCGCAGCGGCCGAGTATGGAACGCCGTTCGCCGAGATCTTCGCGGAGGCTGACTACGACTTCTACGAAATCCCGGAGTCGGTGTTCGCGCCCGCGAAAATAACCATCGACGTGGTCGACGGCCCGACGCACGTGTACGGCGACGTTCGCGAAGATCTTCTCACCGAGTCGTTCGGGGTCACGTGAGTCCAGGATGGTCACTGATGCGCGTGAAACACATCCCCGACCCGCCTGAGGAGATCGGGACCGTCGAGACGGCCCACAGCGCGGTCCCGCTCGTCCCCTATTCGGAGCACGACTGTTGCTCACGGTTGATGCGTCGGATTCCCTCCCTCTCGCGCGACGAGGCCCGTTCCTGGCTCACGTTTCTGCGGGGGCTGGGACTGGTCAGGGAGACCGGAGAGGGATACCGGCGAGTTCGCACGGACGTGACGCGTGAGACTGTCCGGGAGGGAATCGTGGAGGGCCTCTTCGGAGCGCGCGAACTCGTCGAACCGCTCGCGACCGCCGAGCGACCGCTTTCGGTGGAGGCTGCCTTCGAGACGCTTCGAGGACGGATTCCGGAGTGGGAGCGGCATCGGACCGACAGGTGGGAAGAGGTCTGGCATGCCCGAGTGCACCGCCTGGCCGACTGGTTCGTCCTGGTTGGGTTGGCCGAGCAAGCTGAGGGGGGCTACGTCGCGACCGACGTCCTCCGGGCAGGCTTTTTACCCGACAGAACCGAGTCCGGGCCGTGACTGAGAGGGACGGGTCACTCCACTGGCCGGGACAGCCTCGGATCGACGCCATCACGTTCGATCTCGATGGGACGTTGATTCGGTACTCGCGGTCTCCCGGCGAGCTCCTGAGTGAAGCGTTCGATGCCGTCGGCATCGAGCCGCTGTTTTCGGAAGCCGCGTACCGGGACCGCTTCGACGAGTTCGTCCGGGAGTCCGGATCCATTCGGGAACTCAGGGAAGACTGTTTCGCGGCTCTCGCCCGCGAGGCGGGAGAGGACCCCGAACTCGGGCGGGCCGTGGCGGCCGAGTTCGCCGCCACCCGGGACCACACCCGGGTCGAACTGCTCCCGGGAGCGGCCCCGATCCTGGACCACCTGTCGAGGAAGGGCGTCCCAGTCGGGGTGATTACGAACGGACCTCGGGAGACCCAGGCGAGAAAACTCGAGGCGGTCGGGCTGTCCGACAGGGCGGCAGTGATCGTTTACGCGGGGGACGAGACCCCCCCGAAACCGGCTCCGGACCCGTTTCGACGGGCACTGGACGTACTCGGTGTCGCTCCGGGCCGAACCGTTCACGTCGGTGATTCACCAGCCGATGTCGCCGGGGCCCAGGCCGCCGGGCTTCGGACGATCCGTCTCGATACCTCGGCGGGCGAGCCCTCGGATGCGGATCGGAGAGTCGGGAGCCTCCGAGCGCTCGCGGACGAGTGGACCGACATCGACGGTCGCGACGGATGATGGCCCCACACTCGCCGACCGGGTCGGAGGTTCGTCAGCGAGGAGTCACAGCCTAGTGGCCGCGTTCAGGCCGATTTCGATCGCCCGGTCCACGTTGTTTCGTGCCTTGGGCGGAAGCTCTTCATCCGAGTCCGCCCCTTTCTGTGTTCCTTCGACCAGGTTGCCGTCAACGGTGCAGATGGCACCCGCACGCATCCCACGGCGCCGGGCCAAGGAAAACACCGCGGCGGCCTCCATCTCGATCGCGAGGAGGCTCGCGTCTTCCCAGTCGGCTACGTACGCGTCCGTCTCGTTGTAGTAGGCGTCATCCGACACGATCGGGCCGACGTGGACATCCTCGTCGTTGGCTTTCGCCCCCTCGACCAGGGCCGATACCACGTCGTAATCCGGGACTGCAGGATACGCAACCGATTCGTACCGTTTCGTCGTCCCCTCTTCCTTGGCGGCACCCGTTGCGACGACCATGTCGCCGATCTCCAAGTTCGACTGTAGCCCCCCACACGTTCCGATCCGGATGACGGTTCGTGCACCGACGTTTCGAAGTTCCTCAACGGCGATGGCAGCGGATGGGCACCCGATCCCGGTCGAACAGATCGTGACCGAGCGGTCGGCGTAAGTGGCGTTAACGAGCCGGTACTCTCGATTTTCCGCGACCAGGGTCGAGCCCTCACAGTGTTCCGCGATCCGATCGACACGCCCCGGATCGCCAGGAATCAGCACCAGATCGTGAACGTCCCCCTCCTCGACGAGCAGGTGAGGCTGTTTCGCCATATCGACTGCCTCCAACGACACCGATAAAAAGGCCGCGACGGGCGAATCGTGTCCTTGGCCGGCGATCCGGGGAGGCCGAGTGGTGCCACACGCGGAGGGCGGATGCGGAAGGCTCCGCGGGTACCCACCAAGCGGGAGGGATCCCGCCGACCCGTGACCGTGGCCGGCCATCGGGAGATGACGCAACGCCTTTGACTGACTCCGCCGAATCGGACGCCATGAGCGCCATAGAGCCCGAGGCCCTGGAGAAATACCGGGAAGCCGGGAAGATCTTGACGACAGTGATGGGGGAGACCAAGGAGCGGGTCGAACCGGGAGCGACGCATCTGGAGGTGGCCGAATATGCCGAAGAGCGCATTCGCGAGCTGGGAGACGGGCTGGCGTTTCCCGTCAACATCAGCGTCGACGAGGAAGCGAGCCACGCGACCCCCTCACGGGATGACGAAACGGAGTTCGGTGATGGCATGGTGTGTCTGGACATCGGCGTCCACGTCGATGGGTACATCGCCGACGCGGCGGTTACCGTCGATTTCACCGATAACCGGGAACTCGTCGAGGCGGCCGAGCAGGCTCTCGACGCCGCGATCGATGTCGCGGGGCCGGGAGTCCCGGTCGGCAAGGTTGGGGCGGCGATCGAGGACGTGATCGATGGATACGGCTACACGCCGGTGCTCAACCTCTCGGGCCACGGGCTCGAACAGTACGACGCGCACACCGGGCCGAACATTCCGAACCGCGGCGTCGACCGGTCCCGGGAACTGGAACCGGGCCAGGCGGTCGCGATCGAACCGTTTGCCACCGACGGGCGAGGTAAAGTGAGTGAGGGCGGAGAGGAGGAGATTTACGAACTGGAACGAGATACGACCGTCCGCAACCGGGCAGCAAGGCAGGTTCTGGAGGAAATCGAGTCGTTCGACGGCCTGCCGTTCGCCGCGCGATGGCTGGAGTCGGGGCGGTCGGAGATGGCTCTCCGGCGACTCGAACAGCGGGACGTCGTCAAGGGATATCCGGTCCTCAAGGAAGCCGAGGGACAACTGGTCAGTCAGGCGGAACATACGCTCCTCATCACTGAGGACGGGGTCGAGGTAACGACGGCAGGTCTGTTCGACTTCGACTGAATCCGGGGAACCCACCCGCCGGCACGATCGGGCGCACAGCGGCTCACGACCGGGAGCACGCGGGGGAGGAGCCGTGCCCGGAAGTCTGGCTGAAGGTCGCCCGGCTGCGATCCGGATTAGGCGTTGTTCATCCGCGTCGCCGTCTCGGATCCACACTCGCTGCAGGTCGCGACCCGATACGGTTCGCGGGAGAACGCCGCGTTCTCCGGGTCATCGCTTTCCGTTCGGATCTCGACCCGGACCTCGTGGCGAGTCGAGGCCCCACAGGTCGCGCATCTCTCGCGGACGGTGTCGGGGGCCGATCGTTGTGTCGCCATACACAGGACACTAGGGCGCGTTGTGCGATAAAGACTTGGCTTGCGTCCTACGACCGTCTGACGGTCTGCCTGCCGGCGGATCGGCAGCGCGACCGAGCGGGATCTCCCACCAACCGTACCGTTAGGACCGGAACGCGAAAGGGGGTCTGGGCTAAGCAGCCACCATGGAGCAGGTGTTCGCGCCGTGGCGGATCGAATGGGTCGAACGGGAGGAAAGCGAGATCGACGGCTGTCCGTTCTGTGCGCTCCCGGCACGTGACTCGGTACAGGACCGGGAATCGCGGATCCTCGCCCGGTCCTCTCGGTCGTTTGTCCTCCTGAACAACTACCCGTACAACCCGGGTCACGCGATGGTAATCCCTCGCGACCACACGGGCGAATACGGAGCGCTTCCCGAGGAGACGCTCCTGGATCACGCGAAACTCAAGGCTAGGACGATCATGGCCCTCCGGACGGCGCTGGAACCGGACGGGTTCAATACCGGCATGAACCTCGGCGGGACGGCTGCCGGGGGGTCGATCAACGACCACGTTCACACGCACGTCGTTCCGCGATGGAGCGGTGACACGAATTTCATGCCCGTCATCAGCGATACCAAGGTAATCGTCGAGGCTGTGGCGGACACCTACGACCGGCTTCACGAGGCGTTCGGGAGCCTGACAGACGCCCAGGTGGAAGGCGACGGCGAGGCGGTCCGGTTCGAGTAGGTCATACGTTCCAGGTCCACCTGGAATCCAAGTAGTACCGGTACACGCCGGCAAACAGAATCGCACAGAGGTTGGCCACGAGGTACGCCAGATCGGCCCAGGTGACGAACACCCACAAGAGTCCGGTTTGTATCGGAATCGCCGTGCCCCGGACCACGTTCGTTCGGAACAGCCCGCTCAGATACGATGCCAGAGTCCTGTGGCGCGCCGGACGAAAGGTCCAGGAGTTGTTGAGGACGTACTGTAATAGGATCGTGATTTCGATGGCGATGATCGCGGCGATCAGGTAGAACAGCCCGGCGACCTCAACGAAGGCCCAGAGCAACGCGGTCTGGACGGCCGCGGCCGCCGCTCCGACGATAGCAAACCGCCGGAGGCGAACGGCCGTCGGGTGGCGGATGATGCCGGCAACTCGGTCCATCGATCGATCACTGGTAGCCCAGGGCTTGGAGCCGAGTTTCGAGTTCCGAATCGACGTCCTCGCGTTGGTCGTCACCACTACCGAGTGACGAGACGTGGCTGTCGACGGCAGCGGCGAGTTTGTCTGCGACATCCGGAACCGGCTGGTCCGTCTCGTAGAGGTTCCGCTGCTGGGTCGGATCCTGGTCCCGATTGTAGAGTTCCCGGTCCCGGGAACTGGTGTTTTCGATGTACACCCACTCCGCCGTCCGGGCGCTCACGATGAGGTCGCCCTGACTGAGGGCGCGGGGGATCGGTTGTTGGCTAACCCGCTCCCCACGGACCGCCACCGACATGACGGGATCGTCCTCAGACGACACCTCCCCGTCAGGCGAACGGACGAGGCTTCGCCCCGACCAGGCGGGCGGGCGCGAGACCCCGAGCAGATCACAGACTGTCGGGGGGATCGAATCGAGGCCGACGGGGTCTTTGATCCGTCGGCTTGGTTCCCCCGGGATCGACATGATGAGCGGGACATGAACGAGTTCGTCGTACAGCTTCGGATAGTGTGCGAGGTGGCCGTGTTCCATGAACTCCTCGCCGTGGTCCCCGGCGAGGATGAGCGCCGTTTCGTCGGCTATACCGGCCTCCGTGAGAGTCGACTTCAGTCGGCCGATACTGGCGTCGACTTGGCGAGCCGCGCCGGCATAGAGCGTCCGGAGGTCAGACAGGGTCCGATCACCGACAGCCCACCCGAGCCCGGTGTGGACATGTGCCCGAAGGATGCGGTGGGTTTCAAATCCTCCGTCCGAGACCTCCCGGAGGTGACGGGGGGCTGGAACGTACGGCGTGTGGGTGTCCATGTAATGAACCCACAGGAAGAACGGCTCGTCGGTCTGACCGATGAACTCCGTGGCGTGACGCTCGACGTCCAACAGTCGTGAGGTATCAGTGAACGGTTGATCGTCTTCGCCGCGACGGATCCAGTTGGCGGCGCGTCGGAAGGGGGAACTGGCGAGCTGGAGCCACGCTTGGACGGTCGGGTGAGCGGCCAGGTACCGACTGTACCGGCTCGAGTCGCTACCCTTGATGAACGACTCGAACGAATCGAAGCCCCTGTCGTAGCCCCAATGAGCGGTGAGGAAGCCGTTTGCGGCATTGAACCCGCCGGTTCGATACCCCTCTGCCTGAAGGGTCTCCGGCAGCGACGAGGTCGATGGAAGGCCGATATCGCCGGTTTCTGCAAACACTGGTCGCGAGGCGAAGATACTCGGAAACGAAAATGGTGTCCAGTTACCGCCCGCGAAGGCGTTTTCGAAGACGATCCCCTCGTCGGCCAAGCCGCCCATTTCGGGCGTTGTCCGGTCGTCGGCGCTCGCCGTGACCGCATCGGCACGTAGCGAGTCGACAGTCACGAGAACGACGTTCGAGACAGTCCCAGTCATGAGGATGGAAGCGGGGCTCCGATTCCGGCCCGATGTCGAGCGGCCTCCAGCCCCGTTCGCCTCACAGATGGCCCGCTCTGACCCGGATTCACGTGCGTTCAACTCCTCGTTGGCTTCCTGCCTCTGTCCGCATCGTGTTAGTGCTTACGCGCAAACGTTTTTAAACAGCCTGAAACGCGCATCATTTCCGACCCACTCGTCCGTGGATCCTCCCGGCGATTCAGGCGGGAGGTCAGCGAAGACTGTCAGTTCGGAATCCCCGTGGCACGGACGGGGGAACACAACATCTAATCCCCGTCGCCTCGAGCAGGCGGCTGGCGCGATGGCCGAATTTAACGCTTTCTTCCGCAGACTCGGCGAGCGCATCCGACGGATCGACTCGGTCGTGTCGGTCGGCCTCGACCCCGACCCGGACCGGCTTCCCGACCCGGTACAGGATGCCGAACTCCCCAGGTGGGCGTTCAATCGACGGATAATCGACGAAACACACGAGTACGCAGCGTGTTACAAGCCGAACACGGCGTTCTACGAAGATCCCCAAGGCTGGCGTGCACTCCGAGAGACGATCGCCTACGCTCACGGCAAAGACGTCCCTGTTCTGTTGGACGGGAAACGAGCCGACATCGGCAACACGGCACGGCAGTACGCCTCCCTGCTCGACCAAGCCGACGCAATCACGGTCACGCCGTACATGGGCCGGGACTCGCTCCAGCCGTTCCTCTCGCGTGCCGACAAAGGGGTGTTCGTGCTGTGTCGGACCTCCAACCCGGGTGGGCAAGACATCCAGGAGCTTGGACTGGTTTCGGGGGAACCGGTCTACCGCCGGGTGGCGGCGTTGGCAGACCTCTGGAACGACCACGGAAACGTCGGGTTGGTCGTCGGGGCCACCGCCCCGGCGGAACTCGCGGAGCTGCGCGACGTGGTGCCGGAGCTTCCGTTTCTCGTGCCCGGGGTCGGAGAACAGGGCGGTGACGTCGAAGCGGCGGTCGAGGACGGGTTGGCCGAGGGCGTCGGTCTCATCAACTCCTCCCGAGGCATCATTTTCGCCGGCGAAGGCGAACGGTTCGCGAAAGCGGCGGGACAGGCCGCCGAGGCACTCCGGGACGAGGTGAATCAATACCGGGCACACGATCCCGAGCCCGGTCCCGACTGAACCGCCGCTGGCTGACTTCGGCGAGTCACCCGAGGACGTCGGGGTCCCCACCACCCCTGCGGACACACTCCACACAGGTCGCTCGGGTGGTATCGAAGTGCTCCCCGCAGACGAACTGGCCACATCGGTCACACGTGAAGCGGCCTTCGGCCGTCTCACAGACCTGACAGAGGCCCGTAAGGCTCATACGCGGTACTCGTGAGCCTGGAGTCTTCAGCATGACGACGGGCTTACATCGCTCGCTACCGAAGGGCGGCCGTGGACCGCGACACGCTGGTGCTAGGGGTGGCGGCCGTCTTCGCCGGGGTCACCGTCCTGATGACGGTCCTGGCGTTCACCCAGTCGTTGTTCCTTCTCCTCGTCGCGGCCCCGTTCGGCTTGGCCACGTATCTGATGTGGCAGGACGTTTCCGGGCGGACGGTGGTCGGGCGACGGGCGCAGGCGAGCCCCAGAGGGCGGACCGATCCGGGGGGCAGTCCGGGCGGGGGACGGTCACGGTTCGCGCGGGAAGCCCGGGAACGCGTCCGCCGGGAGCGGGCCGGGTCCACCCGTGGACCGGGTGACCGGCCATCGCGGGGAGCGTCGACGATGCCGAAGCCGGAGGCCTATCGGGTCCTGGGACTGGACCCGGGAGCCGACGAGGACCGCGTGAAATCGGCGTATCGTCGCCGAGCGAAGGAACTCCACCCGGACAGCGGCGGTGACGAGGAGGAGTTCAAACGACTCAACAGAGCGTACGAATCGCTGACTCGGTGACCGGCTTTCGGGGATCGAGCGGTCGCCCGAAGCGGACGATGAGGGCGTGACGTCGCCCGGTCAGATGCGTGAAAAGCGTTATACTCCACGGTCCCCGTAACGCGAGTATGTCCGCCGACCGAGCCGTGCTCGAGCGGGCCATCGAGCGCGGCGAGCGGGAAGGGGGCAACGTGGAGTTCAAGACTCGGCTGACCCGTGACGTTCACCTCGCTGACGGACGGATGGAGAGCCTGGCGGCACAGCTCCGTCATCGCGTCCTGTCCGGCGAAGGCGAGGCCCTGTATGTCCTGGGGGTCACCGACGATGGGGGCGTGACTGGGATTCCCCCGGAAGCGTTCTCCGAGACGATGGACGTGCTATCGTTGCTTGCCGAGGAGGCCGATGCACACATCGAGTCCGTCGATACGTGGGATGCAAGCGATGCGTGGTCGACGGGGACTGAGCCCAAGGAATCGCCACACAGTGATGAGGATCCGGCCGGGGCCGAGTCTCGGCTCGTCGGGCTGGCTACGGTGCGTGAAGGGTCCGTGCTTGAGACGGATGATGAACACATCGTCGTCGGGACTGCAGGCCACGTCGACCACGGGAAGTCAACGCTTGTCGGGTCGCTGGTCACGGGCGAGTCCGACGATGGTGAAGGCGGTACGCGGGCGTTCCTAGACGTCCAGCCCCACGAGATCGAACGGGGACTGTCGGCCGATCTGTCGTACGGCGTCTATGGGTTCGACGACGAGGGACCCGTTCGAATGGACAATCCGGACCGGAAGTCGGACCGAGCGCGGGTCGTCCAGGAAGCGGACCGGTTGGTGTCGTTCGTGGACACGGTGGGACATGAGCCGTGGCTTCGAACCACGATCCGGGGACTCGTCGGGCAGAAGCTCGATTACGGTCTGCTGGTGGTGGCCGCCGATGACGGGCCCACGAAGACGACACGTGAACACCTCGGGATCCTGCTCGCGACCGAACTCCCGACACTGGTTGCGATTACGAAAAGCGACCTCGTCAGTGACGAACGTGCCGACGCTGTCGAGCGGGAAGTCGAATCGGTTCTGCGCGATGTCGGAAAGACCCCCCTCCCGGTCGCCCGCCATGGCGTCCTCACGGCAGTCGAGGAGATCGGTGACGGGGTCGTGCCGGTCCTCCGAACTTCGGCGGTGACTGGAGAGGGATTAGCAGAACTGGACCAGCTGTTCGAGGGGCTTCCGAAGCGAACCAGCGACGCCGATGGTCCATTCCGGATGTACGTCGACCGCACGTACGACGTCAAGGGCGTCGGTGCCGTCGCGTCGGGGACCATCCAGTCGGGCACGGTGGA
>CAZCXJ010000044.1:17463-18158 GCA_964502585.1 uncultured Candidatus Halobonum sp.
GCCGATGGCCGACGGCTCCTTCCGGGAGGTCGAAGCCCGCTCGATCGAGATGCATTACCACCGTGTCGACCGAGCCCGAGCGGGGCGGATCGTCGGGATTGCGCTCAAAGGTGTGTCGGAGGAGGTCGTCTCGCGTGGGATGGCGCTGGTTCCGCGGGACGCTTCACCCCGACCAGTCCGTTCGTTCGAGGCCGAGGTCGTCGTTCTCAACCATCCGACACGGATCCGGAACGGGTACGAACCGGTGGTCCATCTGGAGACAGTCAGCGAGGCCGGAGTGTTCCATCCCGAAGGGGGGCAACTCCTCCCGGGGGACTCGGGCAGGGCACGGATCGAATTCAAGTTCCAACCGTATCTGGTCCGTGAGGGCCAGCGGTTCGTCTTTCGTGAAGGCCAGTCGAAGGGGGTTGGAACGGTGACCGACGTTCACTACGCGGATGACTCGGCGTCCGGCGGGTAAGCCTGGGCGCTGTCGGCTGGGCGGGTGGACCCGGGAACAGTCGGCCCGTCCACGGGGTCAGGCGGGCACCACCGAGATGGTTCGGTTCCGGTCGATCGCGTCTTCGAGTTCCTCGGCGATCGCCGACCCGCGGGAGACCTGGACTTCGCCCCCGCGGCCCACCGTGGCCGTGAACAGGTACTCGCCGTCGGCGCGGGCCTCGACGGTTTCGCCCACGTGTTCGTCCATCCGGATG
>CAZCXJ010000045.1:0-18025 GCA_964502585.1 uncultured Candidatus Halobonum sp.
AGGGCGCCGACGGCGTCGTCGTCATGCACGGGACCGACACGATGCAGTTCTCCGCCTCCGCGCTGTCGTTCATGCTGGACACGCCGGTCCCAGTCGTGTTCACGGGCAGCCAGCGGTCGGCCGACCGGCCGTCCTCGGACAACGTCATCAACGCGGTTTGTGCGGTCGAGGCGGCCAAAAGCGACTGTGCGGAGGTCCTCGTCTGCATGCATGCGAGCTCTTCCGACGACGCGTGCGCGCTCCACCGCGGGACCCGCGTCCGGAAGAACCACACCTCCCGCCGGGACGCGTTCGAGACCGTGGGCGCCAAGCCGCTCGGGCGGGTGTCCTACGAGCCCGGTGACGTGCGCGTATCGTTCCGGGAGGGGAAGTCGTATCGGGAGCGGGGTGACGTCGACCTGACGCTCCATTCCGACCTCGAACCGGCGGTCGAACTCGTGAAGTTTACCCCGGGGATGGATCCGGCGGCGTTCGACCATCTGGACGGGAAAGCCGGCGTCGTGATCGAGGGAACGGGGCTCGGGCACATCCACACCGACCGCATCCCCAGGATCCGGGAACTCACCGACGCGGGAACGACCGTCGTCATGACGAGCCAATGTCTCGAGGGACGGGTCTGTGATCGCGTGTACGACACGGGCCGGGATCTACTCGAGGCGGGGATCGTCGAGGCAGGCGACACGCTCCCCGGAACCGCGAAGGTGAAACTGATGTGGGCGCTAGCGAACTGTCCTGACGGGACGGCTGTCGCGGAACTCATGAGGCGGAACCTCGCCGGCGAACTCACCGAGGAGTCCCGGCCATGGACGTGAGTAACGCCGGAAGTGCCGGGAACGGGGTTCGCGTCCGCCAGGCCAGGGCCGACGATCACGACGCAGTCGCCGCGTTCACCCGAGACACGTGGGGGAGCGGAAGCGATTACATCCCGGAGGTGTTCCCGCAGTGGGTCGAAACCGACGGGCCGAAGCAACGGACGTTCGTCCTCGACGCCGGCGATGATATCGCCGGGATACTCCAGTGTGTTCTGCTGTCGGATCACGAAGCCTGGGCACAGGGGATGCGGATGAACCCCGCCTATCGTGGCGAAGGGCTCTCGCCACGGCTCTCGCACGCCGCCTTCGACTGGGCCCGCGAGCAGGGCGCGGCCGTGTGCCGAAACATGGTCTTCTCCTGGAACGTCGCGGGACTCGGGCAGTCCCGGGCGGTTGGGTTCGACCCCTGCACGGAGTTCCGATACGCCACACCGACGCCGGACGCGACGGCCGTCTCCGGTCTGGATTTGGGTCAGGATCCGGACGCCGCCTGGGCGTTCTGGACCGGGAGCGACACTCGGACCGCGCTTCGAGGGCTGGCCATGGACGACACGGAATCGTGGGCACTGTCCGAACTGACCCGGGATCGGCTCGCCGTCGCGGGCAGCGAGGACAGGCTCGCCGTCGTTCAGGATGACGGGACACGCGGGTTCACCTATCGGGACCGAACGAGCGAGCACGAGACTGACGACGGCCCGGAAACGCGGGCGGTGTACGGTGTCGCCGCCTGGGACACGCCCGCTGCCTGTCGAGCCCTGTTGGACTGGGTGGCTCGGGACGCGGCCGCGGTCGGCGCGGATTCCGTCCGAGTCCTGGTTCCGGAGGGTGTCCGATGGATTTCGGACGTGGCGGCGGCGCGGGTCGACGTGTCCGACGAACCGGACTTCGTGATGGAGGCGGACCTTTCCGACCCGGGCCTCGGGACGGCGTAGGTCAGACCCTGGCTTGCCAGTACGACACCGAGCAGAGTTTCCCCCCGATGACGTTGCGGCCGATAACCGTATCTATCCGCCGGAACCGCCCCGCCAGTCGGTTCGGGATCTTCCGATAGAAACCGTACGGTAACACGAAGTCGTGGGCCTCGTCGACCAGTTCGAGCCCGGCACCGTCGAGCAACCGCTCCACCTCATCACGCGAGTAGAGTCGCGAGCCCATCGGAAGCAACCAGTTGTAAAGCACGCGGGTACTGGCCCCGTTGAACGTATCGAAGAACACGATCGACTCCGAGACCCGGGCCATCTCCGCGAGGAACTTCGCGGGCGTGTCCGCGAGATGGAAAAACCGCATTGCGAACACCGCATCGAAGTGGTCGTCGGGATACGGAAGCCGGGCGGCGTCACCGCGGATGAACTCGACGAGGTCCGCGACGCCGGCCCGGCGGGCTTTCTCTCGCCCCTGCGCCATCATCGCCTCGGAGATGTCCAACCCGACGATATCCGCCCCCCGCTCGGCCAGCATGACGGTGAACCTCCCCGTTCCACAGGCGATCTCGAGGACCCGACTTCCCTCCACCGGTCCCAGGGCATTCAACACGGCCTCCTTTTCGCGACGGTCGATCAGCCGCCCCCCCTTCGAGAAGCGCTTCTCCTCGTACTCCTCGGCGACCGCGTCGGCCTGATACCACTCCTGGCCCTTCACGTGCCCGGGGGTGCTCACCCGACACCTAAAACCGTACTGTTCGCCGCCGGCACCTGTACCGTGACCGGTGGGATTGCGGGCTCATCCGTTCGTTACGACTCTGTCGGTCGATATCCGGCAGATGACTCGGGGACCGGACTCCTCACCGAGATGGGGATACTCGTCCACGTCCATGTATTGCCGGGCGAGTTTGTTGATGTGCTCGACGGCCCCCTCCTCGGTCAGTTCCGCTCGTCCCCGGACGGAGACGTAGCGGTACGGGTCGTCGGGATCGAGCACGGACACGCCGACCTTCGGCGTTCGTTTGATGTTCTTCTCCTTCTGTCGGCCACGGGCCGTGTTGACGCGGACGAATTCGCCGTCCTCGTGATCGACCCAGACGGGCGTCACCTGCGGAGTTCCATCCGGCATGACCGTGGCGAAATGCGCGAACGACTCCCGCTCGAAAATATCGCGGTGGCTCTCCGGTATCACGGACGGTCATCGACCGGCGGGCACTAAACGGTTCCCCGGGTCTCGCGGGGACGCCCCGAGCACTGACGCCGGGGTGGGAGGGCTACTCGAGTTCTGCGGCGATCGTACTTCGGAGGGCTCGGACCTCCCCGACGTCCATCTCGACCCCGACGTCCGCGACGGTGAGATCCAGCACGCCGCGCGGTCGCGCCTCGCCGAGCCGGGTAACCGGAGCGATGTCGGCGAAGGCCGCCCGTACCGCCCCCGGATCCGTCGTTTCGATGACGGCCCGTCCTGCAGTCTCGTCGAACAAGGCAGTCCGGTCGGCGACACTGACGTCGACGCCGGCCCCGTCAGTGACCATCTCCGCGAGCGTGACTGCCAGCCCCCCATGGCTCACGTCATGAACGGCCAAGGTGGTTGACGCGTCGGCGACGTCCGCGAGTCCGTCGACCACCGCGGGAGCGTCGTGACTGGGCCTCGGGAACCGGTCTTGTCCACCCGCGTGGGCGAGATACGCGGACCCCCCGAGTGCCCGGTCCGGCCGACCGACGCACAACAAGTCCCCCTCGCCGGCGACTTCCGTCGTCGGAGCCCCGTACCCCGCCTTGGTTCCGATCATGGCGAGCGTCGGCGTCGGCGGGATCGGACCCGCCGCCGAATCGTTGTACAGGGACACGTTCCCACCCACGACCGGAACGTCCAACGAACGGCAGCCGTCCGCGAGCCCCTCGACGACGGCACTGAATCCACCATAGACGGGTGGCTTCTCGGGGTTGCCCCCGTTGAGGCAATCGACCGCCGCCAAGGGACGGGTCCCCATCGACGCGAGATTGGTCGCGTTTTCGATCGCCACGGCGCGAGCCCCCTGGTATGGGGCGACGCTGGTCCAGCGTGGCTCCGCCCCCGCGGAAAGGGCCAGCCCCGTGTCGGCCTCTCGGAGGGCTAGCAGTGCGGCGTCCTCCCCGGGGCGGACCGCGGTGCGGACGCCGACCTCGTGATCGTACTGGCGATAGACCCAGCGCTTGCTCGCCGTCGACGGGTCCGACAGCACGGCGGTCACCACCTCCGGGAGGTCGGGGTCCGGAAGGTCCCTGTCCGGTTCCTCGGGTTCGACGGCGGCAAGGTCGTTGAGGGGAGCACCGTCGGCCAGAAACTCCGCCGGCGCGTCCACGACCGTTTCCCTGTCGCCGTCACCGGCGAACGTGCAGACGTAAGACCCCTCAGTCACTTCGCCGATGACTGAACAGCCGAGGTCGAACCGGTCTGCAAGTTCGCGAACCCGGGGGACGTCCGACGGGCTGACTTCGTAGCACATCCGCTCCTGGGACTCCGCGAGCAGGATTTCCGGGGCGGTCATCCCGGGTTCGCGCTGGTGGACCGCGTCCAAGTCGAGCCGAGCCCCGAGGCCGCCCTGGGCGGCCATTTCGGCCGTCGCACCGCCAAGGCCCGCCGCGCCGAGGTCGCGCGCGGCGCGAACCACGCCCTCGTCCAGCAACGCCTCGTTGCACTCGATCAGGAGCTTCTCCGCGTAGGGATCGCCGACCTGCACTGCGGGGCGGTCCTCGGTTTCCGCGTCCTCACTCAGATCCTCGGACGCGAAGGACGCCCCGCCGAGACCGTCGCGACCGGTCGCGTTTCCGACGAGAACGAGCCGATCCCCGGGCTCTTTGGCCGCGGCGGTGACCAGTCGCTCGCTGTCCAGCAGTCCCACGCAGCCGACTTTCACGAGCGGGTTGCCCCCGTACGACTCGTGGAAGTCGACGCTGCCGCCGACCGTCGGGACGCCGATGGCGTTGCCGTAGTCGGCGATCCCCTCGACGACGCCCTCGAACAGGTACCGCGAATGCTCGCGGTCGAAGTCGCCGAAGTACAGGCAGTCCGCCAACGCGATGGGATACGCACCCATGCTCAGCGTGTCCCGAACGATCCCGCCGACCCCCGTAGCGGCGCCGTCGTACGGGTCGACATAACTCGGATGATTGTGGCTTTCGATCCCGAGCGTGACGTATACTGCCGGATCGTCGGATGGATCGGGACCCGGATTCGCGTCGTCACCGGCCCTCGGCAGCGCCACGACAGCCGCGTCGTCTCCCGGTCCGACGACGACATGTTCGCCCTCGCTGTCGAACGCGGTTAGCAAGGGTCGCGAGGAGCGGTACGCGCAGTGCTCGCTCCAGAGGTTCTCGAACAGGAGTGCTTCGGTCCGGGTGGGGGCACGCCCGAGCTCGCGGGTGATCAACTCGCGGTCCGCGTCGGCGAGAGGCATTCACGAGTTCGTTCAGATTGCCCGATGAAATGGCTTTCTATATACACGATCGACCAACCCGGAACCGGGGACCGGGCGGTTTTTGAGCCGACCACTCGACTGACTAGCCGTGCTTTCGGTCGAGTTGCACTGTCACTCCGCCGCCTCTCACGATGGACGGGACCCAGTTGACCTCCTTCTCAGACAGGCCGCAGGCGTCGGCTTGGACGCCATCGCCGTGACCGACCACGACGAACTTGACGCGAGCCTGGAAGCCGCGGACCTCGCCTCCGGGTACGATCTCCTCGGAATCCCGGGGATGGAGGTGACCAGCGCCGCTGGGCACGTGCTGGCGCTGGGTGTCGAGGAACTCATCCCCGCCGGCCTATCCTACGACGAGACGCTCGACCGGATCCGTGACCAGGGAGGGATCGCCGTCGTGCCTCACCCGTTCCAGAAAAGGCGCCACGGCGTTGCCCCTCACGTCAGTGACGCCCAACTCGCGAGCGCGGACGCCATCGAGATATACAATTCACGGCTCCTGACCGGACGAGCGAACCGGAAGGCCGAACGGTTTGCACTCGATCACGGTGTCCCGATGACGGCCGGAAGCGATGCACACGTGGCAGAGTTCGTCGGCCAGGCCGTGACTCACGTGGGGGCTGACGAACTCAGCGTCGAGGGTGTCCTGGACGCCATCCGGGCGGGCGATACGAGTATCGTCGGGAAACGAACACCGTGGCGAGTGTCATTCAGACAGGCTGCCGGGGGAGCCAAACGTCGGGTCAAGCGTCGATTGGGTGAGCTCTTGTGACGGAACTCCGGGGGGCCCCGCCAGCAGTGGTCCGTGACGCCCTGGAGCGGGAAGTCTCGCTCCCCGGCGGCACGGGGTTCGCAGGTCGACTTGACGATCAGCTGGTCCGCGACGTCCTCGGTCGCGAGCCAGTATTCTTCGAACGGGCTGAGCCGGAAACCTGGGGGTTCGACCCCGCAGCCCTTTCGGAACCCGTGTCCCTCCCGGGCGGTCACGTCCACGACGGACGGACCGACCGGGCGGTCTGGACGCTTCCTGACCCCGGGCCGGACCCCGCCGAGGAAGCACTCCAGGCGGTCCGGGCCGCGGTCCTTGCGAGCGTCGGGGACGTCGATCCTGAAGGCCTGGCTGTGGCGTTCTCCGGGGGCCTCGATTCCAGCCTCGTGGCCACCGGCGTTCCGGACGCCCCGCTGTACGTAGCCGGCTTCGACGGGTGTCACGACGTTGCCGCGGCCCGGACGACGGCGGCCGCGATGGGACGGGAAGCCGACCTGGAAGTCGTCGAGGTGACACACGAGAGCCTGCGGCGAGCCGCCAGGGCAGTCGCGCAGGCGACCGGGCGGACGAACGCGATGGACGTCAGTATCGCGGTCCCGCTGTACCTGGTGGCGGAACGGGTCGCATCCGATGGGTACGGTCGGCTGGCGGTCGGACAGGGGGCCGATGAGCTGTTCGGTGGATACGCGAAACTGGTCGATCCCGGGGACGATTCCAGGATCGACGCCGATACGGTCCGTGGGGCTCGTCGCGAAACCGTGCTCACGCTCCCCGGTCAGCTGGAACGGGACGTCCTGACGCTACGGGCAGCAGGCGTTGACCCCGTGGCACCGTTCCTGCGGGACCGGGTCGTGGCGAGCGCGCTCCGACTCCCGTCGGAACTGATCGTGACGGATGCAGACCGGAAGGTCGGCCTCCGACGGGCTGCTCACGGCGTCGTTCCGACCCAGGCACAAACGGCGGACAAGAAGGCAGTTCAGTACGGGACCTACGTCTCTCGGGAACTCGATCGACTGGCCCGACAGGCCGGGTTCAAACGCCGAATGGACGATCATGTCACGCGGTACGTCGAGTCGCTCCTGTAGCGGGAGCCTCCGGACTCCGGGCCGGTCATGGACGGACCGCATTCGTCTTTCGGGGTCGACCAGACCCGTCGTGCCGGGGCACCGGGACAGGCGACCCCGAATGCCGCACGTCGGGCCGGGCCCCGGTACTTATCCTGGGCGGGATATCAGTTGGTGGTGTGACCGACTACACGACCGTCTCCATCCCAAAGGAACTCGCGGACCGCGTCGAGGAGACGATCGAGGGAACGAGTTTTTCCTCAACCAGCGACCTGGTCCGGTTTCTCCTTCGTAGTATCGTCATTCAGTACCAGCAAAGCGACGAACTGACCGAAGCCGAGTTCGAGGAGATAACCAGTCAGCTTCAGGACCTCGGCTACCTCGATTAGAACGGGCGCTCGGGTCCGAGCCCCGAGGCGGGGGATCAGTCCTCGAGCGTCTCCAGTTCCTCCTCGGGCGGGTCGGCATCTATCACGGTGAGATCCAGGCCCCGTCCACGGCGGTCGTACGCGACCACGGACCGCTCGTCGTATGGTGGGACCGCGATCAGAACAGCCCCGGCGAGGTCGTCCGTTTCCCGAAGGGACGTTCCTCCGTCTGGGTGGGTAAGGAACCGCGCTCGACCGGCCGGCGTCGAGAGGTTCATCCCGAAAACAGCCGAGACGGAACTGCCCGTCTCCGGGAGGTAAAAGTGGGTGAGGACCGGGGTGTCGGGGTCCAGGTTCGTCCGCGCCTCCGGAGCGAGGTCGGGAAACTGCCCCGCGGGCGTCGTATCCAGGAGGAGGGACACCGACGCGGGGTCGGCCTCCTCCCCCCGCTCGAGGAGTACCGACAGGAGCCCACGAGTGATGTAGACCACGTCTCTACCAAACGGTGGGTCGATAAAACCTCGTCGACCCGAGACCTCGCTCCCCAGATTCTGGTGTACGGAAGTGCGAAGAGAAAGCCCGCCTTCGGGGCGGGGAGGATGTCAAGGCGCGGGCGACACCGGAACCCGCCACTCCTTCACGGGAGAGTCAGTCCAGCCATTCGCCGAGGGCGTTGGCGTACGCGCTGGGCAGCTTGACGCGGGCGTTTCGAAGCGCGCTACGGAGGGCTCGACCCGCATCTTCGTGAACCCCGGCACCATGACCCGAGAGGATCCTCTCCGGGTCGACCCCCTCGAAGGCGTCTCGTGGAGGGGTCCATCGGAGCAGCGGATGGACTCCGAGCCGTTCGCGGTCGCCCAGGTAATGCGGCGCGGTCCCGACCGCCTCGGGCACGATGAGGGTTCCACTCTCGGGGTGGTACAGCGCGACCTCCTGCCAGGGCGGAACCGTGCTGTTCCGGACCGTAATCGCCTGGAGGCCCGCCGTGAGTTCTCGGCCGAACCGCCGGACTGGCGCTTCGATATCGGACGCGACACCCGTCATCCAGTCGGGGATGTGGACTGCGACGTCATGACGGGCCGCGACCGTCGCTGCGTCCCGGGTGTGGTGACCGAACCCGACCACGACGCCGGCGACCTCGCCCTCAAGTTCCGCGAGCAGGTCGTCCACTTCGGCGGCGTCGACAGGATCGATGACCCAAATCTCATCCTCGACCGTGATCGCATGACTGGCTCGCTGTATCATCTCGCCGGGAGATGCCAACCAGCCGACCCCCCCATCGAACCGGTCGATCTCCTCCATAGCAGGCGTGTCCGTCCGTTTCAACGACATACCTCCGGTTCGGTCCTGACCCGTTTAAGACGCTCCATTCGAAGCCAGGTACCGAGATCCTAACGGACGCCACACTAGGTATCAAGTCAGGAGACCGCGGATCCGTGAGCCCAGGTTTTGATACTCCCGGGTCGGTCTCACGGATCCGGACAAGTCCCGGTAGAACGAGACGTCCGATGGCCGGCCCCCTCGACACGAA
The DNA here is from genome assembly GCA_964502585.1 of uncultured Candidatus Halobonum sp. Taxonomy (GTDB): domain Archaea; phylum Halobacteriota; class Halobacteria; order Halobacteriales; family Haloferacaceae; genus CAZCXJ01. Next base: position 8,926 of record CAZCXJ010000045.1, read on the forward strand.
CCAGGATCCACCTCCCGGGCTCGGGGCTGTTTTATTGCATTGGGACAGCCGTTCGTGGTCCCGGTCGGTGTCGTGAGGGTTCGGACAGTGGCGGGGGACCAGCTCACGGGCTGAACCTTTTGAACTGGCGGGCGAATCGGAGGGCGTGTCCGCAGGATTAGCCCATCTCGCGCTCGAAGTCAAATTCCTGGACCGCGCCCAGCGCTTTTACGAGGACCGGCTCGGACTCGAGCCCGAGCGGACCGGTGACCATGAGACCGCGTTCCAGGTCGGGGACACCATACTCATCCTCCGCCGCCCGGACGCGGTTCCGCGTGGCGGGATCCACGTGCATTACGCCTTCGAGGCGCCGGCCCCTCACTATCGGAGCTGGCAGGACCGGCTCGCGGACCTCGACCCGGAGGAGGTCTCGTTCGGGTCGTACCAGTCGCTGTACGTTGATGACCCGGACGGCCACTGTGTGGAGGTCGGCAACAACGGCCCCGAACAGCCGGCTGACCTGAGCCGATCCGGGCCACGGCTGACGGGGGTGTTTGAGGTGGTCCTGGAAGTGGCCGAGCTCGATCGGGCGCGCCGAGTGTACGAAACGCTCGGGTTCGATGTCGTCGACCGAGGGAACGAGCGCCGCCGACTCCGGATGAAAGGACCGGCCGACGGCGGGGATCCGTTCGACCTCGAACTGTGGGAGCCGCACCTCGGGCTCGCCGACGCCCGGGGCGGCGTCCATGTGGACCTCGGATTGCGAGTGAGCGACGTATCCAAGACCGCCTCGCGGGCGGGTGCCGAGGTGACTGGAGTTCGGCGGATCGAAACCGGGACGAAGGCGGTCCAGCTCGTCGATCCGGACAATCACCGAATCAGGCTCGAGCCGGCGTAACGCATTCGTGTCAATCCGGATCGGGAGAGCCTCCATCCCGAGGGGCGTTCACACGGGACCAACGAGAGTTATCACCGACCGCGCGGTACGACGACCCATGGCGGGTGAAGGATACCGAAAAGTCGCACTTTCGGAGGTGTCAAACACGCCGAACCCGACGCGCGTAAAGAAGGAACTCGACGAAGCGCTGGGTATCGGGTCGTTCGGCTGCAACTACTACGAAGCGGACCCCGGCGAACAGGTTCCGTGGGGCTATCATCGACACCCCGAACACGAGGAACTGTTCCTCGTTCTCGCCGGAGAACTCGAAGTCGAAACCCCTGACGCCACCTATCGAGTCGGCGCCAACGAGGCGTTCTTCGTACCGGCGGACGCCCCGAACAAGGCGCGTGCGGTCGGGACGCACCCGACACGATTCCTCGCGGTCGGCGCCCCGAAATCGACTGACGACGCAGTCATCGAGGAGGAGTGTCCGACCTGCGGCGAGGTGACCGACCGGGAGTACGAAACGACCTCCGACGGGGACGAATACGTCCTCTTCTGTGCCGGATGCGGGGCGGAGGTGATGCGGTTCGGAACATGACCCGCTGATGCGAAGGGACTCGATCCGCCACCTGGCGGTCGGACACGCGGGTCAGTCACCGAGGCGGTCGGTATCGATCGCCACGTCGGGTGGGGTGACGATCAGGAACCCGCGGAAATGCGTGAGCGAGCCGCCCATCTCAGTGATGTCACGAGCGAACCCCGCGGCACGCTCGTTCAGGTCTCCTTCGACCGCGAGCACCAGGGTGTTGCCGTACTCGACCTGTCGGATCCACTCGCTCGGGGCAGTCCTCCCGTCGAGTACGCCGAGGACCACATCCCCCACGATGGTTTCCTCGTCGAGCATTTCCTCGGCACCCCGGAGGCTTAGGCCGAACTCTTCCTCGGACATACTCCGGGAATCGGCGGCTCACCGCAAAAGCGTTCGGACGGCGTCTGACGGACGTCAGCCGTGACGGGACGTGACCGGTCGGACGGCCACTGGAACCCTTTTATTTTCGCGCCGCGAACCTTCGTGGTATGCCACAGGTGTACCTGAGTCAGGAGACCGTTGACCGGCTCGACAACCTCCAGCAGGAGGAGGAAACGTACGACGAACTCGTCCAAGAACTCATCAACATCTACGAAGCCGAGGAACTCACCCTGTTCCATACCGGGGACGAGGCCTGACAACCCCGGTCGATCCCGAACGGATACTGCCGGCCGGTCGGGTCCATCCCGTGGATGCATGGGTCGATCCCGGCCAGCACCGGACGGCGGCAGGAGTCCAGGACACCCCCTTTGCCCTGTCGATCAGGCTCCCTTCGTAGCCCGGTCTCATCCGAGGATGGGTTCGAGCCCCAGAGGGTGGGTCACTCCTGATACGCGATCCGAACCTGCTCCCACTTCCCCTTTGACTCGAGGTGTGCCTGTAGTTCGGCGGCGTACTCCTGGGTGAGTTGCTCGGCGGCCGCGAGACGGTCCTCGTCGATACCGTCGTCGCCGCTCCCGAGGAGTGACTTCACTCCGTCCAAGAGCCCTCCCAGTGGCGAACCACCGCGGTCGCCGCCCGGCCCCGCGGGCCCCATCTGGCTGCTGACGTTCTCGAGTTCCGGCATGATCTGGGGGAGTTTGCCCGTCTCCGGGACGATCCGTGCTTGGTCGGCGTCGTCCGCGTGTTCGATCTCGAATTCCACCGCGGTCATGATCAATCCCCATTCCTGGTTGGAGAACTGGGAGGCACGCACTCGTTCGTTGAACTGTTGATCCACCGTCATCCGGTCGCCCACGATGGCGTCAGTCCAGTCGCTCATGTGTCGACCGTATGCGTACATCGGCTTGTGGGTTTCCCTCGAAGCGGCCCGAGATCGCCTCAGACGAGAAGTCCGGTCTGTAGGAGTGCGATCAGGCCCGTCAGGAGCGGGACGGACGCCAAGGTCGTGACCAGCACGGCCGTGCTGACGAATTCGGGGGCCGAGACTCCGCCGATCTCGAGATCCCCTGCGAACTCAGTCACGAGTATCAGCGGCGTGATCGCAGCCGGCATGGCCGACTCGAGGACGAACACGCGCGCGACCGTGGGATCGTCGAACCCCAGTCCGAGAGCGATACCGAGCGCGACCGCTGGGGCGACGATCATCTTCAGAACCCCGGCGGGGCCGACGCTGGAGAGCGCGGCGCCGTAATCGGTTCGCGAGAGTTGGATCCCGAGGATGAGAAGCATCACGGGGATCGACGCGTCACCCACCAATTTCAACGACTGCATCGCCGTCGAATCGAGTGGTGGGACGAGTCCTGCTGCCCGGGCGCCCAGGGCGATCGGGACGGCGTATACCAACGGGATCCGGAACACCCGCCGCAGACCCGCTAGGCCGGCACCCCCTGCCGACCGCGATGCCACGTACACCCCCACGGTATAGACCAGCACTCCTTGCACCGCCAGGTAAAGCACAGCGACGCTGCGGCCACCGTCCGGAAACGCGAAATCCGAGACCGGGATCCCGTAGTTGCCCGAGTTCGGGAACGTCGCCACAAGCACGAGTGCACTCAACCGCGGTTCGGACTCGCGGAGGAGTCGGCCGACCCCCTCGGCCAGGACGACCATCACGACGACGTACCCGGCGGTCCCGACAGTGAGTTTCAACAACGTAGTTCCGGGAAACGTCGCGGTCGCCAGGCTGTGTAACACGAGGGCGGGCGCGAGCACGTACACCACGACGGTGTTCAGCGGGTCCGGATCGACCGATTTCGTCCGTCCCAGAAAGAATCCGATTGCCGCTACGGTGATGATCGGGAGGATCGCCGTGGCGAAGATCCCGAGGAGCGACACCCGTCACCCACCTACCGTTGAAGTGACGCCGAGGCGTGTCACGCGTCAGCCGGGTCAGGTTCGCCGGCAGCCAGTTGGTAACCCGCAGGCGTTTCTCGGATCACGTCACGACGTTTCATTTCTTCCAAGACTTCCCCCAGGCGGCCGGGCTGTGCGATCTCCATCCCGATCCTATCGATATTGTGATACGCGGCGAGTTGTCGGCGGATCTCCTCGCTGGTGAACGTATCGCCGTCGGCCTTCTGCATGACACCGGAGATGAGGTCGACCATGTCCTCGATAAAGTTCCAGGGATAGACGATCCAGGTCCATTGTTCCAGCCGTTCGCCCACGAAGTCCGGCTCGAACTCGGAAGTGCCGAGCAACTGGAGCGTGGCCGTCCGAACCGTCCGCGGGTCACGGTCGGAGACGTACTCGTAGGCCCGTTCGATCGACCCGCCAGTGTCAGCGATGTCGTCGATGATGAGCACGTCCTTACCCTCGACGGACCCCTCGGGCATCGGGTAGCGGATGGTCGGTTCGCCGGTTCGTTCGGCCGTGCCGACGTAGTGTTCCATCTTCAGACTCGTGAGGTCATCCAACCCCAGGAAGTCGCAGAGACAGCGCCCCGCGAACCAACCGCCCCGTGCCAGCGCGACCACGACATCGGGCTCGAATTCCCCCTCGCGGACCTCCTCGGCGACGACGCGACAGAGGCCGTAAATGTACTCCCAGTTGGTAATCGTACAATCGAACTCCTCCGGGAGGTCGCTCATAACGGGGGGTACTGATGGGGGACTGATTAAAAGGGTTTAGAAGACGCTCCCGCGGTGTCGCGCCGCTTTTATTCCGGGCGGGCATAGCTTCGCGTATGTTGCTGGTCCGGGGCCACGGTGGCGGAACGGCTCTAACCGGGACGATTTATGAGCGGGGCGAGGACCCGCCCCAGTTCAAGGGGGCACCCGACGACGATGCCCCTTACGTCTGGGTTTGTGACGCCTTCTACGAAGTGACCTCCGGCGGGTCCGCGGTCGAAATCGACGGGCGGGAGATCCGAGTCGCGTTCGAATCGCCCATGCCACGGGGGTTTGACGCCCGAGGGGAAGCCCTCGCCGCGGCCGAGGAACACGTCCGAACGCAGTTCGCACGGATCGGGGTCGACCCCGAGGCCGTCGAGATCGAAGTCCTGGAAACTGAACCGGCCTGAGATCGAATTGTCCTGGCCACGGGGCGGGATAACGGGCGGGGAACCGTCACCAGGGTCCCGTCAGGCGTCGATCACAGGGGTCACGGCCCGGACCGCGTCGCTCACCTCACTCCTGGCCGGGCCATCGCATCTCGTCGTACGTTCGCAACGACTCGCTGTCGAACTGCTCTTCGAACTTGTGCCGGAGCGACTTCTTTTCCTCCCTGCTGATCCGGGCAAGCTCGTCCGCTTTGGCGACCGCGGCGGGAGGGCCTCGCTCGGCCGCGACCTCACTGAGAAGCTGGGTCGTGAGTGCCCGTCGCGTTTCCAGGTCGCTGGTGAAGGCTATCGGGGCTTCCACTCGGTAGAGGAGGTCCTCGCGGGGGTCGTAAATCATGAAGAACGTGACCTCGTAAGCGGATGAGTTCAGCTTCCGTTCGACGCCCAGGGCGTTCCCCTCGGCGGACAACGGTTCGTCCGACCCGCCCCGCGAGACGAACCAGGACGTGAACGTCAACCGCGTGGTGTCACGTTCGCCCTCTGACTCCGGCTCCAGGAGCCTCGTGAACAGGGCGGTATCGTCCGGCCAGGGGACGTTCATCCCTTCCTCATCGAGGGTCCGGGTGATGTACCCCGACGTCGGATTCTTGATGAATCCCACGAGCGGGACGTCCCGTCGGACGAACCGTTCCACGAGTTCCACGTAATTCTCGACCACTTCCTGGGCCTCGACCCCACGGGCCAGCCGTTTGAGTTCGCGGTCGCGAGTGGCCCAGTTGAGCAGGCGTTTCGGGTACAGCGGCCCGTCCAGCACCAAGAGGTCCGGCACGGTGTTGGCATGGTCGAGTGCGTGTTTCGATTCCGCGAGGTAGAGGGCGAGCTCGTGAACGGTTTCGTCGGTGTACCGGCGTGTTCGAGGTACCTGCAGGATCCGTCGTTGGCTGTGCCCGCCGTCATAACGGGTCCAGCCGGTGGGGAACGTCACCGTCGCGTCGTTCGTGTGAACCGTTGCGACGACGCTTCGTGCCCGATGGAGATCCAGGTTCGATGGGTCGGCGGCCATCGCAGCCTGTGCCACGTCAAGCACGAGCCCGTTCTTGAACGATGTCGGGTTCAGCGTTCCCGAATCGAGGCCGTGGGTAGTGTCGAACGGCCTGTCGGCGAGAGCGATGGATTCAGTGTTCACGGCCCGAAGCCGGTGGTCGTCGACCGGTTCGAGGACGGTCCGCCCTTCGGTGCGGAGCGGGTCGAGCCATTCCCGCCAAACCGTTTCAGCCAGCTCCTCGTGCTGAGAGTCGTCGACACCCTCGGCAATGGCCGAAGCGAGATGTGCGATGGTGTCGACGTGGATCGGATCAAGCGTCACCATCGGGTTCGGCGAGGAGCACGTGCAAAAGTATCCTGGTCGGAACGGAAGTGACGTTCTCCCACCCCGTCAGGGGTTGGTAGCTGACGGAGGACAGCAGCCTCAGAGTGCTCGAAGGTCCTCAAGTGCCTCGGCCAACGGCCGGGTCGAGGTCGCAAGCGCATATCCTTCCGCGCGAGCGAGCCCGGGGGCGTACTCCCAGACTTCATCGGCCTCGATCCCGTGGAGGATGACTGCGTTGGGTGTCGGGGTAACGACTCGGAGCGCGACCAGTGGCGACTCACCCCGTGTGACGCCGGTGAACACGAGCGCGCGGTCAGTGGACTGGCCGTACAGTCGATAGAATTCCTCGCTCGACAGCCGCGTGATCGCCTCAATACTGTCGATCACGGTATGACCGTTGACGGTGTCCCGCTCGCCCGCCGCGATTTCGGTAGCCTCCAAGGCCGCATACACCCGCTCGAGCGGAAGGGGGGTCGAGTACTCCCGAAGGTCCCGGACCACATCCGATTCGAATCCAGCGGAGACGACGCGTGCAAACTGTCGGATCCGATCGCCGCCTCGGTCCTCGTCGATATCGAGTAACGCGATCACGACGCGGGAGACCAGGGCGATTCCGGGGGACGCCCGCCGCCCGCTCTCGTAATCCGACACCACGGAGGAAGAGACGTCGAGCTCTTCGGCCAAGCGGGTCTGGGCGACACCAAAGTCCGTCCGCCACTTCCGCATCGTCGCGCCGGGGTCATCGCTCAGGGTGATCTCGCCAGCCATCCGGCGGGCCAGCTGCTCCCGTGGCAGATCGCTCATCGCCGTCTCGCCCACCTGTCCATACCTGTTTGTGGCCTGTGGGCCGCAAAAGCGTACCGACAGGGGCATCGGCCACGCTCCGTCCACGGTGGGTTACGGGGAAAACGCCTTGAGCACCCGGCCCAAGGCGGGGATATGCCGTCGACGATCGTCCACGTCGCCCTCGCGGGGCTCGTCGCCGCGGCGCTACTTGGGCCCGCCTTCGGTCGCCGGGCCGTCCTCTTCGTGCTCGTAGTGACCGTGATCCCTGATCTGGACGCGTTCGCGGGACTGGTCATCGGGGGGGCCCACCGGTCGCTGGGCCACAACGTGTTATATCCGACCCTCCTCGCCGGTGTGCTGGCGTACGATACCCGTCTCCGTCCTAGCTCCCTACTCAGGGCCCGATGGGGCGACACTGGACCCCGCGTCGCCTGGGTGGCACTCGCAGGGCTTCTCGTCGCGGGGATCGGCCTGGATTTCGTGACGAACGGCGTGAACTTGTTCTGGCCCCTCCATGACTCGTTTTATACGCTCAACGGGAAACTCGAGATCTCGAACCAGCGCGGTCTCGTACAGACGTTCGTCGACCTTTCCCCGGACGAGCCCCGGACTACCGACGACGTCCACTACAGTACTGGTGTCGACCCGTCACCCGGCGAGGAGAATGGGAACCCGGAACGGGTGTTTCCGGTCGTTCGGTCGGGCTGGCAGTTCCTTCTGGTGGCCGCCAGCGGGATAGTGCTCGGGACGCGCTTCTGGCTGGACGGGGCGACGGAAGACACATGAGCCGACCGCGAGGGGATCAGTCGTGAAGGTCCGTCCGTACGATCCGGATCGTGATGAGGCGGCCCTGTGGAACCTCAAGTCGGCCTTCGAGTCGGACATGGGAGCCACCGGCGACCCGGAGAAGCAGGCGGTCTATGCGTCGAAACTGACCGACGCGTACCGGGAGGGATGGCTCGACTGGGTCGCCCGATGCGTTTCGGAGAACCAGCGGTGCGTTCAGGTAGCGGCGACACCCGGTAGGGAAGCCGGGGGGGAATCGGGGGGCCGAGGGCTCATCGGGTACGTTTTCGTGCTCCCACAGTCACTCGCGTTCGTGTGGGATGCCGCGGTCCTGAACGAAATCTACGTGGCACCCGATCATCGTGGGGAGGGTGTCGGGGACGAACTCCTCGAGGCCGCAGTAGCCGTCGCCCGACAGCAGGACCTCCCGCTGGACCGACTCGTGCTCGACGTGGATCGTGAGAACGACCGGGCACAAGCCTTCTACCGACGACACGGGTTCCAACACTGGGGGGAGATGCTCGCCCGAGACCTGTGACTAGAACTCGAGGCCGTCGGCCAGCACCCCGCCAAGGCCGCCGAACACAACGGGATACACGATTCCAGCCAGGAGGACCGCGGTCACGCCGTCCGGCCGGACGGTTGCCTCACCGACCGAGTAGACGAACACGAACATGCCGACGATACACAGGGGTAGATACCCGAGCGTCACGCTGCCGCCCGCAACCGCGGCGTTCAGGCGCGTCGAAGCCTCGGCGCGACCCGCCGTCACGGCGCTGCTTACCAACAAAACCGCGGGTGGAAGGATGTACAGGAGTGAGAGGGCCCCACCGTCAGCCGCCGCGATGAAGTTCTCCGCCCGTGTGCCTCCGAACCCCGGGACGAGCGTGGAGACGAAGTGCGCGTTGTAGTAGTACCACCCGATGCCGATCCAGGCGGGCACCGGTTCGCCGCCCAGCAACTCGGCGAGGAAATTGAACGCGCGTAACTGTTCGCGGACGGTTCCAGCTTGCCACACGTAGGTGATGAGGTAGCCAAGGACCCACGCACCCACTCCTGCCCCGGCACCCGTCACCAGAGGAACGTCCTCAGTCGAGAGCTCAGTCACCATATCGGGTCGGGTGGCGGGGGATTGCAAAGTTCTTCTGGAGACTCCGCCCGCGGGGGTCCCTCGGAGAGTCTCAGGTCCCGGGCGAGTCCCTCGAGTCTTCGAACTCGAGGTCCCTTTTGATTCCGACGGCACTAGCCCATTCCACGTGGCTTACA
>CAZCXJ010000046.1:0-17797 GCA_964502585.1 uncultured Candidatus Halobonum sp.
TCGAGAACGAGGACGTCCGTGCGGCCCTCGACGCCGAGGTCGAATCGCTGCTCGCCGAAGCGGACGGGCAGGCGTCAACGATGCCCAGCCTGCGACCGCGCCCGGACGCGCTGCGAGGCGTGAGTCAGCGAATCGAGACTGGGTACGGGAAATTGTACGTGACGATCAACGAGGACCCGGCGACAGGTGAACCCTTCGAGGTGTTCGCGAATATCGGCCACTCCGGCGGGTTCACGAACTCCTTCACCGAGGCGCTCGGAAAGGTGATCTCGACGGCCCTTCGCGCGGGCGTTGACCCCGACGAAATCGTGGACGAACTCTGTGGAACCCGCTCCCCGAAGGTCGCCTGGGACAAAGGCGAGCAGATCCAGTCGATTCCGGACGCAATCGGGACGGCCATGCGTCGCTACCTCGATGACGAAATCGAGAAAGGGTATCCGGAGCAACAGTCCCTCGACGAAATCGAAGGGGACGCCTCGGGCGGGTCGACTTCAGTCCCGGAGCCCGAACCGGACGGCGGCGCGGCCGTGGACGCTCCGGACGGGGCCGGCACTGAGGCATCGACTGATGCCGTTCAGGACCTCATCGCCGCCGGCGAGTCGCCCGAGTGTCCGGACTGTGGCAGCATGACGATCTACTACTCGGAAGGCTGCAAGACCTGCGAGTCGTGTGGATGGTCCGAGTGTTGATCTGACGGCGCGTCAGGCACAACCCTCACGCTTTATTTTGGACACCACCCCATCTAGCAGTCGTGGGTGTCTACGATTGGGTCCTGGCAGTTCGACACCGCATCCACGATGCGGAGCCGCCGGCACACGTCGCGGTCGTCATTACCGAACGTGACCTCCTCGAACAGGGCGCATATGCCACGCTGGAACGCTTTTTACGGTGGGCGTTCGAGTACGGCGCTGACCGTGTGACGGTGTCCGTGTCGATCTTGGATGAGGCCGTCCAAGACACGTTGGCCCGGGAGTTGCAGGAGATCGACGCGCCACGACCAGTGGCAGTCCGGGTGCCTGGAGACACGACACGGGCGGACGCCCCCATCCGTATGAACATCGGCCTCGGCGGCAAGCGGGAGTTCGTAGCAGCGGTTCGAGAGGTCGCCGAAGCTGTCGAGGAAGGGGAACTGGACCCCGACGCTATCGACGAGGCCGATATCGAAGATCGGTTGGTATTCCCCGAAGAGCCGGACCTCGTCATCAAAACCGGAGCCGAACGACTCTCCGATTTCATGATCTGGCAGTCCGTGTACTCGGAGCTGTACTTTACCGACGTCAACTGGCGTGACTTCCGGCGTCGGGACTATCTCCGGGCCGTCCTCGATTTCCAGAACCGCCAACGGCGGTACGGGCGGTAGCCGGATCCGCGCGAGGGATGAAACCGAAGCAAAGAGTTGTGGACGGACTGGTCAACGGACGCAAGCGCCTGATCAGTCAGCTGGGTCGACGGTGGCGTTCTGCCGCTCCAGTTCGGCGTCGATCTCGGCGGCCTCGTGACGGGGGAGTTTCTCGCGAAGTCGAGCGGCAGCCGCTCGAGCCTCCTCATTGGAGACGCCGGCAGCTGACCGGACGAGCGCGACGGCCCGCCGTACCCTGGCTCGCTGCCAGGATTCCTCGCGTGCCTCGTACGTTCGGACGGCCCTGAGGAAGTCGGTCTTTGAGAACTCCGGCCAGTACGGCGTGCAGAAGTACACAGCTGCCTCGTTCCCATTGGCATGCCACGGCAAGAAATTGGACGTCCGTTCGTCACCGCCGGTACGAATGATGAGGTCGACGTCCCGGACCGGACGGCGGTAGAGCCGGGTTTCGACGTTGCTGACGTCGATCTCCGAAGGCCGGAGTTCGCCGGCGGAGACGTCACGGGCGACCGACCGTACCGCGCCGAGCAGTTCGTTTCGGCCGCCGTACGCGAGCGCGATGTTCAGCCGGAACCGGTCGTACCCCGCCGTTTGGCGTTCAGCGTAGTCTACGGCGTCACGGACCCGGTCTGGGAGGCGGGACACGTCGCCGAGCGCCCGGATCCGGACGTCCTCTTCATGGACCCTCTCGGCGTCCGCGAACTCGAACAACTTCGATTCGACCAGGTCGAAGATGTGTTCGATTTCGTGATCATCGCGCTCGAAGTTCTCCGTGGAGAACGCGTACAAGGTCAACTCCTCGACACCGAGATCCGCACACCACTCGAGAACCTGTTCGGTTGTCGCCGCGCCAGCCCGGTGGCCCTCGGGAGCGTCGGCTCCCCGCTCCCGGGCGTACCGGCGGTTCCCGTCCTGGATGACGGCAACGTGGGCAGGAGCGCCGTCAATCTCGCGTCGTAACAAGCGCTCGTATGTCCGCTCGACCGCGTCCGCGAGTGCTGCCCGGAAACGCACGTGCATTCAACTATTCGGCCCTGTCGCTGGCGAACGATATGTGTCTTGTGTCCTGCGACGGGAGCGCGGGGCGGGTACACCTCTCGGGAACGGGCCGCTGGGCGGCGACGGCGAGGGACGATGACCCACAAACCGTAAACCGCGGCGCTCCATCGGCCCGGTTGTGGGTGGAACGCTGATTACCTTGGAGGGACTCGACGGGAGCGGAAAGACGACGGTCTGGGAGGCTCTGCACGACGTATACCCGGACGCCGTGTTCACAAGGGAGCCGACCGACTCCTGGTATGGTGAGGCGGTGAGTCGGTCGCTTGGGGACGACACCGCCGATCCGCTGGCGGAACTGTTCCTCTATACGGCCGACCACGCGGACCACCTCTCGCGAATCGTCGAGCCCGCCCTCGAGGAAGAGCGGCTTGTTATCTCGGATCGCTACACCGACTCTCGGTACGCATACCAGGCTGCCAGCCTCACCGACACCGAGATCGACCGTCCACTCGAGTACGTCCGTGGCATTCACGCCGCCTTTACTCGCGAACCGGACGCCACGATTTATTTGGAGGTGGACCCACGGACCGCCGCCGAACGTGCTGGCGCCAGCAACAAGTTCGAGCGGGCGGGCTTTCTCGCGGAAGTCCAATCCAACTATGAGCGGCTCGTCAACGCGGAGCCGGAGCGGTTCGTCCGCGTGGATGCAACGCGGGCGCCTGAATCGGTTATCGAGGGAGTCGAGGAAACGCTGGAGCGGCTGTTAGATCAGGATCGCTGAATGTAAGCAGTTTGAGAGAGGCCCCTGCGTTTATTTCCGCGCCTCGGAATGCGATAAACATGCGTCCCCTCGTCGCCGGTATCGTGCTCATGCTGGTCCTTGCAGGATGCAGCGGAACGCCATTAGCCGGCGAGGAGAATAGTGAGCCTCGAACAGTGAACCCACGCCTCGAAGGTACCCCGACGACCGAGAAGCAGGAACAGCGTCCGACCCCGCCGGGAATCAGCGCCAACGAAACGGACGCATGGGCGCTTGGGCAAACGCACCGTCGGACGTTAGCGAACACCTCCCGGACGGTTATTCGCCAGCGGACATTCACCGCCGCGAACGGGACCATCCTAGCGAACACGACGCTCATCATCCGTGCGAACGGATCGCGGCGGTTCGTCGGAACGGTGGCCGAAGGCGACATGTCACGACATGTCGGGATCGTACCACAGTCGCGGGCCTATTGGACAAACGGGACACAGACGGTCGAACGCGTGCGAACGGCCGGCGGAAACATTAGTTATGACGCGTATCCCGGAGCACCGACGGGGAGCCTAGGGGTTGAAACGACCGGCTGGAGCCAGATTTACGGGCTGGCGGCGGCCATCGATCCGGTCCTCGTGGAAACGACTGGGACCGGGGCTGACCGACGGTTCGTGCTCGAGGGAACGGCCGAGCTGGTCGATCGTCCCGGTAGCCCCGAGGGACGGAACGCTTCGCTTCGGATGGTCGTGACCCCGGAGGGGGTCGTCACCACCTACCGTCTACGATACGAGACGAGACGAAACGGGATCGAAATCCTCGTGACGGAGCGGTTCCGGGTGACAGCGGTCGGATCGACGCCCGCTGCGCGACCAGGGTGGTTTGAGGAAGCCCTCGCCGAGGAGCGCAAACGGGGCGGACCGGACCGGTCATAGGCGCGACGCCGCGACGGTTGTGATTGGGCGCCTGAGTCCGCGGAACGGTTATTTCCATGGCAGTCGATCCGGCGCTCGTGCGCTCGTTGCCCGTCCTGATGTTGACGATACTCGTCGTTCTGGGAGGATGTGGTGGAACGTTCGGGACGGGAGACTCGGGGCAGCCGAGCGAGACGGTCTCATGGTCGCCTACTCCGTCACCCACTCCGGAACGGACCCTACCTCCCGGCGTAAGCGAGACTGCCGTCGATGCAGCGACGCTCGCGGAGGCACACCACCTCGCGCTGGCACGGGCCGCCGTCACGGTCGAGACGCGGCGCCTTATCAACGCATCGAACGGGACGACACTGGCAGACGTTCGGACGACGACCCGGTCAAACGGGTCGCGAATCGCATATCAGTACGCGGCGACCGGAGCTGCGCCGAGGGTCGCAGGGATCACGCCGAGCGCGTTCAGTTACTGGAGCGACGGCGACGAAACGTTGTATCGCAGCGTCGATTCGAACGGGACTGTCACTTATGCTGTGCTCCCATCGGAAGCACAGGCGCCGCTGGACGTCAGCACGACAGGGCGGGATCGGGTTTTTGGCGCGCTGTCCGTGATGGACCCGCGACTGGACGGGACACGGTCGAAGGATGGGTTGAAACTGTACGTACTCCGGGCGGAGGCGAAGCGAATAGAGCGGCCGCGGGGCTCAGACTGGCAAAACGTATCGTTGACTGCGACAGTGACTGAAGGGGGTGTGGTTACTATGTACCGACTGCGATACGAGACACGGTTCAACGAGACCGCCGTCGCCGTGGAAGAGCAGTTCCGAGTACAGAACGTGACAGAGACCGTGGTGTCACAACCGGACTGGTACGAGGAAGCACACAACAGGAATCAGACCGGGACAGGTTCAGAGGCCAACGCAGTCGGGTCGTAAGCCCGGGGGCTAGCCGTCCCGGGTCTCGGGGAGTTCGTATTCTTCAGGCGGGGGAATGTACAACACGTCGATGGTGAAGCCGAGTGCCAATGGAATACCGATCATCACCGCAAGGGCGACCGACCGACCGCCGAGGTCTGGGCCGATATTCAGGAAGCCAGAGGCCAAGAGCGTGGTCGCGAGCAGAACCACCGGGGTAATCAGCAACGTGTAGAGGACCCAGCCCCAGCGAGTTTCCATTCGGAGCCTGAAGAATCGCGTCGCAACCGCCGCGAGTAACGTCTGACCGACGAGGACGAGACCGAACAGGAGAAAATCCAGCGTGGTTGCCATCGGTCTATATTAGCGCGGGACGTTTTTTGGCTTGTCGGGCGGAGGACGGGGACCAGCGAGGACAGCGGGGGACGTTTTGAAGCCGGCCTGAGGTTGCCGAATCAGCGGGGATGCGGGTCAATAAAAACGTTCCTGACAAAACTTATACTCGACGCTCCGCGAGCCTCGTGCGAACAGTATGTTCGAACCGTTCTCCAGTGGGTATTATCTGGGGAGACTCTACGTCCAGCCGCGCGACAGTGGGACGCCGGCAATAAGTCAAGCGGACCACGAACGGGTGAACGAGCAGTTGTACGCAACCGGGGAGGGCATCGAACGTCTCGACACGCCCCTCGTTATGAAACTCGGGACCCGGCATCTTCCGGTTGTCGGCGACGAAGACGTGCCCTCCGGAACGCTTACCGTCCCTCATCGCATCGTCCCGGAGGAGTTGAAGTTCGAACTCCCGGGGCGGAAGGAAGTGTTGTTGGCGGAAGCGGACCGGGCGCAGGAACTGCTTGAGTACTCAGGGTGGCCGACAAGCGGCGAGCGTGGCTAATCGGCGGGAACGGATCGCCGGAACGAACCGTTCGTCTGATACCGACGCTCACCTGAGACCGTTTCTGCACGTGACGGGGTGAGTAACGTTTTCCTTCCTGGCCGGAGGCCGTAGTCGACGATGCTCGACCGGTTGTTGGGCCGAGAGGAACTTCAGGAGCGAATCGAGGAGTTGGAGGAGGAACGGGACCGACTGCAGTCACAGTTGACCGCCGAGGAGGATCGTCGAAGAGAGGCAGTCTCCGCCAGGCAGGAAGCACAAGAGCGGGTAAACCGACTGGAAGACAAGATCGCAGAACTGGAAGATCGAATGGACCGACTCCAAGAAGGCACCGACCCCGACCTCACCGTCCGCGGACGAGAGTCAATCCGTGGCGAGCGGCTCGAAACGGTCCTAGACCGGCTCCGAAGCGTCAGGGCTGGGTCCGAAGGAGCACTGTCGGCGATGGTGGCAGGCGAACCCCCTGCACCGGTCAGGGACGCCTTCGGCGACCGGATCGGCCTCATCCGCCGGGTCGAGCCGGCACTCGTCTACCGGGACGACGCTGGGCTTGTTAGTGCAGCCCTCGTGCCGCCGTTGCCGCCGGATCCGTTTCACGAGTGGGCCGATCAGTTCCGGATCGAGACCGGGTGGTTCCGACCGACCGGGCGGTTTGCCTTCGGGCTCGTCCGGGCCGACACGTTCGCGCTCGGGGTCTATGAAGCAAACGAGCGGGTCGACTTCGACGGGTTCACGAGCGACGTGATGGACGACCACTCTAAGGGCGGGTTCTCGCAAGCCCGCTTCGAGCGGCGTCGGGACGAGCAAGTCGACGCTCACCTCGAGAGGTGTCGGGATGCACTGACCGACCACATCGATGTCGACAGAACGATCCTGGTCGGAGCACGAGGGGCCGTCGAGCAGCTAGCGGATACGGCCGACCACGTCGCAGGCAGCGACGCGACCGGGTCACCGGAAGCGGCCCTTGATGATGCGTTCCGTGACTTCTGGACCGTTCGGATGGTGCTCCTGTGAGCCGAGCTGGACGGGAAGTCCGTGACCTGTCCAGCGGTCAGCACGAGCAGTAGTACTCCCCTTCCGAGAACTCTGACTCAAGGAATTTCGCCACCGGTCCGGGATCTGATGGGCGATAGATGCCAGTCGTCAGCCAGGCTTCTGATTCGAAGGAGCCGGACACCAGCGACCGCCACTGGTCCGGCGGGAGTAAGTCATCGAACCCGGGATGTGTCGCCAGGAGCTCGAGGTAATCGGGGAGGTAGACCCACCGCGTCTGAAAGAAGTCGTCGGGCGATCGTCCCCGGGGGTCGGCCTCTGGATCGACCTCGACGCTGTCCCCCGTGGTGTCGAGGTACGCGGCGAGCGGGAGATTTGCGCCTGCGGTGACAGGCATCATGATCCATTTCCACGGGCGCGTGTTGATATCGAGAAGGACGTACTCGTCACGGTCGGCATCGAAGACGAACTCGGCTTCGCTGATGCCGTGATAGCCGGTCTCGGAGAGGACGGCGGTGGCGTGGTCCCTGACTGCCGGCCGCTCGACCCGTTCGACGACGGTCGATGTTCCGAATCCCCTGGGGAATCGAACGCGGGGGTTCCCAACAAGCGCGAGCGAGGATTGATGCGGCGAGGACTCCGGAGGCAAATACGAAGCCAGCGAGGCATCGTGGCCCACCTCAACAGGGACTTTCTCCTGAAGCAACACTTGCGCATCGCTTTCACGGGCGGCAGTGACCACCTCGGTCAGTTCCGAGCGAGTATCGACTTCGATGACGTTCGTGCCAAAGATCTCCTCGAACTTCCGTTTGTGAGCAGGTTTGACAACAAGCGGGAACCCGAGCGCTTCGACGGCCGCATCGGCCGACGTCTCAGACAGGTCGTAGGTCTCGGGATACGGAACTCCGAGTTCGTCCGCCAGCGCGTAGAGGTTTGCCTTGTCGAGCACGCGCTCGATTCCCTCCAACCCGGAGGACGCGAGGCGAACGCCGTCGGGGGTTGTGGCAGCAAATCCGCGGACCCACTCGTCCATGCAGGGGAAGGCGACGGCCTGCCGGCCGGCCGCAGTAACGAGCCGCTCGACATCGGCTCGGAACCCGTCCATATCGTCAAGGGGGTACGTAACTGCACCCGCGAAATCGACCGCGTTCGATGGCGGCGCGACCCCATCGTGTGTCGGGCTGCCATCAGGCGTCCCGTCGCCGGCGCGATCGAGTGCGATCACCGGTACATCACCGGCTGAAAGCGCCCGGGCGACGCCCGTGGCCGTAATATGGGCATTGGCTACGAGCGCGGGCGGGCGGTCGAAGTCTACCGCCTCGAGCGCGTCCACAAGGTCGTCGGTCGACCGGAAAGTCTCTGCCATATGTCCGGTTCAAGCCGGACGGTCAAAGGCTCAGTCTTTCCGGCCGACTCCGCCGACAAGCGGGACGGCCCGTGGAGCGAACGAAATGCGTATGGTAGCGCGCGGGTCGGGCGAAAGGTGCGCGAACGCGTCGTTTTTGGGTCCCGACGGCGTTTCAGGAAGTATGACCGACGACGAGACCGGGATACCCGCGCGGGTGAAGCGTGCATTTCGGGATCACGACAGTTTCGAGACCGCGGAAAACGGGGTCGGATTCGTCTCCATGACCACGGCGTTCGACGGGCGGGTCGAAGCGACAGCGTTGGACGACGGGCGAATCGAGTTCACGGTCACCGTCCGGGTTCCGATGCTGTCATCCGTGACAACCGACGAGATGGCGTCGGTGGTGGAGGACGGATGGCTCGAGACGTTCGAACTCCGTGTCGCTGACGTCGGTGAAATCACGAAGACAGAGCGAGACCTCAGTCCGAAGACGCGTCTCGACGGGGGCGAGATCGTTGTTGAAGAGGAGTTCGCCGACCTGAACGAGCGGCGGGGCGTCGCCGACGCGGCCGCACTGATCGATTTCGTGGAAGGGACCTACGTTCAGGGTGTCATCCCCGGGTACGAGTATACGGACCCGGTCGCGAGTATTCTGAGCGAGGCGCGACAGACGGCGAAAAGCGACGGTCTCTGAGTAAGAGCGACGCCGCCCCGGCTCGTTCAGCTCATCGCGATATACGTCCGGGTGCTCTCGACACCGTCGATGTTCTGGATGGCATTCGCGGCGATTTCTTTGACGTCTGGGGGGGAGTCGACATCGACCGTGACGATGAAGTCCACGTCACCAGCGACGATGTGAGCCTCCATGACCCCGTCGATCGAGGCGAGTTCACTCTGGACCCGGTCGGCCTCACCAGTGGTGGATTTCACCATAATGTACGCCTGTACCACCGTCATTCACCCCCGGGTGCGGTCGGTTCCTCGAACTCGCCCCCGACCAGTAACTGCCGCACGTCCCCCAGCACCTCGAAGTCGGCGAGGACGGCCACCCGATCACCGACCTCCAGGGAATCGTCGGGTAGTGGAATCCCCATCCGTTCGCCCGCCTTCCCGAACGCGAGGATGCGTGCTTCGGAAGGAAGTGCAACCTCACTAAGGTTGTACCCGCGCATCGGTGACTCTTCGGTGATTGTGAACAGGAGCACCTGGAGGTTCTGTGCGATATCCGCGATCGCCTGGATATTGCCCCCGAGCAAAGCGTTCTTCGCACCGATGGCACCCAGCCGTTCCGGGTAGATGATCTCGTCGACCTCGTCGGCGTACTTCTGGTAAATTTCCTCGCGGTAGTCCTCATCGATTCGCATGACCGTCCGGCAGCCGTGATGTTTCGCGATCATACATGCTGCGAAGTTGACGTTGAGGTCACCTGTCAACGCCCCCAACGCGTCTGCCTCGTTGATTCCGGCGGTCGTGAGCACATCCTCGCGCGATCCGTCCCCCTCGTGGACGTCGAACCCGGCCGTGCGGCCGCGTGCAGCACGGTCCTCGTCCCGCTCGACCAGCGTCACCTCGTGTCCCTCCTCTCGGAGCACCCTTGCTGTCCGCAGGCCGACCCGCCCAGCACCAATGATGACGAACCGCATGCCTCGGCATTCGTACGCGAGGGAAAAGAAGCTTCGCACCATGAGAGTTCTCCCCGACGCCGGGGGAAGGTTTTTGCCGTGTTACTGACTAGCAAGGAGGTATGGTTCACGCGTTCGTGATGGTGAAAACGAGTACCGGTGACGCCGAGACTGTTCTCGAGGAGGTCCGCGATTTCAACGGCGTCGCTGAGGCTCACGTCGTCGCCGGCGATTGGGATTTGGTCGTCGAGATGACCGCGGATGAGGTGTACGAGATTCTCGACACGGTTTCGACCGGGATACAGGGAATCACGGGCGTTACCGATACCAAGACGTACGTCTCCATGAGCGTGTGAAAAGGCGGGACGATTCGGAACCGAGCTACCGGTCGAGTTCGTAGGGGTCCGCCGTGTCCGCAAACTGACGGGCCGTCGCCTTCTGGCGTTCCAAGTCGCGTGGGAGGTCGGCATATACAGGGTCGAACAGATCCTCCGGTCCCGGCCGGGGATGTGCCTCCGCCCGTTCGATAGCCGTTTCCACTTCCGATTCGGCCGTCTCCCGCGTCTCGTCGCGGAGCGCCTCCACGTCCTCCAGCCCCTGTTGATCACACCACTCCGCGAACCGCTCAATCGGGTCCCGGGTTCGCCAGTCGGGGAGGTCCGGCGCCGCGTCCTGGTATTGGGAGGGATCGTCGGCAGTCGTATGGGCTCCCTGCCGATAGGTGAGTGCCTCGATCAACACGGGGTCGCCGGTCCTGGCAGCAGTCAGCGCTTCGGCGACCGTTTCGCGAGTCGCCAACGGATCGTTCCCGTCGACCTGCATGCCTTCGATGCCGTAGGCCTCCGCTTTGATGGCGATCGACTCGCTGGCGGTCTGTCGGGAGGTCGGTAACGAAATGGCCCAGCTGTTGTTTTCACAGAAGAAGACCACTGGCACGTCGAAGACCCCGGCGAAATTGAGTCCCTCATGAAAGTCGCCCTGGGAGGTGGCACCGTCACCGAGACAGACGAACGAAACGTAGTCCTCGTCGCGGTAGTCGGCGGCCATCGCCGCCCCGGTTCCGTGGGGTATCTGTGAGGCAATCGGGACCGCCTGTGTAAACACGGGGACGTCGTGGTCGGAAGCGAACTCCGGGAGTCCTCGGCGATACAACAGGATGTCGCTCATTGGAACACCCCGGGCCAGTTGGAGCGCGTTCGACCGGTAGGTCGGGAACAGCAGGTCGTCCGACGCCATCGCGGCAGCAGCGCCAATCTGAGCGGCCTCCTGGCCGCGGAACGGCGGATAACCGCTCATCCATCCGCGCCGCTGAAGCGCCAGGGCTCGCTCGTCAAACCGTCGCGCACGAACCATCTCCCTGAGCGCCGCCCGGGCGTCCTCGGCGTCGAACGGACTCTCTTGGAGCGTCCGTTCGGCGATGATCCTGTTCACAGCCTGGGCTCGCCGGCCGGCGACTTAAACCGGCTGGCTCCGGCGGTCCGGGACCACTGCCGCTTATGTCCTGCGTATCGGTACGGTCACTCCTCGACAGTAACCGATTCGATGGCGACGTCCTCTTGGGGACGGTCGTTGGCGTCCGTCGGGACGGCACCGATTCGTTCGACGACGTCCATCCCGTCGATCACCTGGCCGAACACGGCGTGCCGACCATCGAGGTGTGGCTGAGCGTCCAGCGTGATGAAGAACTGTGACCCGTTCGTATCCGGACCGGAGTTAGCCATGCTGAGCAGACCTGGTCGGTCATGTCGGAGTTCCTCGTGGAACTCGTCGGCAAACTCGTAGCCGGGGCCGCCCCGACCGGTGCCGGTCGGATCACCGCCCTGGATCATGAACCCCTCGATCACCCGGTGGAACTCGACCCCCTCGTACAGCGAATCGCCCCGGATCTCATCCGTCTCGGGATCCTCCCAGGTTGGGGTGGAGGGCGCGGGGTCGGTCGTCGCGGCGGGTTCGTGGCTGGCCAGCCCGATGAAGTTCCCGACCGTCCTGGGTGCCCGCTCCGCGAAGAGTTCGGCGACGATCTCTCCGTGAGTCGTCTGGAGGCTCACAAGCGGGTTCTCCGGATTCTCCATGGCGTCGTGGTACGCGTCCGTCATCGGCCGGACTCGAATCGCCGGCCGGATAACCCCACCGTCTCGACGGAACGAAGCACCCGGGCCGTCGGCGGTGGGGGCCTGCTGCTCCGACCGACCGCAGTGGTTTTTATCCCGTCCGCCCGTCTGGTTCGGGCGATGGACTACCTTACGACTGGCCTCGCCCTGCTGACGGGGATGTTCGCGGGGGCCCTTTTCGCCTACCTCGGAATCCCGATCCCGGCCCCACCCGAGATCGCCGGAGTGATGGGGATCGTCGGCATCTATCTCGGATTCAAACTCGTTGAGGCGGCCGGGGTCGGAATCGATCTGCTACGCGTTCTCGGTATCTCGTAGCCGAGACCCGGACTGACGTTCGAGTACGCGGCCGGAACCGAGACTTATGCTGGTCGCGGTTAGAATGCGGTCCGTGACCGACGACCCGACACTCTTGATTGCACATCTTGCCGGGCCGGACCGTGCCGAGGCACTCAGCGAAGCGCTACGTGAGGAAGGGCGAATCCCACCAGCGGCGATCGAAGTCGCGGTGACGCCCGAGGAGACGGATACACGTATTCAGGATGTCCAGGCGCTCGTGACCGGGCGCCTCCCGCGGGAGCTGCTCGAAGCGGGCGACCAACTCGAGTGGGTCCATGCGCTCTCCTCGGGCGTTGATGCGTACCCCCTCGCCCGGCTCGAGGAACGCGGGGTCAGACTAACGAACTCCGCGGGCATCCACGCGGAACCGATCGCCGAACAGGTGCTCTGTTACATGCTGATGTTCGAGCGCAGGATGCCCGAACTCGTCGCCCAGCAGGCTGTGGGACGGTGGGAACGTCGCGAGGGAACGGAGCTCCGGGGCAAAACGCTGGGGGTGATCGGGGTAGGAGCCGTTGGGACCCGGGTGGCCGAACTCGGGAAGGCGGTCGGGATGAGGGTCATGGGGACGAAACGAGACCTCGACACGATGCCGGCCGTCGTGGACGAGCCGCTTCCCGCCCCCGATCACCGGACCCTCTGCCGGCAAGCGGACTACGTGGTCCTCGCGTGTCCGCTCACGGATGAGACCGAGGGCTTGATCGGCATGGAGGAGTTCCGACTGATGGGTGAGGATACCGTGCTCGTCAACATCGCTCGGGGGGACGTTTGTGATCACGAGGCGCTGGTCCGTGCGCTCCAGTATCATCTCATTCGTGGGGCGGCCCTCGACGTCTTCTCGGACGAACCCCTTCCATCGGAGTCGCCGCTGTGGGACCTCTCGAACGTGATCGTCACGCCTCACATGGCCGGATCAACCCCCCACAAGCCCGGGCGGTGGGCCGCCATCGTGGCCGAGAATTACGAACGGCTGGTTGCCGGGGAGGATCTCAAGAATCGGGTAGTGTGATTCAGCCCGGGCAAAGACCCGGCAACATGTGCCGACAGTAATCGCATCTTGTGGCTGAGTCACAAACATCCGTCCGCAGACATGACGGACGCGTACGTCCACGCGATTGTCGATCCAGGCGCTGTAAGGCCGGCAGCCGAACGGATCGCCCAACTCGACACCGTTGACACTCTCCATGTTGTCACTGGGGAGTACGATATCATCGCGCAGGTTTCGGTCGAGGATCACGACCGGATCCCCGAAGTCGTCGCCGGGGATATCCACGACATCAGCGGTGTGGTCGATACCGTAACGAATGTCGCGTTCGAACCCTGACAGGGTCCAAACGGTCCGCAGGGACATCGAGACCGGAAGCCCGTGAGACGCGTTAGCGGGGATTACGGGGGAGTTAACCGTCCCCCAGCCGTATAAGATGTATGAGTGAAGAGACGGAACGTCGGAACCTCCGAATGCCGAGCGATGATGAATTGTTCGCTGTGGTGACCGAGCACAACGGCGGTAATCACGTCCGTGTGCGCTGTGAGGACGGCGTCAACCGGATGGGCCGGATTCCCGGCCGGATGAAGTATCGGACCTGGATCAGCGAAGGGGACATCGTTCTCGTGGAGCCGTGGGACTGGCAGGACGAGAAGGCGAACATCGAGTGGCGGTACTCGGGACAGGACGCCGACCAGCTCAGGGCTGAAGGCCACATCGACTAGCGAGCCTGCGACCGGAATCGCGCTGTGTGAGCGCTCGGTTCTCGGGAATCCAGTGACCGCTCCGGCAGGCAGGTCCGAGTGGGGAGGCAGCCTATGCCTCTTCGCCGTTGACGCCCCCGGAGAGGCACCGTCGGTAGACCGGGCCGATCAGGTCGGAGCCGTACACGGTATCCGGGAGGCGGTCGAACCAAGCCGCGTCGTCGATAGGTTCGTCTTCAAGCCCGAGGTCGGAGGCGATCTCCGTGGTCTCGGCGGTCGCCTCGAAAACGACATACGTCCAGCCTGCCGTCTCCTCCGTCCGCTCGTTGACGAACGAGTAATCCTCGACCGCGTGCGGCCGGGCCGGGGTGATTTCGACACCCGTTTCCTCACGAACCTCGCGGACGACCGCCTCCGACAGCGACTCGGCCGGCTTAGGAACCCCGCCGGGGGCCAACCACCCGTCCGCCCACGGCTGGTCGATCAGTAGCACCCGAGATGCCTCGTCGAAGGCCAGCGCCAGAACCACCCAACCGACAGCTGCCGGTTCCGAGGCGGCAGCCTCTTCAAATTGGTTCGGGTCCAGTGTCTCCCGGCCCTCAGTAATCCTGAGGTCGTCATACCTCTCCCGTGGGTCAACCGGCGCCATACGCCACCGTAGGCGAAAGCGCCGTGAAAACACGCTCGGTACTGGTCAGCCCGCCCCGCTGTCCCATCGCAAAGGGGTCGATGTTTTCTACTCCGTCCTGTGGAGGCCGAGCGCTGGGAGGGAACCCCACGGCTTTAGCGGCGGCTGACGCTACATGGCTCAAGGGATTCAACAACACAAACCGATGTCTCGAGGCCTGTATTTCAGACGGTTCGACCGACGGGACGCCACCCCTGTTTGGCAGCTTCACGAGAAGGCGATGCGAGATGCGGGAACTGATCCCAAGGACATTCCGGGGACGGAAGACTTACGGCGTATCGAGAGCGTTTACCTGGATTCGGCCGGCGAGTTTATCGTCGGAATCCTCCCGGAGACGGTCGAAGACCGGGCAGAGGCCGACGCACCACCACCACACACCTTCGACGGACGAGTCGTGGCGATGGGAGGATTCCTCCCGGCTGACGAGGGATACGAGGACGAGCGTGAGGTCCACGCCTCGGATACCGCCGAACTCCACCGCATGCGCGTGGCGCCGACTCATCAGCACCGCGGGTACGGTACACGGCTCCTCGCTGAGTTGGAACGACGCGCGATGGCGGCAGGATTCGACCGACTTCTCGCGACGACGGCGGCCCGCCAAGAGGCGGCCGCCGAGTTTTATCCGGCCCGCGGATACGACGAAGTCGGGCGGTCAGAACACGGCGAGTACGAGCTGATCCACTTCGAAAAGACCGGCCTGGCCGATGGATGAGGATTCGTTATTCCGTGCTCGAAGGACCGAGGTCGAACTCCTCGGCCGCCGACTGCATGTCCTTGTCCCCGCGGCCACAGAGGTTCACGAGCAGCGAGTCGTGGTCGGGAGCGAGTTTCTTCGCGAGCGCGATCGCGTGTGCGGGTTCGAACGCCGGAATGATGCCCTCTGCACGGCTGAGTTCCCGGAAGGCCGTCAAGGCCTCCTCGTCGGTGATCGGATGGTACTCCGCTCGGCCGGTGGCCTGCATGCCCGCGTGCTCAGGGCCGACAGCCGGATAGTCCAAGCCGGCGGAGATCGAGTGATTCTCGGTGTCCTCATCGATCACCTTGGTTCGCATTCCCTGGAACACCTCGGCTTCGTCAGAGCCCGATAGCGGCGCGGAGTGGTGGCCCGAGCCGATCCCTCGGCCACCGGGTTCGGCACCGTAGAACGCCACGTCATCGTCCTTGAAGGCGTGGAACAGACCGATGGAGTTGGACCCGCCGCCGACTGCGGCAACACAGGCGTCAGGGAGGTCCCCGTGGAGCTCCTGGATTTGATCGCGTGCCTCGCGCCCGATGACGGACTGGAACTCCCGGACCATCCGAGGGAACGGGTCGGGACCGACTGCGCTCCCGACCAGGTAATGGGTGTTCTCCCGGTTCTCGACAAAATCCTCGAGCGCGGCGTCGACGGCCTCCGCCAGCCCTTCGTTCCCTCGGGTGACCTCTTCGACCTCGGCTCCCAGGAGTCGCATCCGGAACACGTTCATCTCCTGGCGCTGGACGTCAGTTCGACCCATGTAGACTTTCGTGTCGAGGCCGAGCAACGCTCCGACCATGGCTGTCGCTGTTCCGTGTTGTCCCGCCCCGGTCTCCGCGATGAGTCGGCCCTTTCCGGCCCGTTTAGCGAGGAGTGCCTGGCCGAGAGTGTTGTTTAACTTGTGAGCCCCCCCGTGCAGGAGGTCCTCGTGTTTCAGGTAAATCTCGGCGCCGTACTGCTCGCTCAGCGACTCGGCGTAAAAAACGGGCGTGGGTCGTCCCCCGTAGTGTCGCAGATAGTAGTCGAGCTCCTCGCGGAACGCCTCGGAGTCGATAGCCTCGTCGAAGGCGTTCGCCAACTCCTCAAGCGGTTTCTGGAGCGGTTCTGGGACGTGTCGTCCGCCGAACTCGTGAAACGTGCCTGCCTCTGGCATATATGCCCCTATTACTGTGTTCACAAATCCCTTACCATCCGTCGATTCAGCTTGTCCGCCATCGGCGGTGTCCCTAAGCCAGTGGCGAGCGAGGTCCATATATGGACCCGACAGAGGTCAGACGCGAGTGGGCGGAGCGGGCGGGCGCGTATTCGCCCGCCTACTACGCGTATCACGGCCCCGACAGCCGGAGTGAGGCCGTTCGGGAAGTGCTCGAACGGGTTCTCGAGCCGGGGGCCGCGGTCCTGGAATTGGGGTGTGGGAGCGGACGGCATCTCGCACACCTCCTCGAGAACGGGTTCACGGAGGTGACCGGGATCGAACTCAACGACGATGCGCGGGCCGTGATGCGGGACACGTTTCCGGACCTCGCAGCGACCGGGACGTTTCACTTCGCGCCGATCGAGGAAACCATCCGCGAGTTGCCCACCGATGGGTTCGATGCAGCGTTCTCCGTCGAAACCTTCCAGCACCTGCACCCAGAAAGCGGGTGGGTATTCGACGAGCTCATCCGGGTCACCAGCGGCCTGGTCATTACCGTGGAGAACGAGGGACCCGCCGAGGAGACCAGACGGCGGGAAGAATCACCGAACTACGTGAACGGTGAGGTCCCCCTCTACTACCGGAACTGGGAGAGGGTGTTCTCCGACCGAGGGCTCGTCGAAATCGAGTCGCGACGTCTGGACCGCAACACGGTCCGCGTCTTTCGGATTCCCGACGAATGACCGCCGGGGGCCGGGCTGGTTACGAGGACCCGAGATCGGCCGCGATTTCCGCGAGTGTCTGGTACTCGGCGTCCGAGTAGGCGATGATACGGACGTCGGTTAACGTCTCGGGGTCATGGTCCCGAACCTCCTCACAGACCAGTCTGGCGCCGGTCTCGAAGTCGAAGCCGGCCGCACCCGTACCGAGGACCGGCATGACGAGCGACTCACAGCCGAGATCGTCCGCCTTCTTTACCGCATTACGCGTCGCGTCACGGATGCTCTCGGTCGTGGCGCGCCCGTCACCGTAGTGTGGCATGGCGGCCGCATGAATCACGTACTCCGCGTCGAGGTCGTGGGCGTCGGTCACCGCGACCGCGCCGAGCTCGACGGGGCCTTTCGACACGGCTTCCTCGTTGATCGGTCCGTTTGCACCCCGGCGGAGCGCGCCGGCCACGCCGCTCCCCATCTGGAGGCTGGTCCCGGCAGCGTTCACGAGCGCATCCGCCTGTTGTGCCGCAATATCACCTTGGACCACCGTGAACTGCATGGGTGGGGATAGGTCACGGAAT
>CAZCXJ010000047.1:0-11604 GCA_964502585.1 uncultured Candidatus Halobonum sp.
ACATCGACGAGCCCCGCACCCAGTTCATGAACTTGTCGAACTTGGTGAGGATGAAAGGGGAGGATCCCAACGCTTCCCGCAGTCTGGAGTTGAAGCGGTTGTCCTCGCCCGTGATGCGGGAATCCCGAGTTTCGGTCAGTACCTCCGAATCGTCGGTGACGAACGGCTGTTCTTGACTACTCATGATTGACGTTCCGTCTTTGTTCGACTGGCGCGCGGGCTCCGAGCCCACTCGACCGCACCCTGCCGCCAGGCCCAAACGAGGCCGATGACCAGCACCCCGATGAACACCAGCATCGGCAGCAGGATCACCGCGAGATCCATCCCGAGATTGGTGGCCGGGCCGTAGATGACCGTCCACGGGAAGATCAACACCGTCTCGATATCGAATACGACGAACAGCAACGCTACCATGTAGTATTGGATGTTGAACTGGGTCCCGATGGCGGTCTTCGTGGGGATCTCACCGGACTCGTAGGTGGCGGCCTTCCCCTGTTCGGGCACGCTCGGACGCAGTAACGCCGAGACGGCCATCATCCCGAGCGGAATGGCCACCCCGATGAACGCGAGCGCCCCGATAGCGATCCATGGGTTCATGCGGACATCTCCGTATTCCGGCGCTTGGACGGGGCCGTACATAAGCGTTCATTTGTCCGTGCCGGATGCCGTCCCCGACTCGCATTACATGCACGGAGGCTCACTCTGACCGCTGCCGGAACCCCGCAACCCCGAGGTCATGGAGGTCACGCGAAACCGCCGCCACGTCCGCTTGAAGTTGCTCGTGATAGTCCACAAGACGTTCCCGAAGAACCGAGTGCTCTCGGGCCAGGACTTGGACCGCAGAGAGGCCGGCGTTGAACGATTTCCCGGCATCGACGGCGACGATGGGCGCGCCGGTGGGCATTCCAATGACGGAGTCGACGGACTTCTCCTGTACCGGGACGCCGATTACCGGTAGCGGATACGCGATGCTTGCGGTCATGTTGGGCAGATCCGCACTCTTGCCCCCCGCTCCCGCAATCACCACGTCGAGACCGCGGTCGGCAGCCGTCTCGCCGTAGGCGTACATGAGCGAAGGAGTACGGTGGGCCGATACGACGTACGACTCGTACGTGAACCGGGCGTCGGGTGGGTCATTGAAGCCGGTCTGTTCGGCGAATCCGAGCTCACTCAGTGCATCGAAGGCTCCCTGCATCGTGTCGAGATCGGAGTCCGACCCCATGATGATTCCTACGTCGGGGGTACGTTCGGGCGCGGTGTCAGAACTCGCCTCCCGATGGAGTCGGTCGATTAGGTCCTGGACGCTCATGAACTATCCGGAGTGTCGGACGGTGTGAACGTCAGCCCATCGGTCAGGTCCCGGGCGGTGGCCAGCACGGACGGACTGGTTGCGTCCGGCTTGCAGACGGTGACGTGTCCCATCTTTCGGAGCGGGCGGACCTCGCGCTTGCCGTACCAGTGGAGATGTGCCCGATCCGCGGCGAGGATCCGGTCGACACCGTGTAACTCGGCCGGTCGGGGCTCACCCACGTCCCCCAGGATGTTCGCGGTCGCGGTCGGTGCTCGGAGCTGGGAGCGACACAGTGGCCAGCCCAGTACCGCCCGAACGTGTTGCTCGAACTGCGAGGTCACAGCCCCTTCGATGGTCCAGTGTCCGGAGTTGTGGGGCCGCGGGGCGATCTCGTTGACCAACACCCTGTCGTCCGTCGTGTGAAACAGTTCGATGCCGAAGACCCCCCGTCCTTCCAGCACCTCCAATACGTCCATGGCGACGTTCCGGGCCCGGTCGGCGGCCTCGGCACTGACTCGGGCGGGGACGACTGTCTCCCTGAGGATCTCCTCCGCGTGGATATTCTCCCCTAACGGAAACGCCCGTCGTTCACCGTCACCTTGGACCCCGATGACGGACATCTCCCGTTCGAAGTCGACGAACGCTTCCGCGAGGGCTGGGGGTCCTCCGATGGTTGCCAGCGCGTCCGTGGGAGAGTCCCGCGGCCCGACCGGAACGTTCCCACGTCCATCGTAGCCACCGGTCCGTGCCTTCAGCATGACACGACCGAAGCGATCGACCGCTTCCTGCAAGTCGGGAGCCGAGTCGACGGGAACGAACTCGGGAACTGGAACGTCGGCTTCCGCGAGGCTCCGCTTTTCGGCCAGCTTATCACGGGTCGTTCGCAACGCGGCTGGCGAGGGATGAACCGGTAGGTCATGAGCCGCGCCGGCAGCCGCCAGCGCGTCCGGGTCGGCGAGTTCAATCTCCACTGTCAGCGCGTCGCTCCGGGTAGCGAGGGTGTCGACCGCCTCCCGATCGTCGAAGCCGCCCTCAACCTGGTCGGCGACACGGCTGGCCGGACAGTCCGGCGTCGGATCCAGAACGACGACGTCAACGCCGAGCGGGGCGGCAGCCTCAGCCAGCATCCGGCCGAGCTGGCCGCCGCCGACGACTCCTAGCGTCGGTCCGGGGCAGGATATCACGTTCCGGTCTACCTCCCATCGTCCGATAAGCCTTGTCGAGTCGGACCAGCCCGAGGCGGTTCATCCCGCCGTCGCGTTCCGGGCCTCCCGAAGCGCCGTCTCGTCGATCAGGACCACGATCCGCTCGTCCGAAAGCCGCCACCGGTGACTCCGTTTCTCGTAGCCGTCGAGGCGCTGCTGGAGCTCTTCGGCGTCCCACGGATAGGTGATGATAACAGGCGGGGGATTCCGGGTGGCGTTGTCATAGCGTGCCTCGGGGGGAGTGCTATCCACGTCCGCCCCATAGGCCGCCATGTACCACTGTAACGGAAGCCTGGCGAACCATCCCTGGCCTGAGCCGCCGGGAGCCGGAGGCTGGTCGGCGTCAGCCTCGTTTCGGACGTACAACCTAACGTTGTCGCGACCGGGAGCGCGCGTCCCGATGTAGCGAACGTCCGTTCCTTCGTGTGACTGGGCGATCAGGGCGATGTCTTCCAGGGTCCGCTTGAGGTCGTTATCCGGCTGGGCGTACTGGAGGACCTGGCGGTCCTCGAGGCTCGTCGAATTCCAGTAGTCCGCGTTGGCGGCGGCCGTGCCGCTTACCGCCGCGAGCAGGACGAGCGCAGCGACACCGACCCCGATCGCGTCTTCGGCCGCGATCGATTCGTCGACCGCGTCGGCCACGTACCCCAGGCCGACCGCCGCAAGTATTGCCGACGGGACGGTCACGTGGATCGCGGCCCAAGGCGCCTGGATATCCGTCGCGACGGGATACCCGAGGAGTGAGGCGGCTGCCCAGTAGGCGGCGAACGCGATGATCGGCCGGTTTCGCCCACCGTAACCGTCCACCAGGAAGCCGACTACCGCGAATACGGCGGTTACGCCGGAGCCGTAGGCCAGCGTCTCCAAGAGGTCGCCCAAGTACGCCGGATAGGGATTCCCTTGGTGGACGCCCGAGCCCCAGGTGCTGTAGAACCGTTCCCAGGCACCGACGGTCGCATCACTGAACACCGGACCGGGGGGTTGGGATCCGGTGAACATGGCCCAGAACTCCGGTCGCGGGGCATAGAAAAACACGATCACTGCCAGGAAGACGGCGGTGGCGGTCACGAGGTACACGGCGAAGTACGAGAGCGGGGCATCGTCCCAGCGTCGTGCCTCGGCGACCGTATCCGTCCAAAGGCCTTCGATCGCCTCCCGCAGCGAGGACTCACGGGTGCGACGAACCAATCGATGATCGAGCAAGAGCACGGACGCGCCGGCGAAACACGCTACGTACAGCAGGGCGTTCTCCTTGGCGGTGGCTGACAACGCGAGGAACCCGAACGCCGGAACGAACAACCGCGCATCCCGTCGGTCGATGGCGGCAACGGCGACGGCGAACGCGGCAAAGGCGAACCCTGCCGCGAGCACGTCCGAGCGCATGAACCGGGAATAATATACCAACAGCGGGTCGACGGCGAGAATGAGCGCCAGCGCGACGATCTCTCGATCTCGGAGGCGGTCCCGGAGGAGGAGTGCGGACAGCGGGAGGAGCCCGCCGACGACTGCAATCGGGAGCCGAATACTGAAATCTGAGGGTGGGATGGCGACGAAGAGGTAGTTTTCGATGATCGCCACGAACGGACCGTGGATGATCGGTCGGTAGTAGTACTGTCCGCTTTCGTGATAACGGACTACCCAGTACGCGACGCGGCCTTCGTCCCAGTGGGCGACCCGCCCGCCAAGTTCGACCACACGCAACAGGAGGCCAAGCAGGGTCGCCCCGAGAACGGCCCAGGCCACCCGATCACGGCCGTCGGAAACCATCGTGGGGAACCGGTCGCTGGGCGACGGTGGTGAGCTCGCGTCGGAACCCACTGCGGAATCTGGCGGGTCCGGTGGGCTCGTCGACGTGGATTCCGGCCCCGCCTCGTCCCCTTCGTCGGAGTCCTTATGCGAAGTCCGCTCCTCGGGGGGGTCCCGACGACTCATCGCCCGGCCATGGGCAGTCCCTAGTTACAACTCTTGTGTTTGTCCGCCGACTCGAAGGGTGCGGTCTCGCGAACCTGGCGTCATCTGGCCGGTCACCCGTATACCCCTGACCGAAAGGGAACCTCGGTCGGGGTCGTCCTCCAGGTCGGCCACGATCGCCGGGACAGGCTCCGCTCGCGGAAACCAAACGAGTGAACCGATCGACAGCCTCAAATCGGACCCGTGAGGAAGTCCTCCGTGACCGACGGGGATGGGGAGAGCGAACCCAGAAATGCTCCGCCCACTTCGAACGGCCGGTCTGGGTGTCCAGAGGGGACCGACGACCGGGGTACTGGAACAACCACTCCGAGTGAAAGGTCAAGCGAAAACGACGACGGACCTGGCGATGACTGGCGGATTGCGTTCGGCCATAGGACACCCTACCCGGAACAGGAGGACGGGATAGAGACGGTGATAGAGACGGCCCGTGACTCCGGGTTCGTCGCACTCGAAGGCGCTTGTGGAACCGGAAAGACGATGCTCGCACTGACGGCTGGCGTTCACCTGGTTCGGGACCGGAAAACCGACTTCGAGCGGGTTCTCGTGTTGACCAGCGTCAAACAGCAGTTGCGACAGTTCGAGGCTGACCTCCGCTCGATCAACGCCGACTTGCCGACGGACTGTCCGTCGGTAACAGGGCTGACGCTCGTCGGAAAGGCGGACGTTTGCCCGTACGCTCTGGAGCGAACGGCAGGGATCGACGACGAAACCGTCTACGAACGCTGCGACGGGTTACGCGAACGGACGCGGAACCTCGTCGGGGAGGAAGGGCCGACGACGGCTGCCGGGCTCGTCGAGGAAGCTCGGCGCGCACAGACAGGGCTCGTGAACTCGGGGCGCAGCGGCGTGAACTATCTCGAGGCCGCCGGCGAACCTACGCCGTACCTGCCGGAAACGCCCGAACACGAAGGAACTGCCGACGGCGGCACGGAGTTTTGTCCCTTTTACGCGAACTTCCTCGACGACCTCCCGGCCGAAGGGGACCCAGCGGAGGCGATCCCGTTCGAAATCGAGGGTCGTGGACTGATCGACACGGGGGAACTGGTTCGGCTCGCTGCCGGCCATGGGAGTTGTCCGCACTCGGTGATGGGGGCGCTGCTGAGCGAGGTCGAGATCGTCATCGGGAACTACTATCACGCCTTCGATCCGGTCACCGTTGCGACATTCACCGGTCCCCTGCTCGACGAGTCCACGCTGGTCGTATGCGACGAAGCACACATGCTGGAACCACGGGTGCGGGAGCTCGTGAGTGACGGCGTGGCGGAGCGGACCCTCAGGGACGCCGAGTCGGAACTCTCCCGTGTTCTTCAACCGCTCGAGTTCGACGCCGGTGAGCGCGAAAGGACCCACGGAACGGATCCCGACCTCGTCAGGAGTGAACTCGCCGAGACGGGCCTCTCGCCAGCAGATCTGGAACGGACTCGAGCCCTGATTCGCGATCTGCGCGAGGAACTCGACCGCCGCGTGACCGCCCATCTCGACCGAACCCGAACGGACTGGCAGTCGTCACTCGACGAACTCGAAGACGAGGAAATTCCGCTCCGTGACCCGGAAGAACCGGCGGTCGACGCAATCACCGACTGGGCTCGCCGTGCCGGATACGCCGAGGACGATTGGCTCAGAGCGGAATCCGTGGGAGCGGTCGTTGAGCGCATTCTCAACAGCGCGTCCGAGTCGGACGCGCAGCGAGCTGTTCCGGGCGTCGGACGAACCCTCGCGGCCTGGGCTCGACTCGACCACGAGACGTTCTTTCGTGAGTTGCGGTTGGACCGCACGTGGGATACGACGGAGCCGTCGAACTCGTGGCGACGGGCATACAACCTGCGGCTGGCGCTCCACAATTGCGTTCCTGCCGGCCCAATCGGCGATCGACTGGGCGAATTCGGGGGCGGGTTGTTGATGAGTGCGACCCTGGCGCCTCTGACGGTGTTCCGGGAGGTGACCGGATTGGACCGCGTGGCCAACGACGACCGGCCGGTCGTCGAGCGGACGTATGGGCTTTCGTTCCCTGCGGACAACCGTGTGTCATTCGCGGTCGACGCCCCGAAATTCACCTACCAGAATCGGGAGGCGCCGGGAAGCGAGAACGAGTGCCGCCGCGCGTACGTCACAGCGACCTCCACCGTCGCGCGAACCGCGCCGGGAAACGTTCTGGTCGGAATGCCGAATTATCGTGAGGCCGAGTGGATGGCCGGCGTACTTCGCGAACAGGTCGACAAGCCAGTCCTGCTCGATGAGTCGAGCACCCACGAGACGACTGAGGACCTGAAGACGGCGTTCTTCGAGGGTGACGGGAAGATCCTCGTGACGAGTCTGCGAGGGACACTCACCGAGGGTGTCGATTATCGTGGGGACCGCCTCGCCGCGGCGGTCGTATGTGGGGTCCCGATGATCAACACCGCTGCTCCGCGGACGAAGGCGGTGAAAACCGCCTACGACAGGCGGTTTAGCGATGGGTTCGAGACAGCACTGACGGTCCCTGCGGTCCGGAAGGCACGGCAGGCAGTCGGACGAGTGATTCGAGGACCGGAGGAGATTGGCGCGCGGGTTCTCGTGGATGCCCGCTATGCTCGTGACTCGTGGAACTCCGTGCGGCGGCACTTCCCGCCGGGCGAACGTGAGGAATTCCAGCCTGTCAGCCTTGATATGCTTCAGTTCGGCCTGGAGCAGTTCTGGAGCGGAGAGGTCAGGGAATGATCGTCTCTTTCCGGGGACCGGTGAAGAGGTTCTGAACGGGACGAGCCTGAGAACCCGTTCGCGCGACCCAGCAGGAGGACGGATCTGGAAATCTGGAGTGAGGCGATCACTTTGACACACCCTGGCGCTTTAGGCATCCCGCTGCGTGACCCCCGGTGTGCGCCGCCGTCGGGTTCTAGCTCTCGCGGCCTCGCTTCCGGTCGCAGGCTGCGAGTCACGACGCGGGGCAGGCCCTGATTCCGTAATCGGGGATACGTCCCAAAGGGCTGAGTCCGAATCATTACCGCGGTCCGAAGCCGCTGTGGGATATACCCATCACGATCCGAGCGGGAACCGGACAGTCACACAGGGCTTTCTGCTGGTGAATGCGGCAAGGGAGAATCATTCGCTTCCAGGCGCCCCGGAGTGGCTCGCGCCGGTGCCTGGGACGTCCCCGCCGTCGGTCGTTGCCGTCCTGGAGTCCGGTGACACGGTCGGCGTTGTCTTCGGGGATGACGGGAGCCGACGCACCGAAGTCCAGCCAAACACCCGAAACGGGCCGCCGGCGGCGATTCGGCAGGAGGAAAACGATGGCGCGCGGTTGCTTATCAGCGGAAGCCCGCTGACGCATCCGGTCGGGCTTCCACAAGGGATAGCGTTTGTCCGTGGCGACGGGACCGTCGTGTTACGGGGCAGAACCGATGCGAGGCTCGCGGTTGATGCCCTTCCGGATGCGAGGCTCTCCAGGGCGAACGGTCGAGTCTGGTTGTTCGCCGGCCGGACCGACGAGTATGGTCACGGAGTGCTCGGGGACAGAGTCGAGGGGACCCAGGCCGTCTGTGTCGACCCCGTTCAGGGAGAGGTCCGGACCCGACACCGGCCTCCCTCGGGCTCCGTCATTGAAGACCTCGTCCCGCTCGTGGCCGATATCGACGACGACGGGGACGATGAAATCGTCACCACCGTCGCCGACCGGGAGTCGGGAGGCCGGATGGCAGCACTGGGAAGCGGTGGTCGGTATCTCGGACCGGGATTCGATACCGGCTTTCGATGGCGCCACGGCCTCGCAGTCGCGCCGTTCGGGCCCGGGGGTGAAACGGAACTCGCCGCCGTTCGAACCCCCCACATCGGCGGAACGGTCGAGTTTTATCGTGCCCGCGATGGCAGATTGGATCGGGTTGCTTCCCGAGACGGGTACTCCAGCCACGTGCTTGGTAGCCGAAACCTGGACATGGCAGTGGCAGGCCGGTTCGCGGGGACTGACAGACCGGCCCTGGTCGTCCCGACGGATGACAGGCGATCGCTCGCCGTGCTCGTCCGGGCGGAGCAGGATGTTCGTGAAGTCGGGCGGGTCCAGCTCGGCGGGGGCCTCACATCGAATCTGACGGCTGCGGCGGACGGGCAGGTGCTCGTCGCGGGGACGAAGGATGGTTTGCGATTCTGGGATGGACGATAGCGGTGGCGATGCTGAAGGTCTTGGCTTAAATTAATCCGTGTTCGGCGAGCCGTGTCACACCCTCGCGGAGTCGTTCCGCACCGGCAGCATACGAGATCCGTGCGTACCCGGGCGTGCCGAACGCTGATCCCGGAACGGTAGCGACATGTGCGTCCTCGATAGCCTTATCGCACCACTCGGTATCGTCGCCATCGACAGGCAACATCAGGTAGAACGCTCCATCCGGGATCGGAACGTCGACGCCTTCCTTGGCGAGCAAGTCGACGAGGAGGTCTCGCCGCTCTGCAAACGATTCGACCATGTTCGCGACCGCGTCGTCCGTGTTCTCGAGCGCCTCGATCCCGGCTCGCTGGACGAAGTTCGTCGCACAGGAAACGGAGTGAGAGTGGATCCGTCCCGCTCGGGTGACGATCGGAGCCGGGGCATGGAGGTACCCGAGTCGCCAGCCCGTCATGGCGTAGGCCTTCGAAAACCCGTTGACGGTGACGGTCCGATCAGCCATACCCTCGAACGTCGCGAGGCTGGGAGTCTGGACACCGTAGGCGATCCGTTCGTAGATCTCGTCGGAGATGACGGTGACGTCGTGTGCGACTGCCAAGTCCCGAACCCCTCGGAGCGCTGTCTCAGTGTAGACCGCCCCGCTCGGATTCGATGGGGAGTTGATCACGAGTAACTCCGTCCCGTCCGTCACCGCGGATTCGAGGGCGTCCAGCGCCGGTTCCAATCGGAAGTCGTGGGTTGCGAGGTCGACCCGCGTGAGAGTCCCCCCGGCGAGTTTCACCATCGCCTCGTAAGACACCCAGGCGGGGTCCAAAAGGACGACTTCGTCACCGGCGTCCACCAGCGCTTGCGTGGCCTCGAACAGCGCCTGTTTCCCGCCCGGCGTGACGATCACCTCCTCGGAGTTCGCGTCTAACCCGTCCCCCCGGAGTTTCGCCGCAATCGCCTGCTTCAGTTCCGGGATCCCGTTCGATGGGGTGTATGTGGTGTGACCGGCATCGAGCGCTGCTTTCCCCGCTTCGACCACATTCTCTGGGGTCGGGAAGTCGGGTTCGCCGACGGAGAGGTCAACCACGTCGACACCGTCGGCCTCGAGCGCGGCCGCGGCGTTGCTCACCGCGATTGTCGCCGAAGGATCGATTCGCTCGACACGGTCGGCGAATGCCGGGACCCTGTCACCAGTCATAGTCCCTCCGCCATATCCACGGCAGCGTCCACGGCTTCAACGCCCTTGTCGGTTCGTTCCCGGGCCTCAGCGGCGCTCTGTCCCGGACCGGAAATCCCGAGCGTTACCGGCACATCCCGGTCGAGGCTCACGTCGGTGAGGCTTCCAGCAGTCGCGTAACCGATCGCCTGGTCGTGGTCAGTGTCGCCGGTCACGATGGCTCCCACGACCGCGACTGCCTCCACGTCCTGTCGTCGGGCCAAACGATCGGCCGCCAGAGGGGTGTCGTATGCCCCGGGAACCCGGAGCGTGTCGACGATCTGCGCTTCTCTGTTGGCCGCCGCACTCCGTGCTTCCTCCTCCATTTGTTCCGCAATGGGACCGTAGTACTCCGCCACTACGAGTCCGAGTCTTGTCATGGACGTCGGGTCACCGGGTCGATACATAGGCATACCGTTACAGAATGCTTCGTCCGAGGACGATGACGGAGAGGTTGTTCGCAAAGACGAACAATCCGACGGCGATCAGCATCCCGAGCCAAAGTTCGACCCAAAACGCGTAGTAGGGACGGATGGCGGACGGGGCGGCCCGCAGTGTCGCTATCACCCCCCGAAAAATGACGGCACTCGCTACAACGACGGCGACGTTAACGAGTACGACGACCGAGATCGGCTGACCCACGAGCCACGCCATCAGGGGGTTCAGTTCCCCGGCCGTCCCGACGACTGCAGTCGCGAACATGGTCGTCAACAGGTCTACCGTTACGAGCAGAAACAGGGCGACTGCGATCCAGTCCCAGTATTCTTCGATCCGCGTCTGGTTGGCCTCGTACCGGTCTCCTGTCGCAGTCATCTAAGTCTTCTATCAACCAACCTCGGCGTGGTTTCGGATTCGTTTCGGGAGACGGCCTGGATCGCAGCCTCAGTATCGATTTGTGGGACGCCGTCTCGGGTAGTTGCGGTCCGTTCAAGAAGCCGTTCCGTCTCCGCGGGTGATAGTGTGTCGTTCCGCGCCTGGACGCGTGCGACCGTGCCCGCCACTAGCGGGGCGGCCGCAGACGTGCCACGGAACCGTCCGCGGGTGTCAGTCAGTACTCCGTCGGGCGCCGCGAGGTCGACGGTTCGAGAGCTGTACGGCTGATACTGGCCATCGGAGTCAGTGGCCCCGACAAGGATGATGCCCTCACCGGACGCAGGAGCAACCGTGCTGTCCTGTGGATCGGTGTATTCGAACTCGTAATTGGCGGCAAACAGGTCGACTGCCGCACTCGTCCCGCCATGGTTGTAGATTGCCACGTAATAGTCGCCCTCGGGCACGACGACGTCGATCGCCTCGGCGTTCCCCTCCCGTCGGGCCGACTTTGCGACGAGTTGGTCGGAGGAGCCTGGGGTGTTACGGAACAGGTAGAGGTCGTAGTCAGCCGCACCCTCCCAGTAAAGCCGGAGGGTCACCTCGCCACTCACCGTCCCGTTCCCAAGCACGTTCGCTTCCGACCCGTCGGCGAACTCGACCCAGCCACGCTCGTCCGAACTCCCTCGCCAGTGACTGTCGGCGTAGTTGCCGGCAGAGGTGACGAACACGACACCGTTGTCTGCCGCGTACCGTGTCGCCTCGGCCAGTTGCTCGCGCCCGGCGGCCGTCCGTGGGAAGTAACTTCCCGCATCGACGATGACGTCCACGTCGTTCGCGACGAGCCATTCCACAGCGGCGCGATACTCGTTCGGGGTCGGCTCCTGGCCGACGGCCGCCAGGTAGAGATCCGCTTCGGTCGCCGTCTGCGCGACAACCTCCGCGACAGCGGTGTCATGACCTCGGTGACCGGTTCCGAACAGCCCCGGGG
>CAZCXJ010000047.1:11704-17471 GCA_964502585.1 uncultured Candidatus Halobonum sp.
GATGAGACGATCGCGCCGCTTCCGACGACCCCAACGATCAGGATGAACGCGAGAATCAGCGTTCGATAGTCGCTCACGTTTTGCCGACCCCCCCGGAGAGCAATATCCGGTCGGCCCTCCGCTCATCCGTGACCGTCTCCAGGGACTCGACCCGTGGAACGGTCATTTTCAACTCCGTCGACGGTATTCGACAGCAATGACTGCCACGAGGACGAGCAGGCCCCCGGCGAGGAACGCGACACCAGGATCGAGCAACCCGACCAGCGGGCCCGTGGTCGTTCCCGGGTCGTTCGGTACTCGGGGGACACTGCCGGGTGTTTCGATGCCGCCGACGGCAAGCCCGAACAGCCACTGAACGAGGAGACTCGCAACACCCAGGAGTGCGGCGACACCGACGATCCCTTTCAGCGAATCGATCAGCGCTGAACGGTCCTCGGTCCCTCCGCCAACACAGACAACGAGTGAGTCGTCGGCTGGCTCGTAGACGTTCATCTCTCGACCCTTCACCGAGTACCGCGTTCCGGCGATCCGGACAAGGCCGGCGTCCTGTAAGTTCTCCAAGTGATGTCGTACGTTCTGAACCGAGGTGTCAACGCTGTCGGACAGCTCCGATGCGGTTAGCGGCTCTTGGTGGAGGGCGGTCAGCAACGAGCGAGCGGTCTCCGAAGAGAGCGATCCGATGAGATCGTCTGCGTCATCGTCATCCAGCCACAACACTCGGACGTCCTCATCGTCGCCCCCGTCGCTGTCCTCGGAGTCCACGTCGGAGGGATCCTCTTGGGCTACCTCTGATTCCGACGGGAGCAGGCCGGACATGCGGGTTCGTTCTAGACGGATGGACTAAACGTTTCGGTCGGGTTCCATCCAGGCTCTGGCGAACGAAACCGGCCAGCATACGGATCGCTGTCGTTCCTGAGAGTCCCGGAGGGTTCACAGTTGGGACGAGGGAGAGTCACCGGAGTCGGCGACGATCCGCGTCGGGAACCGCCCGGCAACGTACGCGCCGGCCAAAACGATCGTCAGGAGGGCCAGGCCGGCCGCAAAACCCAGGAATACCGTGTCAAAGGAGTATCCAGCGTCGGTAAACAGCCCTACAGCGCCGCTACCGGTCGCTTCCAGGAGGAGCGCAATTCCGCTGAACACGGCGTAGGCGCTTGCCCGGGTTGGTTTCGGGAGCGTCGAGAGCATGTAGGTGTCGACCGCCGGAAAGACCGCGTGAATCGCAAGACCGAGCCCCGCGGAGAGGAGGGCTAGCACGAGGACCCCGTCGGCAGTCGTTAGCGCGGCGAGGAGAACCACGAACGCGATATGAATCCCGAGCAGGTACGGGACTTCCGGCAACCGATCGGCAAGCCGCCCGCCAAACCAGAAGGCCGGAACTCCTGCCGCAAAGGCCACCGTCAGCAGGTTACTCGCCATGGATGAGGAGAGTCCACGAGAGAGAAGGTACGTGACGTAGAAATTGAACAGCCCTTGCCAAGCGAACCCGATGCCTGCGACCAACGCCACGCCGGCAAGGACAATCCGCCACTGGTTGAGTGCAGCCCGGAAGCTCGTGGGTTCACCGCCGGGGCCGGCAGACCCTCCATCATCCACGCCCCTCGGCAGCCCTCGAACGAGCAGCAGTCCAACCAGCATGACGGTGACGGCGGCTGCACCGGCGGCCAACGCGAGGAAGGCAACGCGCCACTCCGCTGTCCTGGCGAGGACCAGAACGATAGCCGCCGGCGCCGCGACCGCGGCAGACTGGGCGGCCGTCCCATGGATGCCGAGCGCTCGACCCGTCGCATTTGGATACAGGACTCCAACTAGCGGTATTGCGGCGACGAAGTATCCCCCTGTCGAGAGCCCGACCGCGAACGCGCCGGCCTGAAGCGTAAGCAACGAGTCCGCCATCGCCGTCATGAGGAGGGACACGGTGAGCATCCCCCCGGTCGCGAGGACGACATAGCGGCGAGGAACGCGTGTCAGGATGTAGCCGACCGGAAGGCGGGGAGCGGCAGTTCCAAGCCACACCAGCGTCGTGATGGAGCCGACTGCCGCGGCTGACAGACCAAGATCCGCTTGAAACTCGGGAACGAGCGGTGCAAACGCCACCCGACCGAAGTTGATGAAGAACACCAGCCCACATAGTGCGGTGAACAAGGCGCGGCTCACGTATCCCAGGCGTGGAACGATAGGGGGTCAAGCGTTGCGAAGTCGTCGTTCCGTCCCGGCGGAACCCTGGAACACAGGGGCCGCCAGGGATACCACGCCACCGGCAAGGCTTGGCCTGCGGCGCGCTTGAGATGCTCCGGATGGGTTCACCCCGGCTCCCGGCGTGAGGTCCACGCTTGCGTCCGTGTGTCCGCTCCGGTACCGCGACAACACTGAGGGGTGTTTCCAGCCTCCGATTCACCCCATCCCGGGAGCGTTAAGTGTGCTTCGGGGGAAGTTCGTTACGTGCGACAGAGGCTCCGCCGCGCCGGGGGGTTCGCGGCCGTGTCGACACTGGCGCTGGCCGCACCGGCGCTAGGTCGGGCCGCGGCAGCTCCGTTCGTCGCGGTCGCTCTCCTCGCGGCGTTCGTCATCGAAGACGGGGAGTTGTTCGAGCTATTCGCCCGCCCCGGTGACCGCCGTGACGGACGACTAAACGGACTGGTGGCGTTTTCGCTCGCCGCGACTGCCCTGGCCGTTCTCGCGTCCGTCCCCCGGACCCCGATGCCGTTGCATGCGTTTGCTGTCGGGATACTCACCCCCGCCTATGGTAATCTCGGGCGGGAGTTCGTCAGGATCAGGACCACAGACGATTTCCTTATGGTCACGGGGTTTGCGGCTACCGGGTTCGTTGCCGGCGTCCTCGGTCAACTCGCAGTCACGTCTGTGTCAGGCGACCCCACGCTTTCCGGGCTCCCCATCTTCGCGTTCTTGGCCGCGACGGGTGCCCTGGTGGCGGCACTACTCAGGTCAGTACTCTTCGAGCGCGACGACCCATTGGTGATCCTGAGTGTCGGCTTCCTCTTGTGGGGTTTCTCGACGCTCGTGACCACTGTCGATCCCGTACTCGTCGCTTCCGGCCTCGGGGTTACATTGTTTCTCGGGTGGATATCGTATGCACTAGAGACCGCCTCCGCGACCGGCATGCTGACGGGGGTTCTTTTGGGACTTTTAACGATTGTCCTCGGGGGACTCGGCTGGTTCGCCGTCCTGATCGCGTTCTTTGCCATCGGGGGGCTGAGCACCAAGTTCCGTTATGACGAAAAGAAGCGCCGAGGCGTCGCCGAAGACAACGAGGGGGCTCGTGGCGGCGGGAACGTTCTCGGGAACGCAGCGATCGCGCTAGCGGCCGTTATCGGGTACGCGGCTGCCGGGCAGTTCGCGCCAGGACTCCGTCCCCCGGTCAGCGGGGCGCCGGCGCTTCCGAGTCTGGTTGCCGCTGCGTTCGCCGGATCCATCGCGACCGCAATGGCAGACACCCTCTCCTCTGAGATCGGGGGGTTGTTCGATGACCCGCGGTTGATCACGACACTCGAACCGGTCGAGCCCGGGACCGACGGCGCGGTCACCCTCCAGGGAGAAATCGCCGGGATGGCCGGGGCAGCCCTCATAGCCGTCATCGCCGCCGGGGTACTCCCACTCGGGCTCTCAGTCCCTGGCGCGACCGCGGTGGTGACCGTCGGCGGGGTATTCGGAATGACCGTCGACAGTCTTCTGGGAGCGACCGTCGAAGGGGGACGGCTCGGAAACCAGTCGATTAATTTCCTCGCGACGCTCGCGGGGGCGGCCTGTGGAACCGCTCTTGCACTAGTTCTTCCTCTCGTGTGAAATGTGGGGCGATCAAATATCCGGTTCCAGCGTCGCCGTCTCGAACGCAGTCCGCCGCGCCGAACCCGGAGACGAACCGGTCCTCCGCCGACTCCAGACCGAGCTCAGAAACCCGAACCCGGAGTTGCTTACTTTCGGCCTCTCTGTTGGATGGGTGCTCGTCTCGACGACCGACCGACTGAGGGGAGAAACCCAGGCCGCCAAGGTCGTCGGCTACATGTTGGTCGTCCCTGGGACTAGGGACGGCGAGTCGCTTTACTCGGAGACGCATGTCGCTGAGCTGGTCGTCGAGCCGGCCCACCGACGCGAGGGGCGAGCCCGCGCGTTACTCGGACGAGTGTTACGGCCGGATCACCAACCGGTCACGCTTCTC
The DNA here is from genome assembly GCA_964502585.1 of uncultured Candidatus Halobonum sp. Lineage (GTDB taxonomy): Archaea > Halobacteriota > Halobacteria > Halobacteriales > Haloferacaceae > CAZCXJ01. Next base: position 15,882 of record CAZCXJ010000047.1, read on the forward strand.
GTTGCGCCCGGCAACACCGCGGCGGTCTCGCTGTATCGCTCCCTCGGCTTCCGATCCGAGACACGGCTGGATGGAGTGTACGACCAAGGAGCCGCCATCCTCATGTCGTTTCACTCCGATTCCGATTCGGACTCCTCAGGCGATCCGGGACCGGGACGAACCGCCCCACCCGAGTAGTACCGATAGACGGGGCCGGCCAACAGGAGTCCCGCGGCCGCGAGTGTCCCGATCACTAGCCATGGGTCGAGCGCAAGGACTGCGTTCCGACCTGCGAGACGATCGATCGAAGCACCGGCAAGGATGCCTGCGGCCACCCACGGGGCCTCGCCGACCGCCGTCCCGAGCGTGTACGGCAGGAGTCGGACCTGGGCCACCCCAGCCGCGACCGAGATGACGTCCGAAGGGAGCGGGACTAGCCGTGCAGTGGCGACTGTCCGAGTCGCGCCGGTCGTGGCGACGGCACGTTCTCCTGCGTTCGCGAAGCGCGCGACGAACGCCCTGACTTGGCCAGTATCTCGACTCGAGGTGAAAGGTGGCAGAGCCGCCCGGGCGAACAGGAACGGGGGAAGACACGTGATCACCACGAGCACCAGGGCGAACGGCCAGCCCCAGATCCCGTAGCCGTAGCCGGCCGCGAGCGAAAGCAAAGAGGTAGGCCAGGCCAGGACTGGTCGCAGCAGCGCGAGTAAGCAGAGTGCCATCGCCAATCGAACGGGGTCGGTGGCGAGCGTGGCCGCTCGCGTGAGGAAAAGGGAGGGCGAAAAGGCCCACGCACTGGCGAGGACTCCGAGAGCAACCGCCGTCCCGGCCAGGGCCCGACGTCGCGATTTCACACGTTCGGCTGTTCGCCCGGACTGCAAACCCCTTGTGGTCAACTCCCCTAGTAGACTCGTAGGTTGTCGGGTGAGACTGCCAGTGACTGGACGTCCAATCCGAACGCTCCCCGCGACTCACGTGATTCCCGAGGAGCTCTCTCGGGCGACTTGCCGGGAGGGGTAGAGGGACTCCTCCGGGGTTGCACGACTCCAGAACCGGCTGACAGACGGCCTACCCGCCGAGGGCTCTCGGTCCCGGGCGACTCCCGCGTAGAAGAGCTCGGTGACGACTCACCCTTCCGCGTTGCTTCTTCGGCGACTGACTTCTGCGTCCTTCCGCAGTGAGGATTTCAGAATCGGCGTCACATCAGAGCCTTAGGTCCGAATCGTTAACTCCGATGCTGAATACTCTCAGATGTGGACCGGAGCGATCGCGAGACTGACGCTCCCCCGGGGAAGAACGAACCGACCACCACAGGTGGCGACAAGGAGCGAACACGAACTCTCGAACTCGGGGTCGAGCTGCTGGCCAATCTGGAAGAGGAAGTCCTGTCCCTGCCAGCGGCGGTTGACCGAGTCGAGACCGTCACTCGCGACCCGATACTGACGAGGGAGATCCTCGACGAGGCCGAACGTCGTGGGATCATCGAGCGAGACGATGGAAAGGTCCGGACGCGACGCGGAGGGACGTTCGTCCGGCTCGATTCCCAAGTCGTGCGTCGTGACGGTGAATTCGACTGTCGACGGTGTGGCGCGAACCTGACAGCGGGACACT
>CAZCXJ010000048.1:0-17368 GCA_964502585.1 uncultured Candidatus Halobonum sp.
GGCGGATGGGAGCCCCCGTGACAGGGCCACAGGACGCTCCCGAGCGAGGGTCGAACCCCGCCCCGCTGACCTCGGGAGAGTCAGTCCTGAACCCGACCGGCACCCGGCCGGGGTCCCCCTGTGTGGGGAAGCCGCGCTGTTTACCGCGCGGAGGATGTCACTGGGCCTCGAATCCCTCCTCCCACCGGAACGTCCCGTTCCGCTGAATCGTTTCTCCGTCAACAACCAAGCGTGATTCTCCCGTCATGTCCGCGATCATGTCGACATGGACCGCGGAATCGTTCCCCTCTTGACCGCTCGGAAGGCACGCGTCGTAGGCGCGTCCGAGGGCCAGATGGACGGTTCCCCCCATCTTCTCGTCGAAGAGGATGTTGTTCGTCACGCGGTCGATTCCCCGATTCATCCCGACGCCGAGTTCGCCGAGACGCTTCGCGCCTTCGTCCGTTTCGAGCACCTCTTCGAGCACCGCTTCGCCGGTTTCTGCCGCGTAGTCGACGACCGTCCCGTCCTCGAACGTCAGTCGGACGTCTTCGACACGACGACTGTCGATCGTCATCGGCACGTCAAAGAAGACCGTTCCCGTGGTCGCGGTGGGGGCGGTGAACACCTCGCCGCTCGGCAGGTTGTGCGAGTCATACGCGACGGAAGCGGCGGAGTTCACCGCTGTCCGTCCCTCGATCGACATCCTCAGGTCGGTCACACCGCCGTCCTGCTGACCGTCGGCCTGGATTTCGATTCGGACCTCGCTTCCCTCGTCGAACACGTCTTTGAGGCGAGCCATCTCCTCGGCCAGCGCTTCCCAATCGCGCAGGACCGCATCGTAGACGAACTCTTGGTACTGGGTGTAGGCCATGCCAGCCTGTTGCGCCAGCGAGCGCGTCGGGTGGACGGTAGAGACCCGGTCGGTGTCCATCCGGGCCTCCCGAACCGGGCGGTTGGCCCGGCGGTATGCCTGTCTCGTCTCACCAGGCACGTCCGCCAGCGCCATCGTATTGCGTCCTCCGCCGAGCCGGAGCCTAACGTCGGCGGCTTCATATAGTGCGAGGGCGTGCCCGTCGGGCCTCTCCAGCGGAACGTCGGCCGCCGTGCGGCCTTGGAGGTACGCCCGTGTCATTTCGTCGCTCGCGTACGTCGCCAGCAGGTTGGCGCCTCGTTCGCCGAGCACTTCGGCCGTGCTCACCGCGAGATCATGGGCGCCCTCCGCGACGGAGACGACCACATCCTCGCCCGCGTTGACCCGGGCGCTCCAGTCCACCAGCACCTCCGCGTGATCCCGCACGCGTCCATCCATGTGGATGCCGCGGCGGGGAACGATAAAAACGCTGCCGGGACCTAGCCTGGAACCCCAGTGACCGGCCGAGTCACGGAAAAGAAAGGCCGAGGTGTCGGCCTCGCCCCGGACCCACGGCAGTGAAGCTTTTTCCGATCCGGTTCGGACCTTGGCTCGATGGACGATGCCACGCCCCTCGTGGACCTTGCCGAGGTTCCAGACCGGGGCTCGTACCTGTTTACCGTGGAAGAGCCCGCCGGCCGCGAAGAGGAAGTGATCCTCGTCCGGACCGAGGATGGAGTCGCCGCCTGGAAGAACTTCTGCATGCATGAACCGGACCAGCGTTTGGACCGGGGGGGTGAGATCGGAGCGGCCATGCGAGAGGGCCAAGTGATCTGTCCCCGTCACGGGTCGATGTTCGATGCCGAAACCGGCACCTGTGACAACGGTCCGGCAGCCGGCCAGTCGCTCGTCACTGTCGATGTCACGATCGAGGACGGAACCGTATACCTGACCGCAGAGGGGTTGACCTTCCGTCATGAGGGTGGAATCGACGAGGACGATGGGTTACCGGATTCGACCTCGCACCTGTCGTTTTGATCTCGGAACCCGGGACGACGAGGCCGGAGACCACAACGGATAGGGGCCGTCTGTCCCAGGCCCCGGTATGAACCTGGGCGTCATCGGTCTGGGGAGAATGGGCCAGATCGTCGTCAGACGGGTGCTCGACGCGGGACACGGCGTCGTCGCGTTCGACCTCGACCCCGAGGCGGTCGCTGAGGCCGCAGAGGCGGGCGCTACGACGGCTGACTCCATTGCCGACCTCTGTTCACGGCTCGACGAACGAACGACCGGTCGCGGCGACGAGAGCGACGTTGCCGGCAAGCGCATCTGGTTGATGGTTCCCGCCGGGGACCCTGTCGATGCAACGCTCGACGAACTAGAACCGCACCTGACTGGCTCGGACGTAATCGTAGACGGGGGCAACTCCCACTTCGCCGCCTCCGTCCGGCGGGCGGACGCGACAGAGGCGGCGTATCTGGACTGCGGCACCTCTGGTGGCCCGGCCGCGGCTGACCGCGGATTCTCGCTCATGGTCGGCGGGCCCCAGTGGGCCTACGACGAACTCGAGCCGGTGTTCGACGCGGTCGCGACCGGTCCCGCTGGACACGCTCGGATGGGGCCGTCCGGTGCCGGTCACTACGTGAAGATGGTTCACAACGGCATAGAATACGCGCTCATGCAGGCTTACGGCGAGGGGTTCGAACTGCTGTTTCACGGCCGGTATGACCTCGATCCGGAGACGGTCGCCCGGACGTGGAACAACGGCGCCGTGATCCGTTCCTGGCTCTTGGAACTGTGTGAGGAGGCGTTCCGGGACGAGGGACCCGCCCTCGGGGACGTCGCTGATCACGTCGCCGGAGGATCAACGGGGACCTGGACGATCCAGGAAGCCCTCGAGCAGGAGGTTCCCGTCCCCCTCATCTACACCGCACTGGCGGAGCGGTTCGACAGCCGGATCGCCAATAACGACGGGCGATTCGCCCGCAGGCTCGCGAACTGGCTGCGGTACGGCTTCGGTCGGCACGAGGTCCGCCGCCGCTAACGGGATCGGTTACCGGGCGAAGGTTCATCCCCCTCTCGATCCGTCTCCTCGGCCGGGACGTCACCTCCGTCGGGCGTCGCGACGCTCTCGTCCCCCGGCCCCCCGTCGGTCTTCCCGCCTGACGTCCCGAAATCATCCGGTGCCACGAGTCCGGACTCGGTCGGCGTCAGTAGTTCGTAGAACACATACGCCGCGATGAGGAGGAACACCCCGATCCCGGCCAGTGCGAAGACGGAGGTTGCCATGCCCCCGAGGCGGGTCTCTGAGATAAAGAAGGTTCGGCACGCCATCGATCGACGGGCGCCCGTACCGGAGCAGTACATCACAATCCTTGTATCCCCCCGTGTCATACCGGCGCGCATGGTCGACCCAGTGGCTATCGGGCTTGCCGCGGGGCTTATCACCGTATTCGTCGCGCTTCATTTGGCCCGCGGCACGGGCTGGGAGCCGACGGCCGATATCTCCGATGAAGTCCTGGAACAACGCGCTGCGACGGTCGACGAACCGGAGTTCCCGGAACCGGGGAACCGTGCCATCGGCGGGGGAGCCGTTCCAGCCGGGGCCGTCACGACCGGCGAAGAGGGTGCCGAACTCGAGGAGAGCGCCGTCGAGGAGGACGAGGAACCGAGTCCGGCCGAAATTCCCGAGGATGAAGTCGAGTACCACGAGGTCGAGTTCGTGAAGGAGGGGGAGACGATCGAACTGGCCAACAACGAGACCATCCTGAACCAGGGCGAGGACCAGGGGTGGGACCTTCCGTACGCCTGCAGACAGGGACAGTGCGTCTCCTGTTCCGCTCAGATCACAGACGGGGCGGCCGAAGAGTACGTCGTTCACGACGGGCAGGAGATGCTGGACGACACCGAACTGGAAGAGGGCTACACGCTGACCTGTGTCGCCTATCCGAAAGCCGATTTCTCCATCGAGACCGGCGAGGCTCCCTGAGGCTTGGACCCCGTCCGTCTGACACGGCACAAGCGGTAGCCCACCACTTCAGGAGTGGGCGACTGTCACAGACTGTCGTTCCGGCATGAGCATGGGCTGACCGCGTAGCGCCGGCGCCTGTTAACAGACGGCCGTCGCCGCAGCACCCGGGACCCGCCGCTGTTTCGACGCGTTCAAACCCTCCGCTTGCGTCCCGGGCAGTCGGGCCGTGTCCCAGTCCTCAACTGCGGGCGGGTCGCTTACCGAGGGACCGCTCGCCCGCCCGATGTTCGCCCTTGCGTGGCCGATCATCGTCACACAACTCCTCCAGGTCGCGTACAACCTCACCGATACCTTCTGGTTGGGACAGTTCTCCACCGATGCGGTCGCCGCCGTGAGCCTCGCGTTCCCACTCGTCTTCCTGTTTATCGCCGTCGCGGGTGGGTTCAACGTCGCCGGATCGACCCTGGTCGCCCAGTACACGGGAGCCGGAAGTCGGGGGTCTGCCTCGCTCGTCGCGGGCCAGACGCTCACGTTCATCACCGCCATCGCGGCGGTCGTCGGGGTCCTCGGGTTCTTCCTGACTGATCCGCTCTTGGGGCTGTTACCAGCCTCGGAGGCGACCACCGGACGTGTGATTCCACTGGCAGCCGCGTACATGGAGGTGTTCTTCCTCGGACTGCCGTTCCTGTTCGGCTTCTTCGTCTTCTCGTCCCTCTCCCGCGGGTACGGCAACACCCGAGCCCCGATGGTCGTCACGGCCATTTCCGTCCTGATCAACGTCGTCCTGGACCCCATCCTCATTTTCGGCTACGGACCGATCGCGGGTAGTGGCGTCGCCGGGGCGGCACTCGCGTCGGTGATCTCCCGCGGTATCGGCACCGTCATGGGCCTTTACGTCCTCCTTGGCACGGACTTGGGGCCGGACGTCAGCGTGGCGGACTTCCGGCCCCGCCTCGAGTACATCAAAAAAATCGTCCGCATCGGCGTCCCGAGCGCGCTCGAACAGTCCGGGTCAGCGCTCGGGTTCATCACGCTCACGGCCATCGTCGTGGCGTTTCGCCCGGAAGTGCTCGCGGCCTATGGGCTCGGCAATCGCCTCGTCTCGCTGGTGTTCCTCCCCGCGTTGGGCCTGGGGCGAGCCACCAACACTATCGTCGGACAGAACCTCGGTGCCCGGAACACAGACCGTGCCGAGCGTGCCGTCTACCTCGCGGCCGGAACCGCGGCGGGCGTTATGGTCGCCGTGGCCGTCCTGGCGGTCCTGTTCGCCGAACCCGTGGTGGCGGTCTTCGTCGGGACCGGAACGCCGGCCGCCGCCGAGACTATCCGGCTAGGCGCGGAGTACGTCCGCGTTCGGGCGATCGAGTTCGGATTTATCGGAGTCCTCCAGGTGGTGCTCGGGGCCTATCGTGGCGCAGGCAACACGCGGACCGCACTGGCGTTTTCGCTGGTCGCGCTCTGGCTTGGCCGGGTCCCAATCGTCTACTACCTCGCGATCGTTCGGGAACTCGGCCCGTTCGGCATCTGGGTCGGGATGGCTGCGGGCCAGATCATCGGCGCGATCGCGGCCGCGGCGTGGTTCACGCGTGGAACGTGGAAAACCGCGGTCATCGATGCGGCCGACGATGAGACTGCTGCCGGGGAGGAATAGTCCCCTGTCCTCGACGCGTATCGGCCTCGCGGACGCCGGCTGCACTCCAGTCACCCGAGATCGGTCCAGCGGACCCGAGCCCGGGTCGCCGAGCGATCGTCGGGGTCTCCCTCCACCACGAGTTCGCCGTTCGACAGGGGCACCACCTACTGAACCATCAGCTGCCTTGCCGACGGGACCGTCTTCTTCCGCCATCTCGAACTGTAGGAGGTACTCCGGAAGGCGATCGGCGTGTTGAAACCTCGAACTAGCGACGACGAGCGGACGTTCCCGGGGTTCGCCGTCACGGGCGACGGGATCCGTGTCGGCGGCCCACTCGCCCGTCTTCACGGCGTCCTCACCGGGATGCCGGAGTTTATAAACGCTAACGAGCGGTGACTCCGACGAAGACCCGCCCGCAGGTCGTCGCTTCTCGGCTGAATCGCCCGGGTCTCGAAGCCTCGCGTCACCGTCGCTGGGACTCCTGGTTCGTGATGGTTCGTGCTCGTGCCCAACCAGTAGCGCCACCGCGTTCGCCGCGACGGCACCCAGGAACACCGTCGCGTCGACCGCACCGTATTCGACGGCGCCCAAGAGGGGGAGGTACGCCAGCGGGGTGAGGGCTGCGAACCAGAAGGCTGTCACTCGGACGCCAGTCCGAGCGACCGTCAAGAGATGGTTCACCCACCGTGGGGAGCGGTACGAGGATGGTCTCATTGTATACCCACCCTCGCCTGGATACCTCAAAAGGCCGACGTAACCTCAAACAGCCGTTTGATGCTATCCGTTACCACGCCACGACCCGAGGGCCCGTATGATTCCACGCCTAGACCGGTCGGTTTCCTTGAGGCGTCCGATCGCCGAGCCCGCGACCTCAGGTAGACCGAACGGCTGCAGCCACTTCCGAACAGGTCGCGAACGACATCCGTCCATGACCCCTGACGTGCTCGATGAAGTCCTCCAACCGCTGCACGCGATGACTTTTCCCCGACACCTGGGGGTGCATCGTCAACACGAACACCCCGTCATTGACGTAGTCCGCCATCCAATCGAGTTGTTCCCGCCACTGACGGTACACAGCTCGCTCGTCGACGGCCCCCTTTCCCGGACTGTGTGCGAACGGCGGGTAGTCGTCACGGCCCCAGGAGACCGGCAGTTCGACGAGGTCGAACGTCTCCCCCTGTTCGTATGGCCCGTCCGCCGGAGCCGTATCCGGTCGCACCCAATACGGCTTGAACTCGCGGGCCATGTCGCTCGAATCCCACTCGAATCCCAGTTCAGCGATGAGTTCCTTGGTATGCTCGGAGAAGTCCCAGGACGGTGACCGGTAGCCTCGCGGCCGGCGACCGGTCACCCGCTCGATACTATCGATCCCGCGTTCGATATCCGCCCGTTCGGCCGCACGGTCCTCGTAGTCTCCTGGCGGCGTGTGCGACCAGCCGTGATGCTGAATCTCGTGGCCCTCATCAGCGACCCGCCCGGCGACCTCGGGAAACGAGTCGAGCGTGTGTCCGGGGACGAACCACGTTGTCGCGAGGCCGTACTCAGCGAGCAGGTCCAGCAGCCGCGGGGCGCCGACCTCGGCTCCGAACAGCCCTCGTGAGCGGTTCGTGGGCGTGTTCCGTTCCGGGTCGATGTGGAGCCACGGTGAGACGGCATCGAAGTCGAAGGTGAGACACACTGTCGCGTCGTTCATGCCACGCCCTCTCGAGGGACGTCATCAAAAACCCCGGCGAAGCAGCCGCTTGACATCTCGGATCGAGGTGTGGCGTCAGTCAGGGTTCCCGTCGCATCTCGTCCGCGAGTAGTTTTCCAAGCCCGCCGACGGTCAGGGCGCCGACCCCGGCGGCGACGCCGAACCCAAGGGGAGTGACTCGCATCCCGTCCCCCTGTCCGACGATGATCGCGCCGCGCATCCCCCGGTCGCTGTGCTCGGAGCAGGCGTACTTGCTGACACCATGTCCGTCGAACTCGACGGCGTATGTCGTGCCCTCTGCGCTCGCGTCGGGGCTACCGTATGACCCGTCCGCGGCGACCACGTCATGACTCGTTCCGCCGGTGATCCATTTCCAGACGACCGTCGTCCCGGGACTGATATGGACCGCCGGCGGGTCGAACGCAACCTGGCCCCCGTTCCCTTTCGCGCCGACCGCGATCTCTACCTCGTCCTGGCCGCGCAGGTCGACCACCTGGTGGAAATTGCTGGTCTCGGCGAGCCACCCGTCGAAGTCACGGCCGGGTTCGCCCCCGGGGGTGGGGGTCGCCGTTGCCGTCTCATCAGGGATGACCGTCGGCGTCGATCCACCGCCCAGCGAGACGCTCGTATCACCGACGACGACTGCGCCCTTCATGCCGAGCGATTTGTGGGGCGTACACGCGTACCGGTAGACGCCGGCTTCCGCCGTCCACTCGAAGGTGTGACCGGCTTCGCTCGTCAGTTCGGACTCGAAACTGCCGTCCTCCGCGACCACGTTGTGCCCGCCCCCCTCGCCGGTCCATTCCCAGACGACCGTCGTCCCTGGGTCGACCCGGACGGCGGCAGGGGCGAACCCGAAGGCGCCGTCGTTCGCCTGGCTCCCAACCGTGATCTGCACCTCGCTCGCGCCCGTCTCGTCGACGACCTTGTCAGCGTTCGAGGTGTTGCTGAACCAGTCGCTCAAGTCCGTTCCCTCTTGAGCGCTCGCCGGACTCGCGAGACCGGCGGTTCCGAGCGCCCCGGCTCCAAGGCCCGCGATGACCTCACGTCGCGTCGCGGTAGGTGGCATCATGGATCACCTCAGTAGATCGGGCCTTCCTCGTCTTCCTCGGCGCTCTTGTCAGGCGACGGGTCGAACACGTCCGGCTGTTTTTCGCCGAGCACGTCCACGTCCGCGAGGAGGCCCTTGTGACGGACCCGTGACAGAGCGTGGTCGACCAGGTGGATCCGTTCGGGAACCGGCGTCTCCATCTCGCCGATCATACAGCTGCCCGGCGGTACCTTCATGGTCTGGATGTGGTGCTCGGCGGCCGCTTCGACGTTCTCGCTGGGCAGCCCGCCATCCCGGTAGGCGCGTGCCCAGACGTTCCCAATTGGGTGGAAGTTCGAGGACAGGTTCGGGCCGCCGTCGACGAGGAAGACCCGGACAGTCTCCCCTCGCTCGACCTCGATCGGGCCGTATTTGTCAGCCGAGAACGCGTAGGCCTCGCCGTTCAGAAGGACGTAGTTCGGATCCTCCCGTTTCATCGCCTCCGGATCGAACTCCTGGTGGCCGTCGCCACCCTTCGTGTACACCTCGTGCTGGCCGAAGTACAGTTCCCGGTCGACTTCGGGCAACCCGCCCTTCGGTTCGACGACGATCATGCCGAACATGCCGGCGCTGATGTGGTAATCCAGTCGCGGGACCGCACAGTGGTAGATGTACGCTCCAGGGTACTTCGCCGTGAACTCCATGTCGTTTTTCGCACCCGGACTGGCAGTCGTAGCGACGGATCCGCCTCCGGTCCCGTACACCGCGTGGAAGTCCACGTTGTGGGGCATCTTGCTCGCCTCCGGGTTCTCGAGCGTGAACGAGACGGTGTCACCCTGTTGAACCCGAACCATCGGCCCGGGGATCTGGCCCTCATACGTGAGGAAATTGAACGTCTTGCCCTCCTCGATCTCTGCGGTGACCTCCTGGACCTCGAGTTCGATCTCGTGGTGTTGGGATTGCGTGCCCGGTCCGCGATCGATCGGGTCAGGTACGTCAGTCGGGTCGGCCGCAACCTGATCAACCGACCGTTGTTGTGCCCGGTCGACGCCTTGCTCGATCTCCCTCGCCTCCAGGTCCGACCCGGCAGTACACCCGGCTGCCGCGACTGCACCGCCGAGTCCCAGAGCCTGCATCAGTTCGCGCCGTGAAGTGGGGATCATGTGGGTTTCCCTCCATCAGGTGGTCGGGGCCCTCCCCCTACCAACCCCCTCGTTGGTTCCGAGTCTGCGGGAGTGACTACCGAACCGGTTCGGCTTAGGGTATATAAACGAGGCGAGCGCCGGCCGGCGCGTCCAGCTGAGGCCGTTTCCCGAACATGTTCGACCCATGATTTGACAGGGGAGGGCCGCCTAGTTCGATCAATGCCCCGGGCGCGGCTCAAGCTCGAAATTCCGGAGGCGGTGTGGGTCGGCTCGGTGTCGCGAACCTATCCAGAGGTCAGGTTCCGCGTGCTGGCTGCATTACCCGGTGGTGATGCCGGCGTAGGGTTGCTGGAAATCACCGCTCCTGAGGACGTGGGGACAGTCCTCGATGCGATCCGTGATGCGTCCGGCGTCACCGAGCTGACGATCCTGGAACGAGACACGGATAGCGGCGAAGCGCTCGTGGAGTTCGAGACGACCGTCCCGCTCCTGCTCGAAGTGGCGAACCAGGCCGGGCTGCCGGTCGAGATGCCCTTCGACGTTCAAGACGGGGTGGCGGAATGGGAGGTCACGGCCTCCGGAGATCGGCTCACGGAACTGACCACACAGCTCGACGCCGCGGGCGTCCCGTTCGAAGTCGACGCGGTCTATCGGGAGACCGACACAGCCGACCGACTCCTGACTGACAATCAACAACGAGTGCTCGCGGCCGCGGTCGAACTCGGTTACTACGAAATCCCCCGATCGTGTACGCTGACTGACGTGGCAGACCACTTGGAGATCGCCAAATCGACCTGTAGCGAGACGCTCCACCGCGCGGAAGCGAGCATCGTCCGGAAGTTCGCCGCCGAACAGTTGCCGCTACGCGACCTCGACACGGACGACTGACGCCCGAGATTCGGTCAGCGTCTGTGACTCCCTCTCCCAGGAATCCCCAGCCCGACGACGCGCTGTCGGTAAGGACGGACCCACCCGATTGGAACTCGGGACTGGCGGTGTACACAGGCCGGCACCGCCATGTATCCACCCGAACAGGCCATTCGGGCACGACACCGTTGATACAACGGCTCCCGAATCATTTCCGGTCCTTTGATCAGACAAGCTTCCGGTCAAAGAACGGTTCAACGCGCGTTTGAGCTATGACCTCGTTTTTGATACAGCGGAGGGATTGTGCCTGTATGGCCCCGAACCCGCGTTCGGCCCTCGACAGCGAGATCGATACCGCTTCGACACTAGACGGCCGGGAATCGTCCCGGACTGTTCCAGATGTTGTCCCCGTCGACCTGTACGTCCGTAATCACGATCATCGGCGACCGTACGACTTTGACCTGCGCGTGGTGACGGCGACCGGCGAGACGCCCCTGGACCGAACCTACCGGCTCCCTCCCGGCGATTCCCGATACGTCGGCGACGTCCCGCTTCCCGTCGAGGGTGCCAGTCTGGTCGTCGTCGAGGGGGACGTCTCGAACACGACGACCGTGGACCCCGACGCCTTGAGCCTTGATCTCGTCGAAATCGAGGTCGGGAACGGCCTCGTCAGTATCACCCCCCGACACTGAACCGTAGTTCGGTCCTTTTCCGGGGGGCGGTCGTCAGCCTGCCGGGTGATTGCCCGTTTGGAAGCCTCCTGCTTGCCAATCGGCCGGTACCTACGCGTGGCCCGCCCGGTTCCGCGTTCTCTCTGGAAGCCCTATATGGCGACGCCGTCACGCCGTCGGGTCGGGATTGCGACCCGCATCGACCGTCCGAACCGGAGCGGTGACGAGCCACAGCAGTCCGGCGACCCCAGCCAAGCCAATCCCTGCCAATCCGAGGAATCGGATCGGCCCGGTCAGTGGGGCGACCTGGCCGGCAATCAGGCGGGCGGCACCGGTCGCGAGCGAAACTACCATCGAGACGCCCGAGAGTACTGTCGCCCGTCCAACGTCCGCCAAGCGGTCATTAAGATACTGGTTGCGAACGGGACGGATGACCGTTCGACTCCCGCGGTAAACGAGCATGACCGGAACGACCAGCATCGGCGATACTAGCAGGCTTCCGTAAGCGACCCCGATGAGGGGGGCCGCCAGCGCCAGCGTCCCACGCGGCCCGAGTTGGTCTTGAAACCAGCCGGCCGTCGCAGCCGCCGCCCCGGAGACGATCTTGAACCCGGCGTACAGAACGCCGAGACCGGCGACGGGGATGCCGGCGGCACGGAACGCGGGCTGTTCGAAGGTGCGTGACAGCCCGAAGACTACGAACAGCAGGACGCTGTACAGCACGACCCATCGGATCGACGGTCGACGGAACTGTGTCGCCAGTGTTCGGACCGCCTGCCTCGGACTGAAGGTTGTCGTCATGGCCCCCTCCGGATCCGGCCCGTCGGCTCCTGTCGCTCCGACCGCGGGGAACGTAGCCAGCAGCGGGACGCCCGCGGCAGCCAGTGCTGCGTTCGCCAAGAACGGAGACGGCGGCGCCGCACCGTACAAGACCCCGCCGAGGACAGCCGTCACCGCGGACGTCACTAGGACCGCGGTACTCCCTCGGCCGTCGATCCGAGCGTACTCGTCGGGATCCAACCGGACCCGGAGCAGGTCGTACAACCAGGCGTCCGCGGTCCCGGAACGAAGCGCCCATCCGACCGCGAACAGGGCGTGAAGAACGAGATACGTGCCCGCCGCGTCAGCGACCGCGTATCCACCCAGTCCAAGCGCTCGGGTTGCCCCGCCCAGCGCCAGCGTCGGGCGGTGGCCGAGCCTGTCGGCCAGGTATCCCGTCGGCACCTCGGCAGCAAGGAGTGCGAACGCGAATACTGCCTGCGTTAGGGCGATGAATTCGAGACCAAACCCTTGGTCCTGAAGATAGACGATGCTCACGGGGATGTAGAACCCCCAAGAATTCGTCATCCGATACAGATAGTACCGGTGGATGAGACGGGGGAACGCTGCCATCGCATATGGCTACTCTTCCCATTCTTATGATAGTATCCGAAAATTGACTTTTGTAGGATCGCTTGCGTAACTCGGTTTTGGTAACGTTCCTGTCATTCGAGCCGAGCCGTCGCCGCGCCTAAGGGCCTCGTGTCGATTCTCGGAGCCACGCCTCGGGTGCCCACGTTTCCTCGGTCCCCTTCCGGGGCAGCGGTACCAGACCGGCGGGGCATCCCTACCCGGTTCGACCTCCTGGGATCACCTGGTCAAACGCTGATTGTCGTGTCGGGTGACGCGACTCAGGAACGGTCCGGCACGTGTCGCAGCCACCCGAACGATAACACTACGAGCGGTCCTGCAAGCAAGAAGAACAGAACGAGCGGGAGGAGAGCGACCGACGGGCCGGTCCAGAGGCGGACGAGAACCAAGAGCCAGGTAAGGGACGCGAACGCGGTGATTGCGAGAGCGAAGCTGCGCGCCGGCACGCCTCCTGTATCTGTCCCCTGGCACTTAATTAAACGAATCCTAACACTTCAGCGGTCTCACTGACATAGCGGTTAGACAAGTGTAACACGGGTCTGATTGGGTCGTCTTGTCGCTCCCGGTGTCCCACCGCCGTCCACGTCCCTCGATATCCCGGCCTTGGACCGCAGTTTTCAGGTGAAAAATAGGATCGACCCCGTCATCCTGGCGTCAATCGTTCCGAAACCAGGTACATCCTCGACTGCGAACAGGAGGATGAGGGAGGCGACAACTCCTACCCGACGTAGCGACGGCTCCGCCAGGACTCGACTTCCGCTCACGAACCTGATGAGCCTCAAGAGTGGTCCGAGCCCGACTCAACGTCGCCGGTCTACCACGGCCTCAGGGCGGGTTTCCACAGTCCTCGCGTGTAATCGGACGTTACGTGGGCGCAGGCGCAAAGCCCCGTGCTTCAGGGTGGGGATACGCGCAGTAAGCTTGATTTCGACAGTCGCCGGAGACGGCAGTCCGGAGTTCTCTTGTCGGGACACACCAGCTTCGCTGGTACGGACGCTTCGCGTCCACGTCGCACGGAGTAACACATCCGAACCCAACCCACGGCGTACCGGCTCGGCCGACGTGAACCGTGGTGCTGTGCAGGCTGAATACCCTGCCGTGGAGGGGTGGTATTCACTCCGACGAAGCGCCCGGCGCAACCGGGACGGAAGGCCGCGTTGACACGGCTGTACGCGCTGGAACGCACGCCCTTGGTAATAACTGGACGGCGACCGCCGACGTGGGACGCGAAAGCGTATCTCGCCACCGAGGAAACGCGCAACCTTGAACTCCCCGTCGGGGAATCCCCGCCGTGAACGGCGGAGAGGATGTCAAGATACGAAACCTGCTTCTACACCCCTCCAGCGAGGGAATTGCCTCGAACTGGGCGGTCTTCTGATCCTTCGTGCGCCTGCAGCGTGTTGCCGCTTCGTTCGGGCAGGAGATGGCGGCGTCGGCCTTCTCCAAGCCAGCAGTAGGCATCGATGCCTCGCACACGTTATTTTTAAATTCGTACATCGGCTCTGTTTCCCCGGAATGGGCTGCCTCGTCGCGCTCGCCGAGGACAACGAAACTCTCCGCGACCTTCTGGAGTACCAACTCGACAACAGCGGGTACGAGGTGATCGCGGCCAATGACGGTGCGGAGCTGTGGGAGCAGTTGGAATGGTTCGCCCCGGACTTGGTGATCCTCGACGTGATGATGCCCAAACTAGACGGGATGCAGGTGTTACGGCGACTCCGTGAGGGCGAGGCACCCGACATCGACCGGGAAGTTCCGGTGATCCTCGTCACCTCACGCGGCCGCGAAGAGGACGTCCTTGACGGGTTCGAATGGGGGGCGACGGACTACATCACGAAGCCCTTCCGGCCGAAGGACCTCGTGACCCGGGTCGGTCGGATCCTCGAGTAATATGTCATCGCACGCCTCTTTCGCGTCGCTGGTGCCTGTCGGCCTCCAGGTCGGGCTCGGCGATGTCGGCCTGCCGGTCCGACTCCTTCTCTGGCTCACCGTCGGGCTCGGGTCCCTCCTCGCGGCGGCAGCCTTCGTGATCCTCGGAGGGTCGGTGTACCGCGCCTGGCGCGCGAGGGAACAGCACGCACTCCGCCCTCGGATTCGTGACGAGATTATCGAGCGAACCTATGCTCCCGAGACAGCGTGGGACGAGTGGGTCGCGGGGCTGTCACCGATGGAGCGCGCCATCGCGGAGGAGGAACTCGACGGCCTACTCAGACTGGTCGAAGGATCCGAAACGGATGCGCTTGCGGACCTCGCGGTCGCACTCGATATCCCTCAGCGTGCCAGGCAAGCTATCGTCCACGGCAGTCGGTACGAGCGCCTGGATGGACTGACGTGGCTGACGCTGCTCAACCAGCCGGTTGCGCCGGGGGTCCTGCTGGATCACTGTACTGGGACGCCTGACGAGCGGGCGGCCGCAGCACGACTCCTGTACGCCTCCGATCACCCGCGCCGCGTCCCCGTCGGCTTGGATCTTCTGCTCGCCGATCCGGAGACGACGCTACCGGTGTTCGGCCTCGACACTCTGTACCGACTGGCGCAACCCGACCCGACGCTCGTGGTCGAACGGACGATCGACCAGGCGGTCGACTGGGATCCGGAACTCCTCATCCAGGTGTTGTTCGTGATGGCCGAGGTCAGCGAGGAGACCGACTCGACCGACGTAGAGTGGTTGACGACCTTGCTTGATCATGAGGCGCCCGGAGTTCGGGCGGAGGCCGCTAGGTCACTGTCCGCCTATGCGGGCCAGGACACCCCCGGTGCCCGGATCGATCTCGACTCACTGGTTGCCGATTCCGATTCGCGCGTGCGCGTGGCCACGTACGAGATGCTGGGTGAATGGGGCAGTCGCGAGGCGTTGGACGCGCTCGAGCGGAGCGCTCCCCAAGAGTCCGACCCCCTGGCTCGCGTAGCAGCAGCCGAGGCCTTGTGCGACCACCCGACTGCGATCCCGGATGATCCCCCAGCGGCTCTCCAGCGTGCGTTACGATGGGTCGTCGCAAACCGGGCGGTTCGGGCCAGCGCCCGCCCGACCGTCGAACACCGCTCGGGCCCGACGGGCTGGCCGCTCGACAGGGGTGTCAGCGTATGACCGACCCCTCCACGCTCGCTGGTTGGTTCTTCGCCGCGACGGGGGTCGCGGTCATCCTCTACTACATCGGCGTGAACCTCAACTACCTCGTGTTGCACGCGCTCGCGTTGTTCGAGCTCCGTGACGACTTGGATGCAGCCGCTTGGAACCCTGCCTACCGGGAGTTCGCGAGCCCGTTCGTCCCCGGCGTCGCCGTCGTCGTTCCTGCCTACAACGAGGAGGCGGTCATCGCCGAGAGCGTCAGCGCCCTCCTGAGCATGAATTATCCCGACAGGGAGGTGGTCGTCGTGAACGACGGCTCGACGGACGACACGTTGGCCGTGCTCGAATCGGCGTTCGACCTCGTTCCGCTCGACGAGCCGGCGCCGTTCGAGGTTCCCTGCGAGCCGATCCGAGCTGCCTACCGGTCGGAAACCTACCCAGACCTACTCGTCATCGACAAGGAGAACGGCGGGAAGAGCGATGCGCTCAACGCCGGGGTGTGGCTGACCGATCAAGAACTGTTCTGTGCGATCGACTCGGACACCGTCATCGACAGCGACGCGCTGCTGGAGGTCGTTCGGCCGTTCCTCCGATATCCCAAAACGACCGTCGCGACCGGCGGGACCGTCAGGGTGGCGAACAACTGCCGGATCGAGTCCGGGGTCGTCCAGAACGTCCGCCTCCCGCGCAATCCCCTGGCAGGCCTCCAGGTGATGGAGTACCTCCGGGCCTTCTACTCCGGCCGACTCGGCCTCGATCGGGCCGGCGGGCTGGTCATCATTTCGGGCGCGTTCGGCGTGTTTCGAACCGACGCCGTGCGCGAGATCGGCGGGTACCGTCCCGAGACGGTCACGGAGGATTTCGAGATCGTCGTCCGGCTGCACCGGCACTTCACGGACGCCGACCGGGACTACCGGATCGAGTTCGTTCCCGAACCGGTCGCCTGGACCGAGGCCCCCGAATCGCTGTCGGCCTTGGCCCGCCAGCGGCGACGCTGGTACCGAGGCACGCTCCAAACCCTGGCCGCCCACCGCGGCATGATCGGGGACCGAACGTACGACCGTGTCGGCACGTACGTCCTTCCGATGTTCGTCATTGCGGAGACGCTCGGCCCGCTCGTGGAGGGACTGGGGTACGTGCTGGTCCCGTTGGCCTGGGCGCTGGGTCTGCTCAACACTGCCTTCTTTTTGACCTTCCTTCTGCTCGCTGTCGGGTTCGGGGTCTTCCTTTCCTGGTTCGGCGTGTTCAGCGAAGTGTGGAGCTACAACCGGTACGACGACCCGCGACAGGTAGTCATCCTGCTGCTGTACGGCCTGCTCGAGAACTTCGGGTACCGGCAGTGGAAAACGCTCGTCGCCTGGCATGGGCTGTACGAGTTCATCCGGGGAAGGGACACCTGGGGCCGGATGACACGGACCGGATTCGGCGGCGCCACCCCCGAGACGCCGATTGCGGAGGAGAGAGACTGACCGCCACCAGTATCGCCCGGTCGGTTGTCTGGTGGCCGTCCATGGGCCGATACACTCATTCCGGTGACCTTCGTCTGTCGACGTATGACTCCCGTGACGGCTCGGCTCCGGGCGAACGCCCCGCCGTCCGTCGCTCCGTCGTCCCGTGAACCGATATTCCACCAGTCATGACACCCTCATTTATCCAGCCCGACACGCCATCCCGGGTTCAGGTCCTCGTCTTGATCGAGGACGATGAAACACACAAGCACGTCGTCGACGGGCTCCCTCCAACAGCCGCCGTCGAGACGGACCCCAGCCTCGTGTCCGCGCTCGGCACCGAGATCGACCTCTGCCTGGTCGGGTCCCGGACGCTCGACAGCCTCGCGTCACGCCTCGCCGATCGACGGCAGGCGGTCGGGCCCGAACGAGCCCCCTGCCTGCTCGTCGACCCTGACCCGTCCGCCGAGCCCTCGGATGTCGTCGATGACGTCCTCCGATGCCCCATTGAACCTGCGATCCTTCGCCGCCGCGTGAACACGCTCCTTCGGTTTCGCTGGGTCGCCCGGACACGCGCCGAGCAGCGTGACCGAATCGC
>CAZCXJ010000049.1:0-17316 GCA_964502585.1 uncultured Candidatus Halobonum sp.
GGCAGGATCACCACTAGTGGAAGGGTCATGATTCCCCACCGGTTGAGGGTGGCGAGTCCGCGAAGGGGGATCCAGGCTGGGTTCGGGATGTACAAAGGTACCGCAATGAGAAACAGGACGATCCCGACTGCGACCGACCGATCCGGAACTCCCCTCTTCGACACAAGCGCGGTGTAAAGGCCGAACCCGGCTAGTCCGAGGAAGAACACGAAGTGGAGCTGGTCGATGAAGAACGGGGTCGTCGCTAGTAGCAGTTCTACTGGATCCGTGTACGCCTGGATCAGAAACTCCGTCGTCGGCACACCTTCGCTCACGGCGGTGCTGTTCTGTGTGATCCACCGGCGTGGCGTATTGACGAGGCCCGTGGTCACCCAGTAGACACTGACGACGGTAACGAGGAGGACGTAGCGAAGCACCACCGGAGTGAACTTCGTCGACCGGTCGGATGTTCGAAGCCAGATGAACGTCACGCCGATCAGAGCTGTAATGAAGGTCAGTCCCATCGCCAGACTCAGGTGGTGGGTTGTCACCCAGACCCCCGCCAGTACCCCGGTAATGGCGCTGACTCGAAGGTCGTACTTCCAGGTGGTGAGCGGGATCAGGATGATCGTGAAAACGACGAAACTCAGTGACTGGGCGTGGGCCTGAGTTCCCCAACGAATGAACTCGGGATTGAGCGCAACAAGTCCCACAGCAAGGAGGCTCAGCCGGTCACTCCCGGTCAAGTTCCGAAAGACTGCAAAAAGGGCGAACAAAGCGGCCGGGAACAGGGCCACAAAGTACATTCCCATGAACAGTCGTGGCCGAACGCCCGACGCTCGGATTCCCAAACCTCCGGTGGTATGCAGAAACGCCAGGTCGTCATACCGCGTCTCACTCAACACGGTAATCGACTCGAACGATGCGACCTTGGCCGCCAACGTCGTATGATATATGGTATCAAACGTTGGCACGTAGTAAGGGACAGTAAGGACCTGCGCACCCACTGCGACGGCCCCACCGGCCGTCAGGAGCGCAAGGTCCCGGAGGTGTGGCTCTCTTGACGAGGGTGCTACCCCGATTCGGAACAGAAGCGAGCCGAAAAACAACCCCAGGACGATGAAGAAGACGAGCCCTCGTCCGATGCTCGTCACCACGAAGACGCTCAGTAAAAGACAGCCCAAAGCGAACCGACGGTCCTCGATCGTCGTGACAGAGAACCCCCGGCCCGTAGACACGCCGACACCTCGGGTCGCAAACACGACGATGTTCAGCAGAACCACTCCAAAGAAGAACACCGCACCCATACCGAACAGCCTCGGGCGTCCAGTCTGGCCGCCGAAAAAGAGTGCACAGGCGGCTCCGAGGTTAGCCACAAACAGAAAGAAAACCCGTCTCGTACCGGCGTCACCATCGTCTTGCCGGATCACGTTCGTCGACATTAGCGGTGGGGAGGTATTCCCGACTCGGAAGATTAGTTACGACGACCTTAATCACAGGATCAGTGCCGAACACTCCGGTATCGGGCACCTGCAATGCCGACCTGTCCGGTCAGTTCTGGACGTAACCCAGCTCGCGAAGGCGTTCCTTGACGGAGTCGTCAACTCCCGAGGTCGTCTCACGGATCACGTCAGCATTGACTTCGTCGGATTCGAGGAACGAGTCGACCTGATCTTCGAACTCACTATCTCGGATTCGGTCGGGTGGAAGGGGGTTTTGCTCGCCGGGATCCCGAACGAGATCGTAGAGTTCCCGTTCTTCCACCGTCCACCGGTGATCGTGAAACGCTTTGATAAATTTGTGGTCCGCGGTTCGTATTCCGACGTACGATCGGTGTTGATCCGGGACGTGGTTTGTGAGGATCGCGTCTCGTGTCTCCGTCGTCGTGGGACTACCCACCCACCCCGACGGTTGTTCGATCCCGAGTGCATCCAGAACCGAGGGCGCCAAATCGAGGTGCCGAACGTGGCACGCCTCGAGAGGATGGCTCAATCCTCTTGCAAACAACGGGGTCGTGACACACTCGTCGTATAGCTGTGCGTGGCCGTGGTACCCGTGCTCGAACTCCTCCCCGTGGTCCCCGGTGAGTATGACGATGGCATCCGGATCGACGAACTCAAAGACCCTCGACAGTTGCTCATCAAGCCGGTGGACGCAGCGTCGGTACAGGGCCCGCAGCCTGTCGAGTAGCTCCCCGTCGGGCTCGCGATTCAGGACATGATACCGGGCTAGCGTTCCGTACGTCTCCGCCAGGCCGTTCTCGATAGCACCCTTCACTCCCGAAAAGTACGGTCCGTGAATATCCATGAGATGCATCCAGAGGAACCGTGGCGGGGCCGTATTCCGATACCACGACCGGGCCCGGTTCGCGACCGTGGTGACAGGGGCCCGTTTCTGCAGCCTGAGAAAACGTGTCGCCCGGTCGAAGAACGGATACCGACGTCCCGGGCCAGCCATTTCCTGGGTCATCCCGTCGTTCCAGAAGTGGTCAAACTCAGGGCTCCACCTGGCAAGGAACGGGTTCGACCCGATTATTCCCGCGGTCGCATACCCGTGGCACCCTAGTACCGCTGGGAGGGTCGTCACGTCCGCCCGGATTTCGCCTCCTGAGTCGTACGTCTGGACCGAATGTCGGCTTGCGAGGATCGGGGGAAAAGCGCCGTGAGTCGCAGCCGAGTGGGCAACGGCGACCGTTTGTTGAAACCCCTCGGTCAGCCGATGAAGATTCCGCATCCGGTGGACGATATCGGCGCGCCAGGAATCCACGGTCACGAGGACGACGTCAGGACGGGAACGCTCACCGCTCATCCGAATCCCCTGACGAATACCACGTGCCGAACCCTGTCCACGGGACGGGCACTTAGGACGGGGTTCATCACAGGTACCCCAATCCACCGAGTTGCTCTTCGATCTCTGATCGTTCCTCAGCAGTGTACTTTCGGGTTGGATCGTCACTCCGGCGTGGTTCTCTGTAGGCGGGGTCCATTGTGTAATCGACCCGACTCGTGGGGATATTCCCGTCCAGGTCCTCCGGGAGCGGGACATCCAAGAGACTCAGCAACAAGGGAAACACGTCGAGGATGTGGCCCTGTTCGACGGTCCCCATGGAGGTAAATGAAGGGCCAGCGGTAATCAACGTGCCAAACTGTCGGTGTTCGCTCCATCGTTGGTCGGAGAAAACCTCTCCATCGTTGAACCCGGTTTGAACGGTACAGTGCATTTCATCCGCTACGAATACGATGTCTGGCGCCACTTGGGTGAACCGGCCTTCAAAAATCTCCTCTTTCGTCTTGACCTCGCTGACGAGTCGGCCATCTTCCCCACTCGGATGGTCTAGGTCTCGGAGGCCCTGGGCGATGTCGTCCCGTAGATGGTGGGCTTCCTCGGGCCTCACGACTCCACTGGGATGCCCTTGGGCCGTATTGAGATAGATGACGTTGTGCTCCGGGGCGTACGCAACCGTTCGTGGCCACTCAATGCGGGACAAATCGACTTTGCTTGTACTCGGGTCCGCGGCAGGGATGATTGACTTTGCAGCATTGAACACGGATTCCGGCGTCAGCTCACGAATATCATCGATCCCGACGAGGTCTGCTATGCGCACCAACGACCCCCGGGTGAGCCCTGCTCGGCGCAGGAGGCCATCCGGATCGATCCGGGAGCCCTCGCCGAGAGTGAGGTCACCGCGTTGCCGGAGCCATTCGTTCACGTGAAAGTTCCATTCGCTACGGGCCGCATGCCCATGGTCGCTCACCAGAATCACGTCCGTGTCATCGGTGAACGTGTCAAGCAGCTTTCCAAGCGCTCTGTCCTGTTCGATATAGAGGTCTCGCAGTCGGTCAGGATGCCACCCCAAATAATGGCCAGCCACATCCGTTGCCATGAAGACGGCACAGAAGACTTCGACGTCGGTCCGGCGTGCGAGTGCCTCGAAGGCGCGCTCGTGATGCCAAAGGCCATCGACGATACGATCGAGTCGGTCCGGGGGGGATAGCCGGCCGAGTCTGGGGCCCATCGGGAATGGGTTGACCCGATACGGTTCTCCGGTTATTGTCTCGATGGTGTCGATGGTCGTTGAAGGACTACCGATCGTTTGTCCGTTCGGAACCGGCCAGCCGGCAACAACGTACCCGTGGTCGAGATCACTCGGAGGGTAACTGAACGGGACGTTCACGACACCGCAGGAGATCCCCGCAGCGTCGAACGCTTCCCAGACCGACTCGGCCCGAACGTCACTGTAGTTGATTGGTTCCCTCTCGTAGGATCCCTCCGACCGTTTGGTAAACCCAAAACACCCGTGTTTGCCACCTTGTCTGCCGGTGTAAATCCACGGCCACGCGGGGGCCGAAAGCGGTGGATCCGACGATCGGACTCGTCCCCGGGCCCCCTTCCTGCTGTATTTACGGAGGGTAGGTAGATCCTCCTCCCAATCCTGTACCAGGTCGGGATCCAGACCGTCTAGACCGATCAGAACGACATCAGTGCTCATCTCGCGACAGGCACGTTGCTGTCGGGTAATCTTAGGTAGGATTCTATTAACCCCGAAAAGGTGCCGTCCTTCGTGCCTGTTCTCAGGCCTCAACCCCGCCGTAGCCGTCTTTACCGTAGCCCTGCTCGCCGTACGAGTCATCATCGTCCGGAGTCGGAGTCGGCGTCGATGCCTCCGTCTCTGTAGCCGTCGTCGTCCCGGTCGGCGTTGGGGTCTGGGTTGCGGATTCGGTTGTTGTCTCGGTAGCGGTTGACGTTTCGGTGGCCGTGGCCGTCGCGGTTCCCGTACCTGTCGAGCCGCCGCCGGAACCACCTGTCCCGCCTCCGCCCCCTGAGGCGCCCCCGGTTTCGCCAGACGGATCGGCTTCCTGGGTAGTGGAAGGCCGGTCAGTTCCGGTGATTGGTGTGGCAGAAAGATCTCCCTCGTAAGGGATACTCGCTGTTAGTTCGTAGCTCATGGCAACCCCCCTGATATTCGGGACTTCGACGAGATAGGTCCCGCTACTGGGAAGTGTCACGACTAACCGTGCCGGGCTTTCCGCGTCGGCGAACCCGGACGTGAGAAGATCACCCTCCGATGTGTAAAGCAGGAGTGGGACCGACTCGGAACCATCCACGCTCACCAACTCCAGCAACACGTCCGTGGTCTCCTGGCCGGTGAACGCATACCAATCGGTGTCGGTACGACTCAATGTCCCCCTGACGGCGATGCCGGACTCCAACCTGGTCGCTTTCGCGGAGTTTTTTGTTGACTGATCCACCGCGGCCGCGGCAGTAGCGGTAGAGACTGCCGTCGCACGTCCAGCCGGACGCTTCACTGAACCGCCGTAGCCATATAACGGGGACGGTTCGACCGTCGCCTCGACGGTGTCCTCTGAGGTCGTTCCGAAGTACCCCACGATGCCGGCCGCCGTCCCTACCAGCGCCAAGTAGCCTCGCCGACCGAGTGTCGTCCGCTCCGCCTTGGCGTCCGATTCTTGCTCCTCGGTGGGTTCAGATGCATCTCCCGACCGCGTGCCGTCCAGTTCGCGTGCCATCGCGGCCGTTAATTACCCGATAATTGCAATAAATCTTCGCATAATCGAAGGATAGACGGCCTCACAAGTCGAAATTCGTGACAGTCATCAAAATAAAACTATCTCGCGATAGTTAGAGCCTATTTAGACCGCCCAGGCGGTCCGGACGAGGGCGTCCGGGGCGGGGACGGGGGCAGCTCGTCTGGTCTCGTCAAAGTCGGGAGCGGAGCGGCGACACTGCCGGTCGTATAGCCGACCCATTACTAACCAGATTCCTTGAGGTTTCCGTTGTATGCCAGATTGGCAGGAGAGGAAGGTCCTCGTGACTGGCGGTGCCGGGTTCATCGGGTCTCACCTTTCCGAACAATTGGTCGATATGGGTGCCGACGTGATCGTTGCGGACGACTTCTCTCGAGGCCGGTTCCGGAACATCGAGCACTTAACCGAGGCGGTGGAACTCCGCCCGGTCGATCTGACCACGCGGGAGGGCGCCGCCCGGGCAACTATGGATGTCGACGACGTGTTTCATTTGGCCGCTAGCGTCGGCGGCATTCATTACATTCAGCGTGAGAACGTCGGGGGATTGACGCCGAGTGTCCTGATGAATCATAACCTGCTTGAGGCGGCGCGGACGGAAGGGATCGACCGGTTCCTGTTCGCCTCGAGTGCCTGCATCTACCGACAGGAACACGATGGGTTAAATCAGTTCAGCGAGGACCAGGCGTTCCCGGCCGACCCACACAGCACCTACGGGTGGGCAAAGATCCTGGGCGAAGTCGCCTGTGACGCGTATGCGACCGACTGTGACTTCGAAACCGGGAGCGTGCGAATCTTCAACGCATACGGCCCACGCGAATCGCTTGACCCGGACAGTAGTCATGTTATCCCGTCGCTCTGTCGGAAGGTGGTGGAAACCCGGGAACATGGAACGATCGAACTGTTCGGCGATGGGTCACAAGAGCGGGGATTCATTTACGTCTCCGATTTGGTTGACGGATTGGTTCGTGCGATGGAGGCCGGACTGGATGGAGAGGCGATCAATCTGGGCAACGACAATCAGGTCGTGACGATCAACGATCTGGCCAGACGGATAATCGAACTCAGCGGGAAAGACATCGAGATCGAGCACGACCTCTCGAAGCCGACCGGAACCGACCGGTACTGTCCGGATACGGAGACGATGCGGCGCCGGCTCAGGTGGGAACCGGAAGTTCCGCTCAACGAAGGGCTACGGCAGGTGTTCGAGTGGGTTCGGACACAGATTCAGCAACCGGAGGCCAAGCGGACCACCGCCAGCCGAACCGGGAGGACGGATGACTGAGACCCAGGAGCGAGACTGGGCGGGCGAACGAGTACTGGTCACCGGTGGTGCCTCCTTCATCGGCTCACATCTCGTAGAGGACCTAGTTACGAGTGGCGCGGACGTGCGGGTCGCGGACGATTTCTCGAGCGGGACTCGAGCGAACCTCGCGACCGTCGCTGACCAGATCCAGGTTCTGGAGGGGAATCTCAAACAGAAATCCGTCGCGCTCGAAGCGACCGAGGATATCGATACCGTGTTCCATCTTGCGGCCGACCATGGCGGACGCGGGTACATCGCGAACTATCCGGCCAACTGTGCAACCAACATGGCTCTGGACAATATCGTGTTTGAAAGCGCAGTCGAGAACGGCGTCGATCGGATTTCGTTTGCCTCGAGTGCCTGCGTGTATCCGACCGACATCCAACAGGAACGCCGCCGGTTGCGAGAGGATATGGTCAGTTTCAAGGAGCGAGGAGGGGCGTACGCCGACGAGACGTACGGGTGGGCGAAGTTGATGGGCGAGCTGTCGCTCCAGGCGTTTCACGAGCAGTACGACATCGACGCCTCCATCGTGCGGATCTTCACCGCCTATGGTCCCCGCGAGAACGAAACTCATGCCATCATCGCGCTCATCGCCAAAGCGTTCGCCCAGCAGGACCCATATACGATCTGGGGGAACGGCGAACAGACCCGGAATTTCACCTATGTGAAGGACATCACGGCCGCGCTGCTGCAGGCAGCCGAACACGTGTCGGACGCCACGCCGGTGAACGCGGGCGTTTCCGAGTTCATCTCCATCAACGACGTCGTCGACACGATCTTCGAACATCTCAACTGGGAGCCGGAGGCGCGCGAGTACCTGACTGATAAGCCTGTTGGGGTACGTCACAGGGCGGCTGACACCTCCCGTGCGGACCGACTCCTCGGGTTCGAGCCCGAATACGGCCTCGAGGAGGGTATCGAGTCGACCTTGGAGTGGTACACCTCTAACCGGGATGCGGAGTACGTCGCGGCGAACCTCGAGGAATTGCTTCACGAACGGTAACAGGTTGCCACGATACATGGACAACGCTCGTAAGGACTACATCCTTGTGACGGAGTACTTTCACCCGGACACTGCCTCCACGGGACAGTTGATGACTGACCTGGCGGTGGGACTGCGGGATCGCGGGCTTGAATTGACTGTATACACCGGGCAACCGAACTACCACAGCGGACGGAACGAGCGGCAACCACGCCGAACCACCCACGAAGGCGTCCCGGTCCGCCGTCTCGGCGCCCCGCAGGTTCGCCAGACCTCGCTGGCTCGCCGGCTGTTCAACTGGCTCGTGTTCACGGTCTGGATGGCGCTCGCGCTCGCGACCCAGCGGAACTCTCATCGGGAGCTGGTGTTCGTCTCAAACCCCCCGTTCCTGCCCCTGGCCATGTGGGCGGTCTGCAGGTTGAAAGGATGGGAGTACACCTACATCGTCTATGACCTGTACCCGGATGTCGCTGTGGCCTCGGGGCATCTTCGGGAGGGCGGACTGATCTACCGAGCCTGGACACGAATCCATGAACGGGTGTTCGCGGACGCCCGCAACATCGTGGCGCTCGGCCCGGCGATGCAGGATCGCATTACTGAGGCGGCCCCGGAAGCCGTTGAGCCAGATCAGGTTGACATAATCCACAATTGGGAAGACCCTTCGTTCATCGTCCCGCTCGAGAAGGAAGAGAACGAGTTCAGCGCAACTCATGGGCTCGTGGAAAAGTTCAGCCTGGTGTATTCGGGGAACATCGGTGCGAATCACGAACTGGAGACGGTCGTTCGAGCTGCGGCCTCCTTCGACGACGAGCCCGTCAAATTCCTCATCATCGGTGAAGGTGATCGCAAGGTCGACATGATGGAGTTAGCGGCCTCCTTGAATGTGGAATCTGACACCCTCGAGTTCCTCCCGTATCAGGATCTCGAGACGCTCCCGTACTCGCTCACAAGCGGCGACGTTTCGGTCGTCGCGGTCCGTGAGGGCATGAACGGATTGTGCGTCTCCAGCAAGCTTTACTCCTCTTTGGCAGCCGGACAACCGGTCCTGGTGATCGCCGACGTCGAAAGCGACGAGGCTCGGATCGTAAAAGCCCACGAAGCTGGCATACAGGTCCAACCGGGTGACGTCCAGGGGATCGCTGATGCCGTCGCAACCTGGCGAGAGAACCCCTCCCTCGTGGATCGGCAAGGGAGGAACGCGCGAGCCGCATTCGAACGCCACTTCACGAAGGAACGATCGATCGACGAATATTATCGGCTCCTCGACCAGGACTCCATCCCCGCCTCTGGGCAGACGGATCGACGCCGTTCCCGGTCAACGGGCTGAGCGACTGGCACGTCACTCGACTCCGTGAGTCAACGTGACGTGTCCTAACAACCGGATATCATAATACGGGCGTGAAACCGAGGACGCGTTTGACAGGACCTTTTCGAACTCGGAGGTATCCGTCCCCCACACCGCGTGGGCGTGTTCGAAACACGAGACTGCCTCCTCCACGGAGGTCGAATCGACGGACACTCCACTGGCGTTCCAGGCCCAGGCATCCGGGTCACGACAGTACTCGCCCATCCAGTTGTAGAGTTTGCGAAGCGTCGAGGCGGGACTCCCGTGCGGGTCAGTCGGCGCATTGTAGTCCCACAGGGGGCTCCCCCGTGCATCCGCGATCAGCGCCGTCATGGTTAGCGCCTTCATATTGTATGCGTGATAACTGAATGCAGGATCGCGCCGGAGTTCGGCTTTCGCCCAGCCGTTGGCCTCCGGATTGACCGCCCCGCCGTAGTTGTGGGAGCTGTCGTTCGGTCGGTAGTCCGTCCACGGTCGATACTCGTCGTCGGTCCCGCTTGAACAGTGCTCGAAGTGCGGTCCCGGTGCTCCCCGCCAGAGCCTGAACGCCTCCTCGGTGATAGTCCCGTCGTCCAGGTAGGCTCCGGCAGCAGCTTTGGCTGCGATTCGCCAGGCCCATTTATTGTTCCTCTGACACCACCCGGGATCGATGGTGGCCATCGAGTCATGCCAGTCCTGGACCCACTCGGTGAACGCTTCCTCACCATCCTCGGCGGACTCCCCCTTCCAGGGCATTTTTCCGTCATACTCCCCCCAGCGGGAGTGGCCTCGGAGGAACGATGCCCCGTAGAACAGGGCGGGAATGGTGATCCACTGACGGATCGGATCGGAGACGTTCTGCTCGTCGGCATCGGGGTACATGTACGTCTCGGAGTCCAGACACCAGTGGTGAAGCATGTCGACGGCCTGGACTGCATACTCGTCGTCTTGCGAAAACCAGTATTCCAAGCCGAGGTCACGAACCCATTCGCTCATCTGCACTGCCGCTCTGTAATCGGCCTCCTCGTCGGTGTAGCACCAGGTATGTGGATCATCATCACAGTATTCCCCCGGTGACCCATCGTCTACCAGACTCCGAAACTGCCCTTTCGATTTGGACAACGCATTATCAGCGTCCGCCCGGAGATCAGACCTCGCTGAGACGAATGGTTCGATGCCATCACGGACTTTTTGTCGTCGTTCCTTCAACTGCGTCTCCGTGACGTAGATGAAAGTAGTGCCCGATGGTCCCGAATCCTCGGTGCCGCCCGAATAGACGACCACGCTGTCATCCCCGGTGTTGAGTCGAGCTTCACTCACCGAAACCGCCGTACCATCTTGATTTACTCTGATATCTGCTGGCGCGGATCGCGTGCCATCGTGGTTGATTTGTAGATCGGCCATCTCTCAAGGGACTATCCAGACGTCTCCCTCTTCCCAGTCATCGGGCTCGTCGGTGCCGACATACACGTCCGTCTGTGTTTCTTTGAGGTGTCCTACCTGTACCCAGTCGTTATTGGTCGTCCCCGTCCACCACTCCCGTTCCGTTTCGACGAACGCCCACATATCATCCGTGGGTTCCGGGACTCGATCTTTGAGGTCCGCGACTGTCGGGGCCTGAATCAGAAGCCTTGCATCGATGGCTTCGAAGTTGGCATTCAGGGGGCGATGCCATCCCGACGCCCCGGCTTCCGGGAGGGTCAGACCGTGGGCAGGCGTGTCCTCGCTCATGCTTCGCTCCGGTCTCGTGAGGCTTGGTGATGACGGCGAGGTTCACGACCGGTGACTGGACTGGTACCCCCAGATAGGTCCAGGTCGAGTGGCATTCGATGCTCGCCCGGAAGTGATCCCTTCGTGCGTGCCCAGGTGCCATCCTCGTCACGGTCATCATCGACCGGCCGTTGAGAGTCCCCGAAGCCCGATGCGTGGAGATGTGATACGAATCCCATCACGCCCGATAAGCGGCCATTAACCGAATAAATGTTTTGATTCTTATAATTGTAGGTTTTAAATATATTCACGATGCGAAACCAATCACGCGGACGAATTTACCAGCTCCCGTCACATTCATGTTCCCGGAGGCGGG
This sequence comes from uncultured Candidatus Halobonum sp., assembly GCA_964502585.1. GTDB lineage: Archaea > Halobacteriota > Halobacteria > Halobacteriales > Haloferacaceae > CAZCXJ01. The sequence goes on from CAZCXJ010000049.1 coordinate 11,221, forward strand.
CTCCCGCTGGTGGTTTTTGAACGGTGACATCCGGGACCGCACATAAATGAGAAATTATTACAGGGGGTCAGTCCGCAATGTTATCGGGTTTGTGACTTATCCTGATACCGGTGATTCTCTTTCCCCTTTATGTTATCCCGTTTATACTGAAAGAACCTCACGCCGAGCGTTTCTCGCGTGCACGAACCAGCGAACAATGGCGGGGCCCCATCGTTGAGCGGAGTGTCAGGGTCGGTGGAAGGAATCGGAGAATGACGGCACCCACAGCGATCGAGACCAGTGTCCGACCTCGGAACCGAAGGATCCTGGTGACTGGTGGGGCCGGGTTCATCGGGAGCCATATCGCGGAAGCCTTGGTATCCGGTAATCGAGTCCGTGTCCTCGACAACCTGTCGCAGGGGAGCACGGAGAACGTCCCTCCGGGCGCCGTTTTGTTTCAGGGAGACGTTCGCGATCAGGCCGACGTCACCGAGGCTATGGAGGGGGTGGATATCGTGTTCCACCAGGCCGCCCTGATTGATGCTAAAGAGTCGATCGAGCACCCTGGATGGTATCAATCGGTCAATGTTGGAGGCACGCTTACAGTGCTCGAGACTGCTCGCCGAACGAACTCCAGCGTCGTCCTTGCTTCGAGCGCGGCGGTTTACGGGGACCCTGGCGAGACGCCCATCGCGGAAACCGCATCAAAACGACCGCTTTCCCCATACGGTCTCGGCAAACTGGCTGCCGACCACTACGCAAAGTTGTACCACGACCTGCATGGGGTTGAGACGACGCGTCTCCGATACTTCAATGCGTATGGGCCCCGCCAAGCGAGTGGCCAGTACGGAGGGGTGGTTCGGATATTTGCCGACCAGGCAGCCGACGGTGGTCCGATAACGGTACACGGAGACGGGTCACAGTCACGCGACTTCGTTCATGTCGATGATATCGTCCGAGCAAACATGCTCGCAGCAGGGGGGACCTTTCAGGGGCGCGCCTACAATGTCGGGTCAGGGCGCTCGATTACGATCAACCAACTCGCCGAGTTGGTCAAATCGGCAAGTCCGAGAGATCCGGAGGTTCGGTTCACCGAAAGGCCGGACGGCGACATCGAACAGTCTCGCGCGGATATCTCCAGAGCGAGGGCCGAGCTGGGATACGAAACGGTCGTTGACCTGGAGGATCGACTCCCCACGCTCGTGGAGGGAGCCACCAATAACGCCGTAGCCAACTGACTGTGAAAGTATGGCATCCCATAGGTCGAGCGTGACAGACCCTTGCGGGTCCCGGACGAGTTCGTAAATCGATGAAGTCTGGTATACCGGCGTTTGAACCGTTTTACTTAAAACGGATGTATGTGAACAGGGATATATGCCGTCTGATAGAGGGGGCGGGCTGCATCCTGTGACTCTCGGAAAGGAATTATCAAGATCCCAATGGACCGATCCGTCGGAACTCGGGATCGAGATCGTTTTGACCGTCGCAGAAGCCACCGGACGCGATCACACTGAACTCCCCAGGCTACAAACGGTCGTCGACCCCGATGCGATGGAATCCCTGTTCGATACTGATAATCCTTCCCTCCAGATGACGTTTGATTACGCAGGCTGCCGCGTGTTCGTCGACGGTACGGGTCAAATCCAGGTTTTCGGCGAGAGCCCAAACAGCCGCTACTAGGTCGGACGAACCTGGGCTTGTAGATCCCCCGGTAGCGGACGTCAGACTTGTTTCGTTTCGTCAGGAACCGGACCCGCCGTCGGATCGAAACCGAGGTGTCGTCGCCGTCTCCAAGAGGTCGGCTCGGGTGCCGTTTGATCCGATCATGGCACCCGTTAGACAGTATATAACCAAACCTTCAACACCGTCGTATCCTTCTGCGGAATGCGAGGTTCTGGACACCGTCCAGCGCTACATTCCGCTACCCCCCAAGCCCGAAGCCCACCGGAAACAGGAAGCGACAATTGAACCCCCGTCCCGACTCGCGCTGAGAGGTTCATTCCTCAAGCCTGTCCGCGGCCTGTTTTCCCTCTTGTTGTGGGCTTTCAAACGGTACCCCAGAGGAGTAAGAGTTCAGTTCCTCCGAAATTCTTGAGCAGTATGAGGTCGGATACCCCCACCTCGATGGAATCAGACTACTTGACGGTTGAGGGACTCTCTTGCCACCGTCCCGGGTCCCTTCGGATGAACGAGGTAATCGGAATCTCAGGCCGCCGTCTCGTCCCCCAACACATCCTTCCTGATCCCGAAGGCTCCGGGAAGTTCCTCGGATCCAAACTGTTTCCGAACCAGGAAGGGGAAGTTTTATACAAAACTTTCTGAATATTTAACCGTGTATCGAACGATCCGCTTCTTCTGTCGGGGAGCAGGGGACCCGTTCGGACGAGTTGGACACCCGGAAGCCGGAGTCACTCATGACGCCGGATGACCGTTCATCAGACGGGACAGGGGACAGCGACGGCCCGGATCGAGTCCACCGGGTCAGATGGGACAGGTACAGATCGCCGAGCCTCGGTATCGTGGAGACGATCGCGGACACGAAGGGTGTGGATCCGTTAGAAATCTCCCCCCTTCACGGGTCGATTGAAGCCGAGGCTCTGAACGACCTGATACACGTCGACAACGCGGAAACACCGACCAGCGTTTCCTTTACCCACGAAGGGATCCTCGTGACGGTAATGAGCGACGGGGTACTGGAACTCCGATTCCGGAATCCCGAAGGGGAAGGCAACTTCGGGGTGACGCAGGGCGAGTAACCACTTTCGCTCGTCAGCGGCCGCTGACCTCCCGAAGGGCTTCCTGTCAGAGGCTTTCAGACACCCCGAGGGCGAGGTCCCCATTCTCCACCATGGATTCGAGAGGGTTGTCACCGATCGACAACGGGAGCTCCACGCGGCCCCGTCGCCGGGCTGATTCCCAGCCGGCATAGATGAGTTCATCGGCGGCGAGCGCGATTTCGCCTCTCAGTTCCGAGTCCCCGTCCCCGTCGAGTGCCTCGACGATATCGGCAATGGCGCGTTCCGTGTACGAGGCTCGAGTGACGCGGTCCGCGAGGCTGGAGGAGACCTTTCTGGTCATCTTCTGGGCGGCGGCTCGGACGAGTCCTTCCTCGGGTCGATAGAGTCCGTCCCCGTCGGTCGGGATCCGCCGCCACTCTTCGCCGTCTCGTCGGAGTTGGAGTACCGCTTCATCCGACGACCCCAGCCGGATTTCCCCGTCAGTGCCTCGAAGCCGCAGAAACCCGTCGACCAGGCCGGACCCCCATCCAGTAGCCCCGAGTCCCTGTGTTCCATCCTCGTACGTCCAGTGGACGAGCGCCTGATTCTCGTTGTGCATGCCAAACCACAGGTTCTCCTGACTGTATTCGATCTGGCCCATCACCCATTCCGGGTCCGACTCGCCGACGAAGTAGTTGCACAAATCGAACAAATGCGTGCCGGAATCATAGAGGTGCTCGGTGCCGAACTCGAGCCGTTCGAGGGCCCCGATTTCCCCCTCATCGACCAGACGTTTCGCTTTTCGAACGTGTTGTCCGAACCGCAACTGGTGATTGATCGTCAGTTGGACGTCCTCTCCGTCACAAACATCCACCATGCGTTTGCTTTCCGCCCAATCGGCGGCCATGGGCTTCTCGCAATGAATCGCTTTGACACCCTCCATTCGAGCACAGCCGATAGTCAACTCGGCGTGCGTACGCGGGGGCGTACAGATACTGATGATATCCGGCCGTGCGCCCTCGACCATCGACCGGAAGTCCTCATAGACGTGTTCCTCACGGATGCCGTGAGTTTGGGCAAAAGCCTCAGCGTTCTCTCGAACGATGTCGGCACAGGCAAGCAGCCGACAGCTATCGAGTCGCGTGTACCCGGGGGCATGGCGATACGCCATCGCGTAGCCATCACTACCGGGATCATCGGGGTCCTCACCCGTTCCTATGATACCGACGGTGTATGTCACTACGAGTAGTAGCTTTCACTGCAGTGTTCAGTAGTCGTCTGTTAACGGACCTAGTTGCGTGCACTCCAGGACCGGTTCCACAGCGGTAGCTCTCGAGTCGGGGTCCATTAGGACCGCAATTACAACCGGTGGGTCCAGTCAGGTAGGGACCATGGCTCGGTCCCCGCAGTCGGCTGAAGGCTTCCCCACGTTCCGTCACCAACGGATCGATGAGACTCCTCCGTGTGGACGGCTCGGTATCTGTCTGCCGACGGATCTCACAGGGAGTGGACGACCCGATGTCATCATCGGTGGGGCGGGGCGGACGTTGCCGGTGAAGCTCAACGGCAGCGAGTACGAGATTCGGAATTTCCCCGGGGCTGACCGTCTCATCGGTCGCCTGGAGACGAACCTGTTCTGGTACGAGAACCCGGGATGGACGCGGCATAAAATCTCAACGACCCCGGATCTGTATGTGTTCGGGAACGCGCTGGGTGATGTCACCGGAGACGGACGCCTCGATCTGGCGGTGGGGCAATCCAAGGGTTCATCTGACGTGTACTGGTTCGAACAGCCCGCCGACCCCAGGGCGCCCTGGACCCGGCGGCTCGTGACTGACGCCTTCGAAAAGTACCACGACCTCAGGTTCGCTGACGTTGACGATGATGGGTCCATAGAACTCGTTGGCACCTCACAGGTGAGCGATGTCGTCTTCTATTATGACGTGCCCGAGGATCCATACCAGGAGCCCTGGCCGGATTCACATCTCCACCTCGTGGCTGAAGGGATCAACGTCGAAGGCCTCTCCGTGGGTGATATCGATGAAGACGGCCGGACGGAAGTCCTCGCCGGGGCGACGCTGTTTCATCGGACGGACGCGAACGATGGGGAGTGGCAGGCGGAAGAACTCGCGTCCGACTGGAACTGGACCCGAACCGCCGTTGGCGACCTCGACGATGACGGACAGCTCGAGATCGTTCTGTCGGAAGGTGACGCTCCTGAATACGGAGGCCAGCCCGGCCGTGTCGGGATTTTCGATCCACCAGATTGGGAACTGACCGTTCTCAGGGATGACTTCTACTGCCCCCATACGCTCCAGCTTGCGGATTTCGATGGGTCCGGGACGCTGGACATCTACGTCGCCGAGATGGGGCTCGGTACTAACACGAACCCTGAACATGTCGTGTTCCGCAACCTGGGCGACGGCTCCTTTGAGGAAACCTCGATCGCACGGGGCGTACCCACCCACGAGGCCAAGGTCGCGGACCTCAACGGTAACGGTCGCCCAGACATCATCGGGAAGTCGTACACGCCGTCTCACCATGTAGATGCCTGGTACAATGGGGCGTGAAGGCGCCAGTGAAGCGTCCGGGAGTGACCCACGCTTTCGTGGACTGTTCCATCGGGTTCTCAGTTGGGGAGATGCGGCAGTGACCCAGATGTACGCGCGGGTCGGGGACCCTGTCGCTCGTCGTCTGGGGATCGCCGAGCCGATTCAGCAGTGGTATGAGCGGCAGGTTCGCCGACTCCTCCCTGGGCAGACCACCGTGCAGCTTGGGGGGACTGAGTGTCAGTTTCACGTGGCAAACCGGTTCGAATACGCCAATCTCCGGACCATCGAACGTTCCCCGGAACGTCCCGTGATACGTGACCTCCTGTCACGTCTTCGCCCGAGCGATGTGTTTTGGGACGTGGGTGCGAACATCGGTGTCTACACCTGCTTCGCTGGCACCCGGATCCGCGAGGGGCACGTGCTTGCTATCGAGCCATTACCCAGAAACGTCGATCGTATCATGGCGAATCTGGAGTTGAACGGTCGGCGGGCTACAGTTCGGAAGTGTGCGCTAGGTGCTGGTTCGGACACGAGGATGCTACAGGTCAGTGGACCGGACGTATCCGGTACGTTCGGCCGGGTTCGCCCGGAAACGTCCTCGAGTTCGGAGTCTGCCGGGACAGAGGCTGTCGAAACCGAATTGATCTCAGGTGACCGCCTGGCGGAACGGGAGGGGCTTCGTCCGACGGTCATCAAGATCGATGTGCAAGGAGCTGAACTGGAGGTTCTCCGGGGTCTGGAACGTACGCTTCGGACCGAGGACTGCCGACTCGTGTATGTGAACGTGTACGAGAAGCACATCGATGAGGCCGGCGAGACATCCGAGGTCCCGTCGGTGCTCAGGGACG
>CAZCXJ010000050.1:0-17184 GCA_964502585.1 uncultured Candidatus Halobonum sp.
ATCCCACAGTCGAGGATGAGGTAGTCACCGGCGGACAGCCCGTACTGTTCGGCCTGCTCCTCCAGTTCCGTGCGGGAGATGCCGCTTTTCGGCGGCTTGTGGCTGAAATCGCAGATGACCCCCTCGGTCACCATCTCGTCGATGGTGATCTCGTCGATGGTGCGGTACTCATCCTTTGAGAGAAAATGGGTGGGAGCGTCCATATGGGTCCCACAGTGGGTCTCGATATGGAGAATCGTCGAGTTGTAGTCGTCTTCCTCCAGGGTGGCGAAGTCCTCGAACTCCGGCTTTGGATGCAACGGTGGGAGCGTCGGGCTGTCCTCCGCGAGCGTCTGGGTGAGGTCGGTCCACTCGCTCATACAAGCCCGAGGGATGCTCTGGCACAAATAACTGAGGGGAGCCCACAACCCGTGGTCGATGCTAGCCCAACTCCGTCACGTGAACTGTGGAAGCACCTCGTCGCCGAACAGTTCGATGCCGCCGGTATCGGGGAAGTCGAGGAACATCAGCTGAAGTTTATTGAACCCCAGCTCCCGGACTGCCTCGATCTGCTCGGCGACCTCGGTTGGCGTCCCGATAATGAAATCACCTTTTTGGATGGCATCCTCGGCACTGGAGAGCTGTGCGTCCATGTCCGACTCCTCGCCCCAAGGCAGCGGGAAGATCTCCTCACAGTACTCGTCGATCGTCTCTTGATCCTCGCAGACGAGGATGTGAGCCAGCCAAGAGCGGTCGACCTCGTCAGGATCCCTATCCTCTTCTTCGAGGTACTCCTCGAACTTTGCGACTTTGAATTCCATCGACGGGCCCCGGGCCCGGCTACTGATCTCGACGTTCCACTCGTCGGCGTGTCTCGCGGCGATGCGGAGCAGCGTGGGCCCGGCGCCCCCGACGACGATTGGCGGATGAGGTTCCTGGACCGGTTTCGGTTCGTTGTAGGCGTTCTCGATGCGGTAGTGCTCGCCCTCGTAGGTCGGCTCCGGCTCCGTGAACATCGTTTTCATCAGTTCGATTCCTTCCTCCAGCATCTCCATGCGCTGCTGGATCGGGGGGAACTCGAAGTCGTAGGCAGCGTGTTCCTCCTCGTGCCAGCCGGCGCCGAGGCCTAGCTGGAGCCGCCCCTGCGAAAGGATATCGACGGTCGTCGCCATCTTCGCGAGCAGCGCGGGGTTACGGTACGTGATCGATCCGACCAGCGGGCCCAGCTCCAAGTCGGTCCGCTCAACGAGCGAGCTCAAGAACGTCCATACCTCGTACTCCTCCTTGTGGGGGCCCAACATGAAGTGGTCCGGCGCCCACAACCCCTCTAAGCCCGCCGCCTCGACCGCGTCGACGCCCATCATTGTCGTCTCCCTGTTCAGGCGCTCGAGAAGCGGCGCGTCACGGTGGACCCCGTCGCCGGGATAACACTGCACCATCCAGTCGAACTGCATACCGACCCGGCTTTCCCGCGGGACTGTAATGAATTGTCGGGAGGCTCTTGAGGCCGCCGGCTCGAGCGGCGGTAAGTACAATTCCCCCAGCGTTCTGCCAGTGAACGACTATGAGTACAGAAATAGCTCAAGAGTACTTCCGTCGGTCGGACGATCCTGACGCAACCGTCGATGACGTCGTCGAGCTGTTCGCGGAGGACGCGGTTCTGAAATCACCTCGGGAAGGAACCTTCCGTGGCCGGGATGAAGTCCGAGAGTTCTTCGAGTTGAACGCGGAGTTCTTCGCAAAGGGAGCCCACCACATAACCGAGTTCTACGTCAACGAAGAGACCGTGGTTTGTGAGGGCTGGATCGAGGGACGAACAACGGCCGGGCGCTCCTACGACGGGGTCGGTCTCGTCGACGTTATGGAGTTCGACGGCGACGATATCGCCGCGCTCAGAGTGTACCTGGACTACAGCGGCATTCTCAGTGAGCTTCCAGCTGACGAGGACATCCCAAGCTATCGGGAGTGATCCCCCGGACCCGTGGCACCCATTGGACGCGCCGGAGCGGCGTTCGGCTCCCAGCACGACTGGTTCTGGCCTAATCCATCGATCTGTCTGCCGGCGCCCTGGGGCGGGGGAGCTATTCTGGAGGGGCTCTCCCCAAACAGTATAGTGTACTCGCGTAGGGTCCATGCGTATGGACGTCCTGTACATCGGCGATCACAAGCTGCAGGCCAACCAGTACTACGCAGGCGCTGAGGCTTTCCAAGTATTCCACCAGCGTGTGGCCGATTACGAGCCGCTGCTGGGCGCCCTTGAGGACGGCCCAGAGGTGAGCGTTGACCATCTCGACGGGCCGGAGACGATGACTGAGTTTCCCCGCTCGGTTGAGGAGTTGTTAGCCTACGACGCGCTGATCGTGAGCGATCTCTCCAGGGGCACTCTCGAGCCGCACTTCTTCCCGGACTCGATTCCGGGGGTCAACCTCCTGCGGGTGATTCGCGAGTTCGTCGAGGCCGGTGGGGGGCTCGTCTACTGTGGCGGCTGGATGACCTTCCAGGGGTACCAAGGGGTCGGCAACTGGCAGGGGACGCCGGTTGAGGCAGTCCTTCCGGTGGAGATCAGGCCAATCTTCGATGACCGCGTCGAGCGCCCGGAGGGAGGCGAGGTAACGCTGACTGACATTAATCATCCAATCACAGATGACCTCGACGGGTTACCCGTGGTGTACGGCTACAATCGGACCGGACCGGTCCGGGACGGTGCCGACCTGCTCGCCGAGGTGGACGGCAACCCGCTCTTGACCGCAAACGAGTTCGGCGACGGCCGGGTGATCGCCTACGCGTCGGACCCGGGGCCGAAGTGGGGTTACGGTCTGATGGAGTGGGACGGGTACGATGGTTTCTGGCTCCGGATCATAGAGTGGGTCACCGGCGGCACGGGAGAGTGATCGAACTCTTCGGCGACGATCCGCAATCCCGTATCTCACGCTGATGGGATGGGATCCACACGGGAACGTGTCCACCCGACACGTGCAGGGAAATCGTCTCAGTGGAGATGCGCCTTGATTGCCTCGCGGGGCGGCAGGGCGCCGCGGGCGCCGCGCGAGCGGCAGCTGAGGGCGGCCGCGACAGCGGCATACCGGCCGGCGGCGACCGGTGCCTCGTCGGCCAGCAGCCACCGATCCATCAGCGCCGCGGTAAACACGTCGCCGGCACCCGTCGTGTCCACGATGTCGGTCTCCACTGCGTCGACGCTGTACGTGCCGTTCGCGTCGAACAGCACGCTTCCATCGGCCCCAGCGGTGACCGCGCCTCGGAAAACCCCTTTTTTTCTGAGGGCTATCGCGAGGGCCTTGGGATTCCCCTCGCTACGGAGGTACGACCGCGCGGCGTCGGCGTTCGCGACGAACAGGTCGATTCCGGGGAGGGCCTCCGTCAGTGCCGAGCGGGTGAATCCTCGGTGTTTGATATCATCAAACGTCCCCGCGAGATCGAACGCCAGCGGGGTCTCCCGAGTCGCGAGCGTCCGAACGACGTTTACAGGAGCGTACGCAGATGTGAACACCGCCTCTGTGTCGCGGAGATACGCTAAATCTTCTCCATCCAATTCCAGATTGAGCGTCGAGTCGCCACCGCCGAGTATCGCCCGGTCACCGTTCTCATTGGTCAACACGATACAGTAGGAGGTGGTGTCGCCCGACATGCGTCGGACCCGACGGCTCTCGATGCCCGCCGCGTCCAGATGGGCCGTGACCGTATCAGCGTCCTCGTCATTCCCGAGCCGGGCGATCATTCCAGTATCGATACCAAGGGCGCCGAGAGCAGCCATGACGTTGCTCTCGACCCCACCAGGGCGGGTATCGCGGGCAAGGACGTACGCGCTGCCGTCGGCCTCGGGCAGGTTCGTGAGCAGATACGTGTGATCGACCAGCGCGTTCCCCACCCCGACTACCGTCGGAGTCACCACAGTTCACCCCTCAGCCGCCGCCCGAGCGTGTTCGACGAACGTTCGGACCTTCGCCGGGTCCTTCCTGCGCTCGCTCGCGGACGTGTGGGTGTAAGAGTCGACGCCGGCCGGGCGCACGGTCTCAACCGCCTCGGCCACGTTGTCCGGCCCGAGCCCGCCCGCGAGGATGACCGGCACCTCAACGGCCTCAACGATTTTCCGGCTCACCGACCAGTCGTGGGTACGGCCGGACGCCCCGACCCCCAGAACCTCGCTGGTTGCCGTGTCCAGCAGCAGCCAGTCACTGACGGCCGCGAACGACTCGGCAACCGCGATCGACCCCGGACCTGTCACCTCGATGCTCTTCATCAGATCCGTGCCGGACGGGAGCCGTCTCCGGATAGTCTCCGTCGCCTCCGGGTCGAGTGCGTGGGTGTCCGAGCAGACGTGGAGGATGTCCGGCGCGAGAGTACTGCCGTACTCGATGACTGCCTCCGAATCGGTGTGGACCGACAGCGCGGCCGTCCGAGTGCCCGGGTCGTTGGGCCAGAGTTCGAACAGCTCCCGGGCACGCTCGGTCGATACCGCCGCCGGGACATCTTGGCCGCCAGCGGCGACACCGATGTGATCCACGCCCGCTGCTGCACACACCTCGACGTCCGCCGGCGTGGTCAGCGAATAGATCTGCACGATCACGCCCGCCATACAGAAGCGACGGGACTTATTCCTGCCGGGAAAGCCGACGAACTCTGTCGCCGGGCTCGACAGTCAGTGGGTAGCCGAACCTATTTGTGATGGTCCACACAACCGCGTTCGTATGTCGAACAAGGTGCTCTTCGATGTCGACACCGGTTGTGATGACGCGACGATGCTGTTGACCGCGCTCGCCGACGACGGCATCGACGTTGCTGGGGTAACCACCGTCTTCGGGAACGCTCCGCTCGAACACACGACACGCAATACGCGGGCCATCTTGGAGTATGTCGACAGAGGAGAGGTGCCGGTGGCCAAGGGCTGTGCCAGGCCGTTCATCGAGCAGAACCTCGACGAGTCGCCGGACGACCTCGAGCAGATCCACGGCGAGACCGGCCTTACCGCGGATCTCCCGGCTCCCGAGACCGTCGAGGGGGCCCTCGACGGCCGTCACGCGGCCCGGTTCATGATCGATATGGCACGCGAACACGACGACCTCACCATCGCGGCCGTCGGCCCCCAGACGAACCTGGCGCTGGCACTCGCCATGGAGCCGTCGCTGCCGGAGATGCTGGAGGAGCTGTACGTGATGGGCGGGGCGGCGATGGTCGGTGGCAACGTCCGACCGACGGCGGAGTTCAACTTCTATCAGGACCCGGAGGCCGCCGCGCGGGTGCTCGAATCGGGGAGGGTGAAGATGGTTGGACTCGACGCGACCGAGCAGACCTACATCCCACTCGCGGAGATCGAACGGCTCGCCGACGAGGGAGCTCCCCACCGAACGTTCGCCGGGATACTGGACTACTATCCGGAGGACTCGCTGGACCGTTACGGGTACGACGGGCCTGTCGTCCACGACAGCGTGGTCGCCGCCGATCTGATCGACGGCGTTCTCGAGTACGAGAACCACTACGTCGCGGTCAGCACCCACGACAGGCTCACCGCGGGCCAGACCGTGACGGACAACCGCAGCGTACTCGGGCGCGAGCCGAACACAGCGGTCGCCATGGACGTTGACGTTGATCGGTACCAGTCGATCGTGCTCGACCGGCTCCGATCGCTCGCCGACGCCGTCGCGTAGTGTGCTACTGTCCCACAACATATATCCCCCGGCGGTAGCACGATATCTGCAACGATGAGCGAGTCAGAGGCCGGGGACGTTTCCGCCGAGGACGTTGCCGTGGAGTTCGACTCTGTCAGCTTCGCGTACGACCGGAACGTCCAGCTCCCCGACGAGGAGGACACAGCCGACTACGACGCCGACCCGGACTCCCGGACCGGTGCCGTCCTCCGCAACGTCGATCTGGAGATTCCCGACGGGAGCTTCACCGTCGTCATGGGGGCCAGCGGCGGGGGGAAGTCAACGCTCGTCAGATGTCTGAACGCTGTCGTCCCGAAGCATTACCGTGGGGCGTTCCGGGGTCGGGTGAACGTTCTCGGCCGGGAAGCCTCCGCTTCGAAAATCGCCCAGATGGCCCCGATCACAGGGATGGTGATGCAGAACTACGAGGCCCAGCTATTCGGGACGACCATCGAGTCGGAGATCGCGTTCGGGCCGGAGAATCTCAACGTCGACCGCGAGCAGATCGGCGACCGCATCGACCACGCCATCTCGCTGGTCGACCTGGATAGGGTGAACCGGCGCCGCCCGCCGACGGACCTCTCTGGGGGACAGAAACAGCGGCTCGTGTTCGCGAGCGTCCTTGCCATGCACCCGGAACTGCTCATCCTTGACGAGCCGACCAGCGACCTCGACCCCCGAGGGACCCGGGACATTCTCGGAGTAATCCGCCGGCTCGCGGACAAGCGTGCAGAGGCTCCGGACGGCGACGTCGACTGGACCGGCCCAGAGACGTTCGTTCTAGTTACCCACAAAATCGAAGAGGCGATCCTGGCCGACCACGTCGTCCTGCTGCGCGGGGGTAGACCGTTCCGGGCGGGACCGGCCGGAGAGGTGTTCACCGACGTTGAAGCGCTCCGGAAGGCGCGGGTCGCCGTCCCGCCGCTAGTCGAAACGTTCGATCGGCTCGGCGTCCCCCAGGCGGAGCTGCCCATCGCGACCGACGACGCCGTGCAGTTCGTGAGGGAATCGTCCCTTGAGTGGACGCCGCCCGGATTCGAAGGTGACGACCTCACGAACCCGACCAACACGGGCGAGGACGTCGGGGAGGTGCTGTTCGAAGCCGAAGGGCTCACTAAGCGGTACAGCACCGACCGGGAGACGGTTGTCGCCGTCGATGACGTAGATCTGACGATCCGCGAGGGCGAGTTCGTCGCAATCGTCGGTCATAACGGAAGCGGCAAGACGACACTCGCGAAACACTTGAACGGGCTGATCGACGCCGAGGAAGGGGTGGTGTCTTACCGAGGGACAGACGTCTCTAACTACTCGATGTCGGAGATCAGCCAGGAGATCGGCTACGTGTTCCAGAATCCGGATCATCAGCTGTTCGCCTCAACCGTTCGCGAGGAGTTGGAGTTCGGCCCGCGGAACTTCGGGATGGATGGCGAGGAGCTGGACGACCACGTCCAGCGGGCGATTGACACCGTCGACCTCGGACAGCTCGTCGACGCCGACCCGTTCAACCTCTCGAAGGGGCAGCGCCAGCGGGTCGCGCTGGGCAGCATCCTCGCGACGGACCCGTCGATCATCATCTTCGACGAGCCAACCACCGGGCTGGACGCCCCGCAGGCGAAGCAGTTCATGGATCTCGTGGCTCGTCTAAACCGCGAGGAGGGCGTGACAGTCGTGATGGTCACCCACGGAATGCAGACGGTCGCCACGTACGCCCCGCGGACGGTGGTGATGAGCGATGGAAGGATAGTCTCGGATACGCGCACGCGGGAGCTATTCGCCGACGAGGACCGGCTCCGGGAGTACGAACTGCTCCAGCCACAGCAGGTCGAGCTGTCGAACCGGCTGGCCGCCGACCCGGGAGCGCTCCCGGCGTTGTCGATCGGCGAGCTGGTGACGGGGCTCGGCGGTCCCGGCGCCTACCAGGGGGGAAGTTGAGATGGCCCAGTCGTTGTACGTCGACAAAGACCGCTTCCTCCAAGAAATCAACCCGGTAAGTAAGCTGGCGCTCGTGTTCGCGCTCTCGACGGCGGCGTTCGTGTTCGACGACCCTCGGTTCATCGCCGTGCCGCTCCTGTTCGCCCTGGGAGCGACGTTGTACTCCGGCGGGGCCCGGAACGTGCGCCGTATCGGCGTGGTTCTCGTCTCGCTGTTCGTGTTCGGGCTGGTCATCTGGTCGTTGTACGCCGATCCCTCCGGTCCCGTAATCGTCTCGTTGGGGCCGCTTACTGTCACCAGCGGCCAGGCAATGTTCGCGCTGGGCCGCAGCGAGCGGATCGCCACCTTCCTGCTCGCCGGCATCATGTACATCACCACCACGTCCAATGAAGAGATCATCCAGGGCCTGCGCCGGGTCGGACTGCCCTACAGCTTCTGTTTCGCTATCGGCACCGCGCTTCGGCTATTCCCGACGTTTCTGGATGCCACTCAGACGGTCAAACAGGCTCAGGAGGCACGCGGACAGGACTTCGGCGAGGGTTGGTTCGTCCAGCGGGTCCGTAACTACGTCCCACTGGTGATTCCCGTCCTCATCACGGCTATCCAGAACGTCGACGACCAGTCGATGGCCCTCGAAACGCGAGGGTTCGACCCCGGGAGCGAACGGTCGTTCTTCCGGCGCGAGACGTTCGACGCTCGCGACTGGGCCGTAGTCGTGTTCAGCGTGGTTGTTGGCGGGGGAGCGATCGCGCTCAGGCTCATGGGAGTCGGTACCGTCTGATTGTCGGACGTTTCGGCCACATGTCGAGCGTCAGCGGACCGGGGAACGGCCTGGTCCGGGCAGTGGGGCCCGCGTGTGCCATTCAATCCGGAGTCGTCGACCGCTACACAGCCGTCAGAGAGTCCACAGCGCGGGACTGGAACCGCGGACAGAGGCGCTGGATCCGACGGATTCGACGATCGTATTCCGCCTGCCCCCGGCACGACTGCCAATGTCGCGTGCGACCAGCGCCCTGACACCCTCGCAGTCTCGCCGGGCGGCTACCCGTCCGGGGAGACCAGTATCTTCACCGCGTCGCCATCGGGGTCGGCGAGTCGCTTCAGTCCGCCCTCAACCAGATCCGCCAGCCCGATTCGGTGGGTCACCATCGCCTCACCGTCGACGCGGCCGTCCGCGAGCAGCGTCATCACGCCGGCGAACTCCCCATCGTCGGCGAACGGCGTACAGTCGTAGCCGAACGACCCAGTGAGCGAGCGCTCGGTCATCACGAACTGTTCGTTGGGTTGAATCGTTACGTCTCGAGCAGCGGCCAGCGAGACGATCTCTCCACCTTTGCGGGTCGCCTCGATCGCAGCGTTGACAGTAGTCTCCGTACCCGCCGCCTCCACGCTGGCGTCGACGCCGACATCGGTCCGATCGCGGATGCCCGCCACGGGATCGGTCTCGCTGGGGTCGAACACAGTGGTTGCTCCGAGTTGGGCCGCCAGCTGCCGGCGACGGTCCCGTGGCTCGCTCACGAATACCTCTCGGGCTCCTGCAGCCCGCGCCATCTGCACGACGCCGAGCCCGATTGGTCCGCTCCCGAACACGGCAATCGAGTCTCCGGCGGCGATTCCCGATCGCCTGACAGCGTGCAGCGAGACGCTCAGCGGCTCGACGAGTGCACCGAGATCCAGTGGAAGGTCGGCCGGGAGTTCGTGGACGCTCGATGCAGGTGCCACCAGCGACTCGGCGAATCCGCCGCCGTTCCCGTGGAGCCCGATGTTAGCCAGCCGTTCACAGAACCGATATTTGCCTGCCAGACAGTACGAACACGTCCGACACGGGACGAGCGGGTTCACCGTCACACGGTCGCCGACGGATCTGGTCTCGACCTCATCATCCACCTCGGCGACGACACCGGACAGTTCGTGACCGAGCGTAATCGGTACCGTCCGGCCGGTGACCGGGTGGGGCTCATCAACCGGTACCGCCAGCGGCCCCTCGACGTACTGGGTGATGTCCGTGCCGCAGACGCCACAGGCGGCTACGTCGATACGGACGTCCCCAGGACCCAGCGGCTGGGTGTTGACATCCTCAATGCGCACGTCCTCTCTACCGTAGTACTGTGCTGCCTGCACGGGTCGACCTCCTCGCGAAAGTGATTAACTCTTTGGCCGGTAGACCTTAGTCTGCCATCGGGTACGCGACCGGGCGGGTCGGCGACGCCTCAACCTCGACGAACCGGATCGGCGCGTAGTCGAAGAACGCCCGACGGCTACGGCGGCCGTCCAGCAGGCCGTCGAGGTTGTCGACTACCTCGATCGGGAGGATATCGTTCTCAAGGACTGTCACATGGCTCACGTCGACGGGGGTCTCCGCGACCGGGTCCTGATTGGGCAACGTCTCGGTGAATCCGCCGACGGACAGTGTGTCGACGCCAACGGCGTGAGCCTCCCGCTCGCACAGGTACTCCCCGGCACCCTCAGTGAGGTACGGGAATTCGAACAGGTAATCGCTCGTCAGTCCCCGGCGGTCGCTCCACCCGGTGTAGCACATGACGACATCGCCGTCGTGGATGTCGTCCTCGAACGCCACGAGGGTCTCCCGCGTGATAGGGTCGCGTGGCTGAAGATGCGAGATGTCCACCGCGACGCCCTCACCGGAGAATTTCTCGATCGGATAGTCGTCGATCCACTTCCCACCCGGGATAAAGTGGGCCGGCGCGTCGATGTGTGTCCCCGTATGCATTGACATCCGTTGTATCTCCGTTCCGGTGACGCCGTCCGCTGCAGCCCACGCGACCCGCTCGATGCGTGGTTTTGGACCGCTCGCCCAGACAGCCATTCCTTCCGAAACCGGCGTCCCAAGGTCCACTGGCGGTGTCTCGAACATTGGTAGGCTCCTTCGGAAGCGGAACGATGTAATTATGCTGGGAAACATTTATAAGCACTTGCTCCCGTGCGATACACTGTCATGCGTGAAGCCATTAGGATGTGGAAGTCAACGCGTATGATAATGCTGACAGCCGTGTCAGCAGCAGTCTACGCGGCTGTACTCATCGCGTTCAAGTTCGTCCAGCTCGTTCCGGGGTTCGCCAGCCTTCGGATCGGTAACATGTTCCCGCCGATGTTCGCGCTGATGTTCGGCCCCGCAGGGGCCTGGGGTGCGGCTATCGGTAACGCCATCGCGGACGTGTTCGGCGGGACACTCACCCTCGGGAGCTTCTTCGGGTTCTTCGGGAACTTCTTCCTCGGCTACACGTACTACAAACTGTGGGGGAACTTGGGCCCGCTCTCCTCGGGTGAGGAGCCGTTCATGAACTCGTTGAAACAACTCGGCGAGTTCTGGGTCATCACGCTTGTCGCCGCGAGCGTTCTCGCGGCGTTCATCTCTTGGGGGCTGACCGTCCTCGGGTTCTTCCCGTTCGTCGTCATCGCCGTCGTCGGGTTACTGATGCACTTCGTCATCCCGTCGATTCTGACCCCGCCAGTCATGTATCTGGTCTATCCCCGGGTGAAAAAGATGGGACTGCTCTACCCGGAGGTCATGGATCCCGGCGATCTCCGGTCGGTGGCACCGGGCCGCCAGCAGACCGCGGCAATCGGGATTACGGCCGTAGCGTTGATTTGGGAGTTCCTCGGAATCGGAATTAGCGTTAGCCAGGGCGGACGAATCCCGTACATCCAGGGGAACGTCGCCGAGGTCGGAACGTCACAGATATCGATCATCTTCGGAGCCGTGATGCTCGTTCTGCTACTCGGATTCTTCGTGATGGCAGGCGAGCGGCTTCCGAGCATGATCGGTTTGGAACCGGGGGGTGCAGACCCCGCTGACGACTGACCCCAACGAATCTCGGATCGATTCTTCGGGCTTGCCATCCTCATGAACGGAGGCGAACCTGGGGAATTCCGTCAAGCATCGTCTGGTGGGAGACTAGACAACAAAACTGCTTGTGGGTACTCGATTGAGTGGTTCCACGAGCGGCGGCGGATCCGGGATCCTGATCGGACCGTCGACTCCCGAACGAACAGTTATGATGTCGGCCTCCGACAGCGGGCGTCATGAACGATCGCGAGCAGGCGTACGCGGTCCAGGCGGAACTCGACGTTCGAGTTCCGATGCGGGACGGGACCGCACTCGCGACGGATGTGTTTCGACCCGCGGACACCGACACCCGGGAGCCGATTTCTGAACCAGTGCCGGCGCTACTCGACCGCACCCCCTACGGCCGACGGGGGCGGCTGGAGCGACACGGCGAGTACTTCGCCTCCCGGGGCTACGTCGTCGCAGTGCAGGACTGCCGCGGCCGAGGTGACAGCGAGGGCGAGTTCCGTCCGTTCGTCGACGACCCGGAGGACGGGTACGATACGGTCAAGTGGCTGGCCGACCGGCCGTACGTGGACGGCCAGGTCGGAACGCTCGGCAGTTCCTATGGCGCCTGGGTCCAGACCGGGCTAGCCGCGCTCGACCCGCCGTCGCTCGCGGCGATGTTCGTTAATCAGGGGATCGCCGACGGTTGGGAGACAGGCCTCAGACACCACGGCGCGGTTGAGTTGCGGTGGCTCTCGTGGATGCTGACCGTCGGCGGAGGGCTCTCGCAGGAAGTCGAAGCCGACCAAGATCTTGAGCAGCAATTCGCCGATGTCGACGTGGGGGCGATCCTTGAACGGGGCGCTCGTCCCGGCCAGACACCACTCCGACGGCTCGATAACTACGAGGACGCGTTCTTCGAGCTGGCTACCGCGGAGCAGGCGACGAATCTCTTCGAGTCGCCAGCCGTCGACTTCACTGCATATTACGACAATGCTGCTGACGTCCCCACGGTCTGGTCGACCGGGTGGTACGATTCCTACACGCGGGCGGTGTGTCGGAACTTCTCGGCTATGCAGCGACGGTCTGACAGCGACCAGTTCCTCCTGGTTGGTCCGTGGACCCACGGTTGGGACCGGTATCCACAGCCGGCGTGGTCAGCGCCGTACGCTGGAGACGTCGCGTTCGGTCCGGCAGCGACTCGGGAGTACCAAGCAATTAGGCTGGCGTTCTTCGACCGCTACCTGAAGGGACTCGACCGGTGGGACCGGGAGCCGGTAGAGTTCTTCCTGATGGGTACCGACGCCCCGGAACGGATTGATGGCCGGCGACACCGGGGCGGCGAGTGGCGAACCGCGGCGGAGTGGCCCCCCGCCAGAGCCACCACACGGACTTACTACGCCCACCCGGACGGAGCCCTACGGGAGTCTCGTCCTCAGTCCGCGGAGGCAGCCACGATCTACGAGTTCGATCCCTCTGATCCCGTCCCGACCATCGGCGGCAACTGCTCGTCATACCTCTCCTTCGAGAAGCGACCAGAGTCTGTGCTGGAGTACCCGCTCGCTGAACGCGAACTGACAGATCTGACCGGACGCGGCGGCTTCCACCAGGAGAGCGACGCCGAAACCTTCGGGGCGTCGCCCCCGTACGGCCCGCTGGAGCAGCGCTCGGACGTCCTCGTCTTCCGGACCCCGCCGCTGTCCGACCCTGTTCGGCTCGTCGGGAGCGTCGAGGCGGTCCTGTTCGTCGCGACTGACGGGCCGGATACGGACTTCACCGCGAAACTCATCGACGAGGCGCCGCCCGACTCGGCCGATTCCGAGGGATTCGCCTGCAACCTGACTGATAGCATCTGCCGGCTGCGATACCGGAATCGCGCTCGTGAGCCTCTTCCCGTCGATCAGGGGGCGGTCTATGAGATCCGCCTCGAGTTGTATCCGACGGCTACCGTCTTCCGGGCCGGACACCGGATTCGTCTCGACGTCTCCTCGTCGAACTTCCCGCGCTACGACGTCAATCCCAACACCGGAGACGGCTACGGGAGCCGTCACGAACGGGTCGCCGAGAACATCGTCTATCACGACCGGGAGCGCCCAACCCGGGTCGAGCTGTCGGTGGTACCCTCATCTTGATTCCAGGGTGACAGTCCGGCGGGGTGCGGTTGTCGAAACAGCCTCGCAGGGCGTGTTTTTATTCCCCCACCCGTCCTCAGCCGGCCCATGAGTACGGTTTTCCTGCACGGCGAGCGACTGTTCGATGGGGAGCGAGTCATCGCCGACGGGGCAGTGCTCGTGAAGGAGGGAACGGTGAAGGAAGTCGGACCGACCGAGGAGGTTACCCGTCCCGACCGGCCCGACAGTACCGAGCTTCACGGCGAGACTGTGCTCCCGGGGCTGGTCGACGCGCACGTCCACCTGACCTATACGGAGACGACACTCAGGAACCGTCTCGAGTTCTCCGATCCGCGGAATTCCCTCGAGTACAATACGATCGAGTCGCTCGGTGTCGCCGCGGAGCACCTCAAAAAGGGAGTAACGGCCGTCCGCGATGTCGGGAGCCGGCGGTGGCTGGCGGTGGCGATACGGGACGCCGTCGAGGACGACCTCGTGCCGGGACCACGAATCGCCGCAAGCGGACCGATACTCACGGTCACCGGTGGGCTCACCGACCTCTATCCGGAGTGGATCGACGCCACGACGGAGTTCGTCCGCCACGTATCGGGCCCCACCGAGGCCCGGGAGGCCGCTCGGGAGCAGATCAAAGCGGGCGTCGACAACGTCAAGATCGAAGCCAGCGGCGAGTGGATAAACCCGTACTCCGACTCAAGGACTCCGACGGCCAGCCCACAGGAACTAGCAGCGGTCGTCGACACCGCTCACGCCCGTGGAGTCAGAGTGGCCGCGCACGCGAAGGCCCGAGCCAGCATCGAGAACGCGCTCGAGGCCGGGGTCGACACGATCGAGCACGGAACCTTCCTCGACGAGGGACTCATGGAGCGGATGCGAGAGCAGGGGGTCCCGCTGGTTACCACGCTCACCTGTTATCGCAACGTCCTCCGGCGCGGAACGGAGGCCTACCCAGATGAGCGGGTCGAGGTGCTTCGCAGGGAGATGGACCGGCACACCGACACCGTTCAGCGGGCCAGCGAATTGGGCGTGCAGGTGGCGGCCGGGACCGACACCGGTCCGCCGTTTTCGGCTCACGGACACGGTGCCGTCGCCGACGAGATCGTCCACCTGATCGATGTCGGCCTCTCGCCGCAGGAGGCGCTTCGGGCAGCGACCACGACCGCCGCGATCGCCGCCGGGCTGGGAGAAACCGCTGGCAGATTGGCACCCGGGCGGCCCGCCGACGCGCTGCTCGTCGACGGTAACCCTCTAGAGGATCCGACTGTACTCCAGGACTACGACCGGATCACACACGTGCTGAAGGACGGGTCGGTGGTGAGATCACCTGACAGCTGATCGCGGACGTCCGGCGTCAGCCAGGGACGGCCAAAGCGTTTTATCCGCTCCCGAAAAGCTGATGCCCATGACTGAGACTGGGTTCGTAGTCTCGGGTGAAGCAGCAGCCATCACGGGCGGGGGGTCAGGTATCGGGCGACAGATCGCCGATCACCTCACGTCGTTCGGTGTCGACGTCGTGACGAACGACGTCGACGAGACAGCCCTCGCCGAGGCCGAGGAGGCACTCGCTAAAAACGACGGGGACCTCTTGACACTGCACGGAGACGCGAGCGACCCGGAGATGGCCCGCGAGCTCGTGGGGACGGCCGTCGACCGATTCGGCGGGCTCGACATCGTGGTGAACAACGTCGGTATCGCGGGACCAACCAAGCCCTGCGAGGAGGTCGATCGTGAGGAGTTCTTTACCACTCTCGAGGTGAACCTGGGTGCTATGTTCTCCACGGCCAAGGCCGCGATTCCCCACCTTCGGGAGAGCTCCGCTGGCAGAATAGTTAATATCTCCTCGCTGAGTGGGAAGCGGCCGCTACAGGGACGGACCCCATACACGACATCGAAGATGGGTGTGATCGGGTTTACCCGCACGCTAGCGGTCGAACTCGCCGAGAGCGGGGTCACGGTCAACGCCGTGTGTCCGGGGAGCGTCGAAGGGCCCCGCCTCAGGTCTGTCATCGAACGGCAGGCCGAGACCCAGGGACGGTCGTATGAGGAGGTTGAGCGGGAGTTCCGAGAAGTCTCGCCGATGAAATCCTTCGTCACTGCCTCGGACGTCGCCGACACGGTGTTGTACCTCTGCTCACAGCGGGCGAAACGGGTCACAGGCCAGGACCTCAATGTGACCGCCGGTATCGTGATGTACTGAGGTCATTGGACGAGGTCGCCGGGAACCTCGTCGAGAGACCCTCCGTCAGGAGTGGAACGATTCCCCGGAGAGCCGCTCCCGGGATCGGCCGACCGGTCGGGTCGATACGCCCGACGGCTGGACCGAATTCAGACACTCGAACGATCACTATCATATCGCTAAACCGAAGGAGAACATAGAGGGATAAGCTACTTTTCGGCGACTGGTAACGGTGTGTACATGTCCGATCAACTGGCGAACCGAACCGCCGTGGTCACCGGAGGAGCGTCCGGTATCGGCCGGAGTATCGCCCAGACGCTCGCCGATCGTGGCGCACAGGTCGTCGTCGCCGACATCGACGCCGCCGGCGGTCGCGAAACCCGGGACGCGATCACGGCCGATGGCCGGAAGGCGGTGTTCGTCGATGCGGACGTCACCGATCCGGACGACGTGGAGGCACTGATCCGGACGACCGTCGAACGGTTCGACAGTCTCGATGTCCTCGTGAGCAACGCCGGAACGGCTATCGAGGACCGGAATCCCCACGAGCTGGATGTAGAGACGTGGCAGGCCAACTTGGACCTGAACCTGACCAGCCACTTCCTCATCGCCCGAGCCGCGCTCCCTCACCTCGCTGAGGGGGAGGGAGACGGGAGTGTGGTGTTCACCGCTTCGATCAACGCGACGCGAGGGATGGGATTGACCGGCTACTCGGCCGCTAAGGGGGGACTGCTCTCGCTATCGCGAGTCATCGCTGTCCAGTACGGCCGCCACGGGGGGCGGTCGAACGTCATCGTTCCCGGAACGATCGACACTGACGGCAACCGGCAGTTCCTTAGCGGCCGCGGCGACGAGACGCTCGAAGCGGAGCTGCGCGACCAGTTCCCCTTGGGTCGATTCGGGAAGCCTTCGGAGGTGGCCAGAGCTGTTGCGTTTCTCGCGTCGAGGGATGCCTCGTTCGTCACCGGGACCGAACTCGTTGTCGACGGAGGGATGACCGCCGGCTTCGACCAGTCGCTCCTGTCCGCGCTGTTCGACATCGAGACGCCCCCCGATATGACCTGAGAGATCGGCCACCGTGTCGTGAGGACGCTTATTTTTGCCTCGGCTCGGCCGTAGAACTCGTGCGATACTGCGTGTGCGAGCGCTCGACTGACGGAATCCTGGCCACTGTCGGGTGCACAGCGAGCCGGGCAGTGAGGAGACCGAACGGTCACGACGTCGCAGTCAAGATCATGTCCGTGACCAGGCCGGAGATGGAGGGGCGGGCGAAAGTCGCCCAAGCCACCGACCCTCGCCGAGTAGACGAAAGACGGCGGCTTCGGAGGATCGTAGCCTCCTGTCGGGGGCGAATTCGCCGTATGCTCGATGATGCGGGAATCTGGAGATGGGTCGATCGGAGAGGCCCTACCGTCGGCCGCTTATGTGCCTGGGCACGACTGATGAACGCTACCGGTCGTAGTCGGTGTGACGGTGGTGCTCTTTCAGTTCGATGCTGTACCCGACGGGGTC
>CAZCXJ010000051.1:0-3473 GCA_964502585.1 uncultured Candidatus Halobonum sp.
TAGGCCGAGGGTTCAAATCCCTCCACCGGCTTACACTATTTCCTTTACAATCCCACCGTATAACGGTTTCTGGGTATTCGGGAACTGACCAGTCGCCCGCAACGTCGTTCCGGGGGTGTTCGGCGTGACCGGACCGTACCCCAATTCCGGTCGCGAGGAACCTCCCCGTTGCCCGGTCCACGGCGTCGCGGAAGAGCAGATCTACACCCACGACATCCCGGCGTGGAGCCCGCGCTGCCGGAGGTGGTTGGCGTGACGCGGGAGTGTGACGTCTGTGGCGACGACAGCTCGACGCCCGACCTCGTCGAAGTCGGCGACGGTCGCGTCTGTCCCGAGTGTCACGTACGCTGTTTGTCGGCGGGTCTCACCGCGATCGCGAGCTACTATCGCGATTGCCCGGCGAGATTGAGCCCCGCCAGCCGGGGGTCAGCCCCTGCACGGCGGCGGTTACGACGGCGAACGACACCGGATCGACGCCAGTTTTCGTCGAGCTCCACCTCCCGGCGGCCGCCTGGCGAAACTCACGGCCGAACACCCGGACGTCACAGGGATTACCCTGCCAGGGATGCCGGCAGAATCGACCCGTATGGGTGGGGCGAAGGACAGGCCGTTCCTCATCAGGTCCTTCCTCAACAGTGGGGCGGTTCGCGAGTTCGGCCGGATCCGAACGTGGGTGGTCCTCCCGGAATCGGCGAGCATCGAAACTCGATCCCGCTCCAGGCGTTCGAGGGCTTCCCGGCGGGTCTCGTATTCTCCTCGGAGAGGTCATCGCGGACGCAGGCGACCCTGAGTTCCTCCACTGTCGAGTCGGTCTCCCGCAATGCCAGGGAGGCGAGGGCGTCTGTCGAGCCGGATGCCGCCGCCGAGTGGGTGAACAAGGACGGGTTTGCGCACGACGTACCGAGTACGAAGTTCCACGATGTATCGACGCAGTGGGACTTCGTCAGCGAACTTGGGGCCGGCGAGTCCGTCACCTTCGCCTTCGAGAGCCCGGAATCTACGAGTACTCCTGGAACAGCCACAGAAAAGGACCGATGTGCGGAGTGATACTCGTTGGCGATGTCTCGCTCCACCAGTCACTCGCCTGCCGGGAAGCTGGTAAGGACACGACGACCGGGACCACCGACGGCGATAGGTACTACTGAGTTGCGGACTCGTTGCCCTTATGAGTGGTACGGGCCGCCCAGCGGAACCGGGTGGGTTCGAAATCACCCTCGTCAAAAGGTTCATACGCCGGCTTCTCGAACACCTTGTGGTTGACTACCATGCCACCGATTCCCGGGAGAACCGCCGTTCGGAACCACAGTACAAAGTACGGGCTCCTCACCGTTCTGGCTGGACTGGTGTTGCTTCTCGGCCTCCGACTCTGGGCGAGCCCGGTCGCACGCCGGATCACGGGCCGGAGCGGGAACGGCCTCGTCGAGTTCCTGCTGATCCCCGTCTTCCTACTCGTCGTCGGGGCCGGGGTAGCGCTGTTCCTCTGGGAGCCTGACCGCGGGCTCCGATGAAGCCGACCGACATCTCGGTCAGGGCGGCCAATCCCAGACTGGCATTGCTTGTGGCGGCCGGTATCGTGCTGCTCCTTCTGGGGAGCGCACTGGTCCTCGTCAATTCCTACGTCGGGGCCGGCACGAGGGTTCTCGGCTTTCGGATCGGGTTTCTCGGATCGCTCCTGGTTGTCTTCGGCGGCGCTGGCTACGTCGCTATAGGTGTGTTCGAGAGCCGTCCGGGATCCTGACCGAACCCCTGGCCCACCCAATCCCCCTGATGATGGAACTCGACCGGGTCATCGCGTATCCGAGCGCCGCCCGGTCGCCTCCAACCATCGCGCTCCCAGGAGTGGTTGGTTCCTACCGCTCGCCGCTGGGGCGGGATTCGACCTTCGCCTCGAAGTCCGCAGCGGCGGCTCCCAGCTCGTCGAGCCTTTCCTCCAGGAATTCGCCGGTACGTGCTGCCTCCCAGACGGTGTGTTCCATCCCGATCTTATAGCAGGCAACACCGAGGTCGTGGAGGTCCCCGACCAGTCGGTCCTCGACCCCGCTCGGTGCCGAGCGTGCGTGACCCTTGATCCGCTCGGCGAGTGGGATCACCCGCCGCTGGATCCGATCGTGGTCGGCGACGCTGGCCGAGGCCTTGGCGACTTTCTGCACCGTTTGAGCCAGGGCTACCGCCTCCCTGTGCCAGTCCTCAACAGGGTCGGATGCCGCCTCCTCGCCGTCCGTGGCCCGGGTCAGCCACCAGTACGCGGCCAGCAACGCCACCGCTCCGAAAAACAGCGCGGTGAGCGCAAACGCGAACATCACCCCGGGCGGTACCATGTTCGAGGATCCGGGCGGGACGGACAGAAAACTTGCCTCGGCGCGCGGCTTCGGAACGACGTGTCCGTAACAACGGGTCGCCTAGTCCGATGGCTCCACAGAGTTGTGAGGTGCCCAATCATTAACAGTATTCTCACGAAGTTCGACCCGATGACTACCGTGAAAACGAAGGCGCTGGTCGCGTTCGTCGTCTTCCTCGCGTTCCTGGGGATCGCCTTCGAGAACGTGGTGGTCTTTCTCGGCTCGACGGGGGCGCTCCCCTCCAGCGTCTCCAACTCTCCGTACGTCCTGATAGTGGTCCCGCTGGTGATTTCTCTCCTCTTGCTCATCGTCCTGATCGGTGGTGCGATTCGCCACGCTGACACACTGCGCTGAACCGGCGGAGCGTCGCGGCAATCATGGGGGCGGCGCCGGGGCGGCCACAATACAGATGGCCGGTGTGACCACAACGTCGAACGTCAGGAGGGAGGCGGCAAACAAGTCGGGGACGCTGCCGACGGCTCCCGGTAATGTCCAGCCGTCCTCCGACGGTCGGTGGTGCTAGACGATCAATCACTCTCATCCGGGTCCGCCGCCCGGGCGGCTGCCGGTGGACTCCCCTCCGTCGAGGGCGAGTCCACCGGGTCGCTGTCGTTTGGGGAGACTCCCGGGGACCCTTCCTCTCCTCCGGAAGCGCCCTGCGATCCGATGTCCTCCAGCAGAGCGGGGATCCTGGCTTCGGCGTCCATCTCCGGATCCATGAGTTCGATGGCGGCCTCGACCGTTGCCCAATCGTCGGTCGCGGCGGCGTCGCGCAGGGCTTCGGTCGGGGGCGCGAGTAGCTTCGAGACAATCGCGTCGGCAAAGGCGCGGACGTCCTGGCGTTGGTCGTCGGTGAGGCCGCCGTGGTGCTCCAGCTTCGAGAGGACGGTGTCGAGTTCTCGGCGTTTGGTCCGCTCGGCACCCCTGTACATCCCGGCGATGACGCCGTCGATCCGCGTTCGTCGGTACTCCTCTAGGAGGCCCGCAGTCGCCTCGTCGACCATCGTCTCGACGTGCTCGGTGGCTTCCCGTCGGCGCTGTCGGGCCGACTCGGTGAGCGAGGCGAGGGCGTCTAGGTCATGGACGGTCACGTCCTCGATGTCAGCACAGGCCGGTGCAACGTCGGGGGGTCGT
>CAZCXJ010000051.1:3483-15864 GCA_964502585.1 uncultured Candidatus Halobonum sp.
GACGACGGTCGTGCCTGCCGCCGCCAACACCTCTCGGGTGACGACCGGAGACGGACTCGCGGTCGCGGTGACGACCAAGTCAGCCGCGGCCAGTACCTCCGGGAGGGCGTCGAGACCGACGACTTCGACGGGGGAGTTCAGCATGGACGCGAGCCGCTCGGCCCGCCGGCGCGTCCGGTTGGCCAGCAGCAACGTTCCGACGCCGCGCACTTCGAGTGCCTCCGCGGCGTAAGTGCCCATCTCTCCGGTCCCGATGACCAGTACGGTGCTCTCCTCGATGACCCTTTCTTGTTCGAGAAGTGTGACCGCCGCCCCGCCGATTGACGTTGGGCCCTCGTTGATCGCCGTCTCGGCCCGGGCGCGCTCGCCGACGTGGATTGCCTTCAGGAGCGCAGGCTTCAGCACGGGGCCGATGCAGTCGGCGGCTTTGGCCGTCTTGACGGCGTCCCGGAACTGGCCGAGGATCGGGTCCTCGCCGGTGACGAAGGACTCCAGGCCCGCCGCGACGCGGATCAGGTGTCGGAGGCTCTCCTCGTGGTCGGTCGTCACGACGGCGTCCCCGGGGACATCCAGGTTCAGGGCCGAGAGGACGCGCCGGCCCCCCGCCGGGCGATCGGTGACGACGTACAGTTCCGCACGGAGACAGGTCTGGAGGAC
The DNA here is from genome assembly GCA_964502585.1 of uncultured Candidatus Halobonum sp. Classification (GTDB taxonomy): domain Archaea; phylum Halobacteriota; class Halobacteria; order Halobacteriales; family Haloferacaceae; genus CAZCXJ01. Next base: position 4,141 of record CAZCXJ010000051.1, read on the forward strand.
GAACGTCTCGCTCACCGGGTCCGCCGCCAGGAGCTCTCGGAGCCGGTCGTTCGGGTCGGACCGGCAGACGGCCTCGACCGTCGGGCCGTTGGCGTGCTCCTGGGTGACCCGGAGGCCGGAGACGACCCCGTGTGTCATGACCGATCCCTCCGGTGACTCCAGTACAGCAAACCGACCGTCAGCACAAATAGGAGCGTTCCGAGGTCGTACGACCAGGCGTAGGCCGTCGTCGTCAGCCCGGTTGCCGGTCCCCCGAGCAGTCCCAGGAGGGGTACAAGTACCGGAACCGTGCAGCCAACGCAGGTTACCAAGCCAAGGAGACCGGAGAGGGTGCCTCGTGTCACCACGAGCAGGTTGGCGTAGACGAGGTACGCCAGCGACGCGTATCCGATCACCTCGAAGGGGACGAGGAACAGCCGAACCCAAGGGCTGGCGAACGCGACTAACGGTCCCCAGCCGGGGGCGTGCATCACGACGCGGACGTCGACGCTCCCGCCGGGTGTCCCGAGTCCGAGGTTTCCCGGGACTGCCAAGACCGCCAGCAGGTAACCGGCGGCGATCGTCCTCGCCAGCAGCCGATGTGGGCGGTTCCCTGGTACCGGATCGGTCCGGACGACCGCCCAGACCCCGACGTTGATCCACACGAACGGGTAGACGAGGTATCGGATCTCGTGGGCCGGAGTGGAGTCGGTCAGCACGAAGTATGCGGTCAAAATCAACGCCTCGAGAGTCAGTACTCGCGCCCAAATCCCGATCGTTCCCCGGTCGATGGGCAGTCGGCGGAGGCGATCGGACACGGTCGGTGACGAGGACGTGGTCATGGTTCGACGGCGACGATGGCGGTGGTCATAGCGCGATAGCGTCGACGACGACCACGAGCAGCAGGCTCCCGAGGTAGGCGTTCGAGGCGTGGAACGCTCGAAGGGCGGCCCGCTCGCTGCGCTCGCGGTGGAGGCGAACGACCGCCCACAGGAAGACCCCCCCGAGGAGCGTGGCCGTTGCGGCGTATGCCCACCCCAGGCGGGTGGCCATCCCGAGTAGAACTGCGCCGAGCATGGTCGCGCCGAGATACAGCAGGATGTGTCGTCTGGTGACTGCATCGCCGCACACGACCGGCAGCATTGGGAACCCACCGCTCGCGTAATCCTCTCGATAGGCCAACGCGAGGTTGTAGAAGTGTGCCGGGGTCCACAGGAAGATAACTGCCCCGAGCACGACCGCGGGAGTCCCGATGGCATTCTCGACGGCCGCCCAGCCGATCAGTGCGGGGAACGCCCCGACCGCCCCGCCAATCACGATGTTCTTGGTCGTGTTCGGCTTGAGGACCAGCGTGTAGACGACCGAGTAAAAGAGGATCGCGAGTAGGCCCAGCGCGGCCGCAAGGACGTTCACGAACGCGACGAAGACGATGAACGAGGCGGCCGCGAGCGCGACTCCGAATGCGATCGCCCGACGGAGCGGGATCCGTCCCGTGGCGAGCGGGCGATCGGCCGTGCGATCCATTCGGCGGTCGATGTCCCGTTCAAGGACGTTGTTGAACGTCCCACTCGCCCCGATAGCGAAGATGCCGCCAGTCACAGTGGCGACGACAGTTCCAACGGGGAGGTCGGGGCCGGCCGCCAGGCCCATGGCCGCAACCGCCACCAGGCAGAGCAGCCACCAGAGCTTCGGCTTGGTCAGACGGAAGTACTCGAGCGCCCGTCGCCGGAGGTTCCAGGGACAATCCCTCGCGGATCCCTCCGGTATCCGGCGATCGACTGCGCCGGTGGTCGGGTCCGGAGACGTGGAATCCGACGTGGCCGGTCGTGTAGAGTCTCGGGTCGGTCCCGACGCGACCACTGGCTCAGACCGGGGGCCGGACGACTCCTGCCCGAGCACGGCTCCGGATTCGAGGTGCCACAGCAGGGCCAAGAGCACCCCCGAGAAGATGGCCATCGCGACGACCAGGTGGGCCGCCGAGAGGATGGCCGGCGTCCCGCCGACGACGGTCAGTCCCCCGAGGGCAATCTGTCCTGGATAGAGGACGAGTACCGCCCCGAGGGCCAGGCGGACCCGCCGCCGGACACCGCGGCAGTGGGCTACCCAGGTCGTGCCCGCGAGCAATCCGCCGACGACCAGGGTCGCCACGCGGTGGCTCCAGGCAGCCAGCAGGGCCGGATCCCTCACTCGGGGAAGCCAGTGGCCATTACAGGCGGGCCACGTCGGGCAGGCGCCGGCCCCGTCAAGCAGGGCCGTGCTCGCGCCAACGATTACGAGCAGGTAGACGCCCATCGCGGACGCCACCAGGAGGTCGGTGACATGCCGTGCCGGCGGGTCGGGGTTCCGGGCGCCGGCGCGCTCTGGTTCCCGCGTGCGTCGGTCGTCCGCCGTCCCGTGGTCGGTGGGCATAATTGTGAGGACTACGTGCTCCCGACGTAGACGAACACCAGGATAGCCAGCGAGATGGCCGTCAGGAAGTGCCAGTAGGCCTCGCTGGTGCGGACCATCAGATTGCGCTCGGCGCTGAAGTGGCCGCGGGCCCCCGCCCGATAGAGGACGATGCCGAACAGCACCAGCCCCCCGATCAGGTGACCGCCGTGCAGTCCCGTCAGCGCGTAGTAGGAGGCTCCGTAGGCGCCGGTTGTCCAGCGCAGTCCCTCGGCCATCAGGGCGGACCACTCGTAGGCTAGTACCCCGAGGAACGCCAGGCCGAGGGCGAACGTCGCCCCGTAGCCCATCAGTAGCGACCCGCGGTCGCCGTTCGTGATCGACACACGGCCGTACCGTGCAGTAACGCTTCCGAGCAACAGCAGGCCGGTCATCGCGGCGCCGAGTTCAAGCGTCAGGCCCGGGTACCCATCGGGCGGGAACGGCCCCCGTGTGGCGTCGAGGTAGAACCACGTCACGAAGAACCCCGCGAAGATCAGGATCTCGCTGAAGATGAGCAAGTACATCCCCAGAATCCCGGTCTCAACGCCGAGCAACTGGCGCTTCTGCTCGGGGATCACGCCCTTCTCGTACTCCTCGATGGCGTACTCGCGAGTCCAGCCCCAGAGCCCGTACAGTTCGACCGGGATGGCGACGACCAGGAAGAGGTACGACCACGCCAGGCCGAGCCCGAGGAAGAAGAGCCCGGCCCCGACGAACAGCGGATACTTGCTCCCGTGGGGGAACCCCTCGGGCCCCTCGCCGCGTCGTACCGGTTCCCCGGGCGGTGATTCGGATCCCATCAGTGGTCACCTCCGTCGTCGTGGCCGCCGTGGGTCGTAGTTGTCGTCTCCCCGTGACCGCCGTCGTCGTGGTCGTCGGTCCCGTCCCCGGAGCCACCCTCGTCGTGGCCGCCGTCGTCGTGCCCGCCGCCACTCGGCGCGGTGGCGTTACCGACCTGGATCCCGGCATCGGGCACCGAGAACGCCTCCTCGGGGTTGCCGCCCTTGGAAGCGACCCAGGTCCGGTAGTCGTCGGGCGAGACGATGTAGATGGTGGCGAGCATCTTCGAGTGGCCCTTGCCACAGAGTTCGGCACACCGCACCCCGTAGGTGTCCGCGGCGAGCTGGTGAGTCTCGCCGCCCTGGTCGGTGACGGTCAACTGTGTCTCACCCTCGACGCTTCCGACGTAGAACCACGCCTGGTTGACCTGACCAGGGACCGCGTCCTTTGTGATCCCCAGTTCCTTGATAGAAAAGCTGTGAATCACGTCGGCCGAGGTGGTCTGGAACTGAACGATGGTCTCGGCGGGGAGGACGACGTGCTCGCCCTGGGTAGTGGGGACGCCCTCGACGTCGAATCGCCAGAACCACTGGGCGGCCGTGACCGATACCTCGACCTCGCGGTCGACGCCGTAAGTCTCCGCGGCGTCGGCGGCGGTCGCCTCGTCGGTCTGGGCCAGCGTCGAGGCGCCGACGAAGACGGTTGTACTCACGACCGCCAGTACCGCCAGGACGAACACCGTGAATTTGAGGGTTCCCTGCCCCGGCATCAGTGGCTCCGGACTCTCCCGCATCCCGGAGCTGTACCGGAACACGGCGTAGGTGATCAGGACGACCACGCCACCCCCGCCGATCAGCGCGGAGAGCCACATCGTCTGAGCGAAGTTGGTGATGACGCCGATCGGTTGCAGGTCGGCGTGGCCGGCCTCGATGGCGCCGAGGCCGAACTCCCAGAGGAACATCACGACAGTCGAGAGGAAGACGAGCCCCCAGAAGACGGCCTCCAGGGTGTCGCCCCGCTCGTCGACGATCGAGCCGACGTCGTCGCCGACGCCCATTAGCGATCACCTCCACTGGGGAGGCCGCTGTCGTCGTCCGGAGCTTCCTCGCTGGATCCCGCCGGGGCGGCGCCGCCTCCGTCGGTCCTTGCTGGGCTGCCATCGGCTGTGATGTCCTCCCCACCGTCGGCCGTCGCCTCGCGGACCGACAGGGGGGTCGGTGGTCGATAGGGGAACCCGTCCCACTCGGGAGAGGGCATGTCCTGGCCACCCAGGAGGCTGTCCCATGGGTTCTCGACCTCCCGGCCGCTCCGGAGGCTCCAGAGCAGGTTTGCGAAGAACGCCAACTGGCCGGCGGCCGCGAGGAAGGCGAACCCGGTCGCTATGGTGTGTCCGACCTGGAGTTCGGGGGCGTAGACGTACGTGGCGTACCGGCGCATCATGATCTCGCCGCCGGAGCCGGGTGCAGTCCCGTCCCCGAGCATCGCGAGCATGAAGAACAGGCCGAACATGCCGAAAATAGTGGTGAACGCGTGGAACTTCGCGAGCCTCGCGTCGTACATCCGGCCCGTCATCCGGGGGAACCAGTAGTAGACCCCGGCGAGTAGTCCGAACAGTCCGACCGTGACGATGGTGAAGTGGAAGTGCCCGACGACGAAGTACGTCGAGTGAAACTCCAGGTCAGTGGCCGGCTGACCGAAGAAGAATCCGTCCATCCCCGAGTACACCAGGCCGAGGACCACGGCGATGGAAAACAGCATCGGCGTCGTCAGGTGGAGCCGACCCTTCCACATCGTCGCCACCATCGAGAAGATGTAGATGCCGAACCCGATGGCGATGACCATCGAGAATACCATGAAGGCGTACCTGCTGGCCGCCAGCCCCGTCGCGTACATGTGATGGGCCCAAACACCCACGGAGGCGATGGTCACGAAGGTGAGCCCCCCAATCAGCGGCTTATAGCCGTAGATCGGGCGCTCGGAGAACCGCGAGATAACCTCCGCTGCGATGCCCATCCCCGGTAACACCAGCACGTACACCTCCGGGTGGCCGAACGTCCACCAGATCCACTGGTAGAGCAGCGGGTCGCCACCCATCCGGGCGTCGAAGAAGGCCATTCCGAGGTTCCGTTCGAGCCACACCATCGACCACGCGTCGATGATCCACGGCAGCGAGTAGATGGCCAGCACGTTTGTGAACAGCACCGTCCAGATCCAGATGGGCAGGTCGAACCAGCCCATGTCCGGTTTTCGCTCGTTGAGAACGGTCACGAAGAAGTTGATGCCGCCGCCGGTCAGACTGGCCACGCCGAGCACCCAGATGGACATGATGGCGAAGTCGGTACCCGACGTGTTCATCATAGACCGTAGTGGCGGATAGGCGAACCAGCCCGCATTGTCGGGGAGGCCGGTCAGGCCCAGAACGTTCGTAATAAACGGGAGGTACAGCAGCGCCAGACCGGCGCTGATTCCCCACGCGCCAAGCGCGTTCATCCGGGGCCAGGCCATCTCGTCGGCCCCGATGAACAGGGGGATCATGTAATTGAAGAAAGCACCCTGGAGCGGGAGAATTACGAAGAAGATCATCGTCAGGCCATGGATGGAGATCGACGCGTTGTATCCCGACTGACTGAGGAGTACGACGTCGGGATCGAGCGCGAGTTCCGTTCGGAAAACCAGCGCGAGCAACCCGCCGAGTGCGAACGCGACCAGCGCGTGCCAGAGGTAGATGATCCCGATGACCTTGTGGTCGGTCGTGTACAGCCAGTAGCGCCACCCGGTCGGTCCGTGGTGTTCGCTTTCGTGTTCGTGGTCCAGTTCCGTCTCGGTCTCGTGTCCCGTGGCCGGTTCACCACTCATGGTTCGGATCGGTTGGCCTCCATGGTTAGTGTCCTCCGCCCCCGTGACCCATTGATTCGCCGCCGCTGTGGATCATCTCGCGGAGTTCCTCGATCTGGTCGTGAACGGCTTCCCCGTGGACGGTGTCGATCCCCGTGATCGGCTCGGGATCGCGGGTCATCGCGGGACTCCAGCCGTGTGGGTCCGACACTGCCTCGGTGCCGCCTTCGCCCCAGAGTTCGCCGACGACCACCGCCGCGGCCATCTTGAACCCGTGGTGGTTCTGGCAGTAGTACATGTACACGCCCTCGTGCTCGAACGTGTGTGTAAAGGGGCCGCGTCCGAGGGGATTCCCCAGGTCCGTCAGCCGGTCGGAGATCCGTCCGTTGAACCGCTCGTCGATGCCTTCGCTCCTAGACTTCTCCCCGTGGAGCCCGGCGATGTATCCCGAGTCGAAGTGTGATGCCTCCTCGGGGATGAACCGCGGAAAAAAGTCGCCGGCGCCGAACGACGTCACCGAGTGTCCCCGTGGCTGGGAGACACCGTCGATATCGGCATGACTCCAGGAGACCTGTGTCCCCGGCTCGACCCACGCGACGTGAGGCATGAAGTGGTAGTTGTTCGAGTCGTCGGGCTTCGCGACCATGTCTACGCTCACCGCCTCCATCGTCATTCCGCCGTGCATCTCCATCGTCTGCGGCTCCGCCGGGTACTCACCGTGAGCCGGAGCGCCCTTGAACATCGACAGCGCCCCCGAATCCTGCATGAAACCCATCGACGAGGACTGGCTGCCGCGCAGCATCGTACAGCCGGACAGCGAGCCGATCCCGAGTACGCCCCCGACTCCGCCGTACTTGAGGAATCGTCGCCGCCCGAATTGCTGGTCTGAGTCTGTCACGTGATCACCCCCTATTTGAAAGGGTGGTACATGGTGTCACGTGAAATGCCACTAAATATCGCGTCGATGGTTCAAATAGTGAGACGGCGTCAGAAGCGGTCGATAGTCAATCTCACCGATCGGTGATATCCCTCTCCGTCACCGATTCGTCTCCCGTGATCTCGAACCCACCATGGAGGTACTGTTCGCCGACTTCGGTCATCCGGTACTTCCCGCGCTCCACCCGTTTGACGAAATCGTGCTCGACCATCGTCGAGAGCCGCCGGTTTACTTCTTTGGAACTGTAGCCGATGTTGTAGGCGATAATCGCCGGGGTCAGCACCAATCCCGAGGAATTGAACACCTTCAGGATCCGTTCGTCCATCGGCCGCATCCACTCCCGAGGATGGCGGAGTTGGCCTGGTTCGGTAAACAGCAGTCGCATCCACTCCTCTTCACGGAGGTCGTTGTGCACCGGGTTATATAGACCGAAAACGACGAACGTGGCCGCGACCCCATGGACGAGGTGGATCCACCCGGGGGCAAGCAGGTCCGCCAGCGGCCCCCCGATCGCGAATAGTAGGAGGCCGGCGCCGAGATACGAGAGGAACCGTCGGTACTCGATGACGTACCACTGGGTGTACAGGAGGTACGCGATCCCGACCGCCGACAGTAGACCTATCGCGAAGTTGTACAGCGTGAACGGCGTCAGGTTAGCGTGAACCATTATGCATTCACTTCCGTTTCGGTCCGGCGGCGCATCCGGTACTGACTCCAGACCATCGTCCAGACGAAGGCTGCGAAGCCGGTGTAGAGGCTACTCTCGCCTGTTTTGGCAAGCATTGTTGTCCCGGGCGCGATGATCAGTGTCGCGTGATAGACAACGAAGAACGCCATGACGATCGACAAGGCGAACACCGCACGTCCGAACGGAGAGCGCCGGAGGATCTCGAGGGTTAGCAGGGAGAGGACACCCGCCGCGGTGCCCATTATCACCGAGAAGAGCACCGAGAGCGTGAACAGCGAGTTCCCGACCATCATTAATGATTGGGGATGCCTGTTATAAAACACCACCCTGGACTGTGGAAGGCGATGTCTATATCATATCCCGAGTCTGGTCGTTTGTTGTGGCTGGGCACGCAGCGAGTGAGGCGAACGAGCACAGAACCGTGGGCGTGGACCGGCGGCTGCAAACCGAGAGTACCGCCCCTCTCTGTCCATCGTCGCCACCGGAGCGTCGGGTCCCACCGACCGATAACGCTCGTTGACCGCCTCGCGCACCTGTAGGGCGCAGCGTTTGATGCGCTCCTGTGAGATGGGCACCGGCGCCTTGACACGCCCCACAGGCGTGGATAGGTCGGGACCGTGAGCTCCGGGCGTGCGTCGGCCGGCCGGCTGAATGAGTCCACGAACCAAGAGGAAGAGCCGGATCGCTCACTGTGCCACGCTGCTAGTCGGTGTCCGCCTCCGCTTGCTTTTCATGGGGTCGCCATGAGGGCGTTCGGTTTTCGCGCGTACCGCCGGAGACGGGGCCACTCCCTCCGCAACGCTACCGTCGGGTTCGCGTTCATCACGCTCGGCGTTCCCGTCGAGGGCTGCCCGTATGAGTTCATGGTGTTGACACTCACGCAGGTCCATATCGTCGAATCAATCGCGCTGGTCTGGAGACTCAGCGTGCTTCTCCGGAGCGGACATCTACTCAGCGGGCACATGAGGTGGAGGCGGTCGAATAGGGCGGGCGATCCCCATGGCCCACGATCAGCACCTGATATTCAGCAATGCTGAGGGACCCCGCCGTCGCAGTCAGGGTCGGACGGTGATGCGGGTGATATCCGCCTCGTCGTACATGACGTGGAGGAACGGCTGCCCGTTGAACGGGTGGTCGATCGGCCGAACCTGCGGGCCGTCGCTCGTCGCCTGGATCGGCGGCAGGATGAAGTGGGTGTGTGTCTGCCGCCCGAGGTACGGGTCGTCCAGCGGAAGTTCCGGCGTAAACGCGAGTTCGTAGTTGTCGGCCTTGCGGACGGTCTGGGTGGTCATGTAGTGGAACGCACGGTTCCGGTTGGCCGGCCGAAGTTCACCGTTGACGTACAGGTCGCCAACGCCCCAAGAGGCGCCGTACGCGAACTGGCGCGGCTGGAGCGGCGTCCCGGTCAGCGTGGGTCCGTGGAACCAGGCGGTAGTGAACACGCCGCCGCCGGTTTCGTACGACGGCCATGGGGGCTGGACCGTCTTCTTCACCTCGAACCGGTACTCGTTGTTGTCGGGGTCGATGAACTGGGTGGTGTTGGAGACCATCTCGTCGTCGGTTCCGCCACCGACGCCGGTATCGACGCGCTGGCGGTCCCGATACTCGATATCGAGTTCGCCATCGACTTCGGGGATGACGGTCTCCGCGCGTCCATCGAGCTCGCGGCCCTGCGGGAACGGGGTCCGGATGGCCGTCCGCTGGGGCGCCAGCGCCGGATCGTAGCTCGTCCCAACCGGCGGGTCGTTCGGTTCACGGACCTTCGACGGGACGCCCTCGAGGAACGGGATCTGTTCGAGGACCGTCTTCGGGGCTCCGTCGAGCCGCTTGATCCACGGCTTGGCGGTCGTCCGTGCCGGCTCGTCTCCGCCCCCGAAGGTGAACTGTTCGAGGGGTCGCTTGCCCGGTTTCTCCCAGTGGACCTCGCCGCGTCGCTGCCGGACGCTCACGTCCACCCGTGGCGTGGTGAACGGGTCCTGTTCACCGCCATCCTCCTGGCTGTCGCTGTCGGCGACGATAATGTCCGTCTCGGACAACGCACCCACCGGGTCCGGGAGGCCGAGCGCTGCGACTGCTGCGGTGAAATCTCGCCGTGATGGTACCATACGCTCAGGAGGTCGAGTGGCACTCAAATACGCCCAGCGCGGCCCCGGATGAATCGGCGGATCCGCACTAGATATTTATAGAGGAAGTCATGGGACGTGAAACACGACGGTGGCATCTGGAGGCTCTTTGCCGATGGTTACGACCGATAATACACTCGCTCGGATCCGTCCTCGAGTGCCGATTCAGGACCAGCATCCGGGTCGGTCCACACCTCAGCCAGTTTCTCGACCTTCTCCTCCGTGAGTGTATCTACTACCCCGATAGCCGCGACCATCCACTGATAGAGGGCCCGTCTGAATCGCTCGCGGACCACGGCCGGAGGAGCCGTTCGAAACACGGTGACGCGACCGCCGTCAGGACGTATCCGCTCGTCCGCTTCGAGTACCCCGATGTCGACGAGGTGGTCGATGTGTCGGGCCACGGTCGATCGGTTGGCGTCGACGGCGTCGGTCACCTCGGCGACGCTGGCCGCGCCAGCGTCCATGAGACAGAGGCATACTTCCAGCCCGAGTGGACTCATCCCGAAGACATCGCGGAGGATCGTATCGAGATCCGGGTCGCGGATGTCAGTCGGGATCGCGTCCATCCGCTCCCACTCGGAACACTCACAGCCCGGTTTACGATCGAGACGGACGCTGCCACAGTTCGAACACGTGGAGAGCGAGACGTGTCGCGTGTCGTCAGCCATGTCCGCCAGGTTAGGTGGAAAGAAAAACCATACTTGGGGAGGGTTGCATGCCATGAGTCAAACCGCTGTCCAAGGGGGGGGTCATCGAGAGTGGTGACGGCGCGTGACATCCTCCCACGGCTAAGCCGTTGGCTTCCGCGCTGTACCGCTGTGATGAAGAACGGGTACCAGGTGTCGTCCTGGAAGATGTAGTGGGGTCGCTCGGGTTGCTGGTTGACTCCCACTGCCGCCTAGGCTGGCGGCAGCAGTTCCCACTCGGTCAGGGCGTCGCTCGTCGCTCTCTCGACGCCGACGTTGCTGTTGAACTTCCTCGGGTCATCCGGACCGTCGGCCCCCGTGTGCGTGTTTCCCTCGAACACAATCAGGTCCTCCCCCGTTTCGGGGTGTTTGAAATACCAGGAATCACGGAAGGACTAGAGGATCCCGCTGGACTGGTTGAGTCTCTCGTACATCTCGCCGTTGGCCTTGCCGATGATGGGTGGTCGGCCCCGCCGACGAGGTCAACACCATCCTTACTGGTTTCGGCGGTCTGGCCCTTCCCGAGGGCGAGCCGCTGACCGGGTGCTTCCATGATCGAGGTCGATCCGTCGAACTCTTCTGCAGCCGTGTAGAAGTGATAGATCCGATCCTGACCTGCGGCAGCTGCTGTGTATTTCACTACACCTAGTCAACAAGACGAGCACTCCCGGGACCAGCCACTTACACAGTTGCCGCGGTTTAAGCTGGGGAAGCGTACATCGGGACTGCCGCATGAGCGAATCCATTCCGGATCCCGTCAAGCTCTGGCAGACCAACGAGAGCGGTGTCTGCGGGAATTTTTTGAATACGGTTCAGGACTGTCCCGTCGGTTTATCCCTGGGGTGCCCAAAGTTGATGCATGCTTTCCCGAATCCTGGTTCCTATGGACGACTCGGAGATGGCTCAGCGGACGTTGGAGTATGCACTCGAGAACCATCCTGATGCCGAAATCACCGTCCTGCACGTCGTCGGAGGGCCGTCACCGATGGGAGGTGCCGCAACGGGGTTGGCGCTCGAGGACGACCTCGAAGTGGCAGCCGAGGAGCAGGCCGAAGCCGTGTTTGAGCAGGCCAGGGAACTGGCCACCGCCCACGATGTCGAGATCACCACGGATGTGCAACTCGGCCATCCGGTTCGCGCGATCCTGAACCAGGCGGGGGATTTCGACGCGGTCGTGATCGGGACTCATGGCGGGTCGGTCGCCGACCGGCTGTTTATCGGGAACGTCGCCCAGAAAGTCTTCCGGCGGTCGCCCGTTACTGT
>CAZCXJ010000051.1:15964-17157 GCA_964502585.1 uncultured Candidatus Halobonum sp.
TCGGGCCCACTGAGAACACGATGGCGAGGTGCATCCCTGCCAACCCCAGCAGGAACGGCCGGATATCCCGGCCCATGAGGATGTACGGGAGGAACCCCACCTCCAGGACGACCGTCATGATGGCAGCCGCCGCCAACAACGGCGGCCACTGAAGCAGCAGTTCCCCCAAAAACCTGGAGGGGCCCTCGCCAACCTGGAAGACGATATACCGTCCCAGGTTGACCGGGCGGACCCAGGCGACGGGCCCGCCGATGACCAGCTTCGAAATCCCCGCGTGGAAATAAAACACGCCGGTGACGACCAGCCCCCATTTCAGTGCCCGATGCGGATACCCGTCCGGACCGTCCTTCAGGTGGTCGACCAGCGATTCGAGGGACATCCGGCGCGTCCGTCGCAGTTGGTCGAGACTCAGCCTGTCCTCGTCGGCAAACACGCCGAACAGCAGGAGGAATAACGCCCCCGAGAACAGGATTCGGGAGGTGTGAGACACCTGGTAGGCGTGACGTACGGTCCCGAGATACGTCAGGAGTAGCGCGCTCAGCCATGTCGTGGCGCGCAACCGATACCCGACCATGACGGCGAGAAGCAATACCCCGCAGATGAGAACGACCCATCGGATACGGCTCAGCAGAAACGGCTGCCGAAACACCGGGAGGATATCGTACAGGGGTACGGGCCAGGCCCGCAGGACCGCCCACTCATACCGGATGAGTTTCCAGAGGAGGAGGCCGGTCACCAAGACGCGGGCCACGGCCAGGTTGAGCGGCGTCGGTCGTGTACTATTCGGGTAATAGTTACTCACCGGTTCGCACCTCCTCGCCGTCGTATTCGAACACCACGGTGTTGGTCCGATTTGTCACCTCGTACCCGTCCGGAGTGGTACTGACGGTGACCCGCCGGATTCGTAGCGAGACGAGTTCGCCCATCGCTCGGGCCTGCGCAACGCTCCAAGCGTCCCGGCCGAGCAGGGCTCTGGGTGATCTGTAGCGGATCGCCTCCATGGGTGAAAGCCCATCGCGAAGCCGGTCGCGATGCTCAATGGCCCGGGCGAGCAGAAACGCCGCCATCTCGGCTCGGAGCGGGTCGTCGTACTGGTGAACCATGCGGCGGCCGTGATCGTCGACACGGCCCGGGGCGGCAGCCTCGTTCGGATAATCGTACTCGACACCCCGGTCGTCAACCACGTAGACGGT
>CAZCXJ010000052.1:0-3687 GCA_964502585.1 uncultured Candidatus Halobonum sp.
TTGGCTTGCCACTCCAAAACCGAGGCTGCCCACGTGTATCCGGTTCCGGCCGCAAGGAACAACACCACGTCACCGGCCGAGATGTCTCCGGCCTTGAGTCCCTCCTCGAGTGCGAGCAGTTGGTCGACACTCTGGACGTGACCGTAGGTATCGAGGTAATGGTGACCGGCTGGCCCGAGACCCAGTTCCGCCACCAGCCGGTCGTGGAACGATCGTTTCATGTGCGTAAGCGCCACGAACCCGAGATCTGAGCGGTCGTATCCGGCCGCCTTGAGCGCGTCATCGGCGACATCCAGGAACGCCGGTTCGCTTACGGGACCCAACCGCTCTTTCATGCCCTCCGGGTCCGGGACTGTCAACGTGTGCTTGTCCTCCCGAACGGTTCGAGCCGTCGGAGGGTCGACGGATCCCCCGGCGGGCATTATCACGTCCCGTGCGAAGGAGCCGTCCGTCCTGGCGGAATGTCCGTGGACTTCCGCCAACGCCCGATCCCCTGGGTTCCGTTCCAGAACGCTGGCGCACGCTCCGCTCCCGAAGTTGAACATGAACGACGCATCCTCGTCGCCATAATCGACGAGATCCTCCTCGCGACTCGCGCCGATCAACAGCGCGCTGTCGATGTCGCCGGTTTCGAGCTGGGCCGCCACTTGCCGATACGCGACCGGCGTGCCAGCACACAGGGCGTACGACTCGTGAGCGAACGCGTTGGAGGCACCCAGCCGGTCGGTGATGTCCGCCGCAGCACTCCAGACGAGATAGTCCTTGTACTCGGACCCGTGATAGAGCACTAGATCGATGTCCTCCGGGTCCAGACCGGCCTGAGCGAGCGCCGCTCGGGAGGCCGTGATCCCCATGTCGGTGACGTGGTCGTCGTCGGGTGGACAGACGTGTTTCTTCCGGACGCCCATTTTTCGAACGACGACCTCCTCGGGGATCCCGGACTCCGCGGCGATCTCCGCTCCGGTGATCGTCTCCGTCGGAACGTACGTCCCGAAGCCAGTGAGCGCGACCGTCATTGCTCCTCCCGTCGGCGCCGCCACGCCGCGATCGCGTCCGGCAGTCGCGCCGCGACCGGGCCACCGAGTCGGGCTCGGAGCGTCCCCAACAATCCCTGTGGGACGTACAGGACGAACAGCACGAACACGATCCCGACGTACAGGCTCGCATGCCCGTTGAGGAAGGTCTCGATGGCCTCCCCGATGGTGAGTCCGTTCACCAGGACGACTTCCAGGACCTCCTGTGGAAGCCGCAACCGGAGGTACGGAAGGAGCCCACCGCCGCCCCCCTCCTTCGAAAGGAATTCCCGCACGAGTTCGTCGAACGTCCGGCCGAGAAACGGCCCTGCGAGGGTGCCGAACCCGCCGATGATCGACGCCAACAGCGCGTCACCCGTCACGAGAAAGAACAGTGAGTTGTCGGGCGAGACGGATCGACGAAACCCGGCGAACAGGCCGCCGGCGACGGCCCCGAAGAACCCGCTGACCGCGAACGCCGCCAGCTTGTACCGGAAGGTCCGGTAGCCGATTGCCCTGGCCCGCTCCTCGTTTTCACGGATCGCGATCATGACCTTGCCAAAGGGGGAGTGGATGATCCGTTGCATCACCAGGTAACAGGCCAACACGACGAGTCCGATCATGTAATAGGACACCTCCGTTCCGGACAGGGTCAGTGCCAGCAGATCGATCTCGTCGCCTGTGAGTTGGCCGATCGCCAGGTTCAGAGGGTCAACACCGGGGACGCCGATTTCGAATCCCCCTGGGTGCGTGCTCGTGGTCACAGCGATCCCGTCCCGCGGGTTCTCGCTGACATAATCCCAGCCGCGGACGAACACGTACGCGACCTGGGCGAACCCGAGCGTGATCATCGCGAAGTAGACCCCAGTCAGACGGAACGAGACGAGCCCTATCGCGAGCGCCAGGATGACAGCGAACAGGCCCGCGATGAGAAGCGACAGCATGAACGGCGTCCCGCTCGCCAACAGCGGGACCTTCCCGTTGGCGATCAGCAGGACGGTATAGGCCCCGGTCCCATAGAACACGGCATGGCCGAACGAGAGGTAGCCCGTATAGCCGGAGATGAAGTCGAACGACATCGCGAACAGGCCAAAGTAGAAGATCGCCACCATCGTCTCGATCCGTGGCAGCACCGTCTCCGCCTCCGCAACAAGGGGCGAGCCTGTTGTAGTGACGAGGCCGTACACGAACGGATAGACGGCCAGCACGGCCACGACGAGCGCGTGAGCGAGATGTTCGCGTCCGTACTGGCGGAGCCAGTCCGGGAGGTCGGCCGACGGGTCGCTAATGTCCCCCCACCTCCTCGACGCCGAACAGTCCCTGCGGTCGGACGATCAACGTTACGACAAGGACCAGAAAGATCATCATTTCCGGGAGGCCAGTGAACTCGATCGCGTTCTGGAACCACCACGTCATCACGGCGTCGACCAGGCCCACCAACAGTGCCGCGACGACCGTCCCTCGGAAGGTCCCCAGCCCGCCGACGATCACGACCACGAACGCGGGCAGGAGCGTTTCGGTCGCCAGCGGGAGGCTCGCCCCCCAGACAGGGTCCCACATCAACAGAATGCCAGCGAGGCCGGCAAGACCGGATCCCAGGGCGAACACGACCGTGAAGACACGGTTAACGTTGATACCCAACGCCGCCGTCATCTCCTCGTCCTGGCTGCCGGCCCGGATTACCATGCCGTATCGGGTTCGGGCCAGGAACAGCCACACCGCCGCCACGGTCACTACCCCGAACCCGATCTGAAACAGGTCGAGCGGCGAGACGGCCACTTCCGCCACCTCCAGGCGCCGGGACATGAACGCAGGTTTCGTCCCCAGCGCTTCCTGCCAATCACTGACCGGTTGGAGGTCGTAAAACAGCACCACGATTCGAACGAGTTCGTCCAGGACGAGCGTCAGACCGAAGGTCAGGAGGATCTGATAGATCGGGGGCCGGTCGTACAGTGGCCTGATGAATCCGACCTCGATCCCGGTCCCGAGTGCCGTCAGTGCCCCGAACACGACCACGAGCCCGACAAAAAACCAGAGCAGTCGGCCGAGGTCACCGGTCGCGTTACTGACGGCCAGGACCATCACCAACCCGCCGAGGTACGCACCGATCATTGTCAGTGACCCGTGCGCGAAGTTGAGGACCCCGAGGAGCCCGAACACGAGCGTCAGTCCGGTCGCGATCATGACGTACAAGGCTGCCTTCGCGAGGCCGTCGAGTAGGACTGCCGCGAGCGTGTCCGGACGCAAGAACTCACCCAGCGCCTCGAGCACAAGGGGAGCGAGAAGAGTCACTGACATGTCAGGCGGAGAGGTATCGCCGCAGTCGATCAGAGTCCGGTGAGACCTCTGCGGTAGCCCCCTCGTCGACCACGCGGCCGTTGTCGAGCACGTAAAACCGGTCCGCGAGTTCGAGGGCCAGCGGGAGGTTCTGTTCGACCAACAGGAGCGTCGTATCCTCTGCGGCGGCGGTGAGCGCTTCCGCGACCGCCTCGACGATCAACGGGGCGAGCCCCTCGCTGGGCTCGTCCACCAGCAGGAGGTCGTTGTCCCCCACGAGCCCGCGGGCGAGCGCCAGCATCTGTTGCTGACCGCCCGACAGCGTGCCGGCGTCCCGCGAGCGAAACTGCTCGAGGTCCGGAAACGTGGCGAACGCACGCGCCAACGCCGCCTCGAC
>CAZCXJ010000052.1:3697-17087 GCA_964502585.1 uncultured Candidatus Halobonum sp.
GTCCACGTTCCCCCCTTTCGGGACGGCCACGCGGACGTTCTCCTCGACGCTCAACTGCGTGAAGATGCGCCGTTCCTCTGGGATCCAGCCCACACCCTTCTGGGCCACCTCGTGTGGTTTCGCGCCGACGAGGTCGGTCCCGCGATACCGGACTCGGCCACGACGCGGTGGCGTCAACTGGAGGACGCTCCGGAGGGTCGTGGTCTTGCCGACCCCATTCCGTCCGACGAGAGCCACGACCTCCCCCTCCTCGACGTCGAGCGACACCCCCTCGAGGATGTGGCTCTCGCCGTAGTACGTGTGGATGTCGTCCACCTCGAGCAGGCTCACGCGTTCGACCTCCCGGCCACGCCGCCCTGAGGCCCGTCGGCCCCGTATCCACCCAGGTACGCCTCCTGGACCGCCTCATCGGCCCGGACGGCAGCGGGCTCGTCATCCGCGATCAGCTGGCCCTGGTTGAGGACGACGATCCGGTCGCTGACTTCCATGACCACGTCCATGTTATGTTCCACGAGCAGTACCGCGTGGTCGGTCGCGACATCCGCAATCAGGTCGATGATCTCGTCGACGCTCTCACTGGACACGCCCGCGTTCGGTTCGTCCAAGAGGAGCACGTCCGGGTCACCTGCCAAGGCGATGGCGACCTCCAACTGACGCTTGGCCCCGTGGCTGAGTGTCGCCGCCTGGACGTCGGCTTGGTCCTCGAGACCGACCCGGTCGAGGATCCGGTGGGCCTCGTCGATGTGGGCCTGGAAATGTCCGGCGTTCCGCCAGGCACGCCACGCGTTTGGGCCGGCGGCCTGTGCCGCGATGCGGACGTTTTCGAGGACGCTGCTCGAGGGGAATACATTCGTGATCTGGTATGAGCGATGAATACCCAGTCCCGCGGTGGCGGCCGGTGAGGCGCCAGTAATCTCCTGCCAGTCCCCGTCGGTGAGCAGTTCGATCCGGCCGGCCGTCGGCGTCACCACCCCCGTCAGGAGGTCGAAAAACGTCGTCTTGCCGGCGCCGTTCGGCCCGATCAGCGCGCAGAGTTCGTCGGCTGCAAGCTCGAAATCGACGCTATCGACCGCGACGAGCCCGCCAAACTGCTTGGTCAGCCCGCGGGTCCGTAGCATCTAGAGCGAACAGTCCATGTCAGGCGAGTCGGCCGGGATCGTCGTTTCGGACTTGTCGATACGAGCCACAGGGTCGCTCGGCTGGATAGGCGCGTCCCACCTGTCGGCGAACTCGTCGGCGGTGGGCGCCAAGTTCGCCACCGTCATCGCGGAGCGGGCCTGGTTGTTGTACTCCTGGAAGGTGTACCCGTCTTCCCCTTTGGGTGTCTCGGACACCGTCATGCCCCGGAGCGCCTCCGCAATGTCGGCACCCTCCGTGGATCCGCCCTCCTCGATGGCCTGAACGATGGCCGAGGCAGCCGTGAACGTTCCTGACGAGAACAGGTCCGGGACGAGGCCGTATGCTCCCGCGTAAAGATCGATGAAGCTGCTGTTGATCTCGTTGTCGTACTGGTTCCAGTGATAGCGGGTGGTGAACGGACCGAGGTTGGAGTCGTCGAGTTTCTCCTGTGTCAGCGGTTCCCCGAGGATGTTCTGGAGGACACCGCCCACGATCCCGTTCGTGATCTGGGTGGCGAACCCGCCGAAGACCGTGTAGTCGTATCCGCCCTGAAGGAACGCGGTGAACAACTGTGGAAGGGTCGCGACGGTGAACCCCCCCACGATTCCATCGGCGCCCTCGTCGGCGGCGTTCTGCAACAACCCGTCCCACTGGTCGTAGCCCTGCGGGACGAACCGCTCGCCTACGATCTGGACGTCGTTCTCTTCAAGGACAGTCCGGTAATTGTTGACGACAGCCCGCCCGAACGAGTAGTCGGCCCCGAAGAGGTAGACGGATTCGACGTCCGTGTTCTGGGCGACGTATTTGCCACCCGACCGGGCGTCCATGGCCGTGTTCTCCGAGGCCCGGAACACCAGGTCCGAACACGTGTCCGCGTTCGACGTGATACCGGCGGAGGCGGCCGGGCCGATCATGAGTGGAACCTCAGAGGCGGAAACGACCGTGTTGACGACACGCCTTGCAGCCCCCGAGGAGGTACAGCCGAACAGCATGTCTACCTCCTCGTTTTCGACCAGGTCGGTCGCCGCCGACTGGGCCGTGTCCGCACTGAACTTGGTGTCCCGAACGACGAGTTCGAACTCGGTATCGTTGACCGTCAGGGTTTCCGTTCCCGTTTGAACCTCGCCGATGGGCTCGGTATCCCCTTTGTAAGCCAGTCCGGAGTAGAACCCCCATAGGGACTGTTGACCGTAGTACGCGAGGTCGCCGGACACGGGCTGGAGCACGCCGAGTTTCATCGTCCCCCCGCCGCCGCCACCGCCACCTGTACATCCTGCCAATCCGATGGCACCTGCCGCACCGGCCGTCCGGAGCAGGTTTCGTCGAGTGAAGGTCGTCCGTCCCATAACACCATTACACTAGATTAGCGGACGGGTATCAAGCGGCGGGTTAACATGTAAAAGTCGATCAGTCCAGCTCGCCGAACGTGTCCACGATTCTGTCGAACATCTTCCGCTGGGCCCGGCGGAGGTTCTTCGACGCGGCGGGCTTGGAGATCCCGAACTCGTCAGCCAGGCCACCGAGGTCGGTTTCACGCGGGGTGTCGAAGTAGCCGTGTTCGGCGGCCGCCTCCAGCGTCGCTCGTTCCGTTTCCGACAGCTCCCGACAGCCATCGATCAACGTCATTGCCGCGCCAGCGTGTTGTATCAGGTCCGTCATCTCCGGAAGCGACAGGTCCCTCCGGTCGGCGACCGTGAATTCGTTGTCCCGCTCGAGTTCCGACAACGCCCCGTCGGCCTTCCCGCTCGTGTCGAATCCGACGTGCCACGTCTCGGTCCCGTCCTCGATGTGGAAGGGGCCGGTAATGTAGCCGTCGTTACGCCTGATCGTCTCCATGGCGTCCGTCTGGTTGATGACCGTTCGAATCTTGGCATGGCCCTCCTGCTTGGCGATCAGGTCGAAGTCGTGCATCTGCCGATGTTCACGCAGCGTCGTCAACCCATCGTCAAGCGCCGCCCGGTCGGCGGCTTCCACGACCATCCGGGTTTCCAGCTGTTCCGCCACCGTGTCGAACTCCCAGTGGGAACTCCCGAACACGATGCCGTGGTCGTCAGTTGTATCGATGAACGGGCAGTCGTACTGCCGCATATCCATCGCGATTTCTATCATGAGTTGACTGTTGGTCCGGCTGACGGGCCCAAGGGTCAAAACCCCGTCGTTACTGAAGCTGGACACCCGGATGGCGGATCGAACCCGGACCATCATACGAGAACAACGCCGACTACAACGCTGCGAAGACCATCGGTCTGCGGTATCTCCGTCGGACCCAGACAGGCTCCGGTGGAGGCGCACCCGTAGGCGTGCGCTTGAACAGCGGGACGCTGAACGTGAACGGAGAGTATGAGCCTCCTGCCGAGCAATCGGCCAGAACGGGAGGCCACGCTGAAAGCCCACGGCTTTAGCCGTGGGTTAGCTTACATATGAACCCGTGGCTTGTCGGGTGTGCGGACAGCAGATGTGACCATGTCCGAATCTCCAACGGACGGCCCCGACCTTGCGTCGGAAAACATCCTCGATATCGAGGACGGACGGTTTCAGCCGTCGAATGTCGCGCTCGTGACGGGGGCTGCGTCCGGCATCGGACGGGCCACGGCCGTCGCACTGGCAACGAACGACTGTACCGTCTGTGCGACGGACGTCGACGAATCGGGACTGGCGGAAACGGAAGAGGTCGCGACCGACCACGGCGCCGGGGACCGCCTTGTGAGCGTAACGGCGGACCTGACGGATACTGATGTCCCGGAACGGATCGTCGATCGGGCAGCCGACCTCGGTGACCTCCGGTTCGTTGCCAACATCGCGGGGCTTCAGCACGTGGCGCCGCTCGAGGACTTCCCGGCCGAGCGGTACGACCAGATGCAACACGTCATGCTTCGAGCACCAACGCTCCTGGCAAAGCATGCCCTCCCGCTGATGCGCACGGCCGGCGGGGGCGTGGTGGGCAACATGGCCTCGGTCCACGGCCATTATGTCACCAGCGACAAGGTGGCGTACAACGTGTGTAAGTTCGGTCTTCGAGGACTGACGCAATCGATCGCAGCTGAGGGCAGGGGTGACGTCCGATCCTTCTCGGTCTCGACCGGATACGTGTCGACCCCGCTCGTCACGGACCAGATCCCCGACACAGCCGCGGAACGGAACATTACCGAACGGGAAGTCGTCGAGGACGTCATGCTCGGCCAGGCCCGGTTCAAAGAAATGATGGCCCCGGTCGAGGTCGCAAATCTGTTCGTGTTCGGGTTCTCAGGCCACGCCCGACATCTGAACGGCGGTGATCTGCTGTTCGATGGCGGGATGACGACCACCTACGAGTAATCTCGGTAGGTCGGCCGGCACGTGTCAACCTATCCGGGCGGATCCTCGGCCCCAAACTGGGCGGCAACGGCCTCGCGGTCGATTTTGGAGGGTCCGCTCACGGGCATTTCGTCCACGAACGCCAGCGCCCGCGGGCGCTTGAACCGGGCCAGCCGCCCGTCCAGAAACTCGGCCAGTTCGTCGAGCGTCAGACTCCGGTCCCCCTCGATGACAGCTTTCCCGACCTGACCCCACTGCTCGTCCGGGATCGGAACGACGACAACCTCACGTACACCCGGGTGATCCGCGATCGCGTTTTCGACTTCCGCCGGATAGACGTTCTCCCCACCGCTCACGAACATGTTCTTCTTCCGTCCCTCGATGTAGTAATAGCCGGCCGCGTCCCGTCGGACGAGGTCCCCGGTTGACACCCATCCGCCGGCGTCATCCTCACGAGTCGGGCCGAACGCGGCTTCGGTTTCGACGGGGTCCTCCCAGTATTCCGCGGCCGCGTGCGGGGAGGCCAGTTCGAGTTCCCCGATTTCGCCGGGCTCCACGGGGTCCCCGTCGGTATTCACGATCCGCGCGTCGACGTGCATGGCCGGGACACCGACGCTACCAGCCTTCTCCCGTGGCCAGCCGTCCGGCATGGCGAAATTGTTCGGTCCGCATTCCGTGAGGCCGTACCCCTGCGAAAGTTCCACTCCTCGGTCCCACCAGGATTCGAGCACGGCGTCGCGGCACGGCCCCCCACCGCTCTTGACGAATCGGAGCGAGGAGAGGTCGGTCTCGGCCCACTCCTCTGCTTCAGTCATCGCGCGGAGAACGGCCGGGACTGCCACCAGTACCGTCGCCCGTTCAGCACTGATCTGACGAAGGACGTCCTGTGGAGTGACCTCACGAGCGATCAGCACCGTCCCCCCCATGTGCCACAGTGGGACCGTGATGACGTTCCATCCGCCCGTGTGGAACATCGGAAAGACCATCGGGGTGATATCGTCCTCGCGAAGGCCCCACGCAGTAATGGTGTTAATCGAGTTCCACAGGACGTTTCCATGGGTGATGACCGTCTCCTTCGGGGTTCCGGTCGACCCGCCCGTGTGGAGGAAGAGACACGGGTCATCAAGCGCGAGTGGGGCGCGGTCGACCGGCGAGGGGTCCGTTGGCCGGGCTGCAAGCAGGTTCTCCCACTCGTCCGAGTCGGGGACAGTCTCCTCCCCAGGGTCGGACTCCCGCGGCGGCAAGACCATCACTGATTCGGCCATAGCCGAGTCGCTCCGGGCCAAGGCCTCCCGGACCGGCTCGAGAAACGGGTATTCGACGACGAGGAGGTCGGGATCGATCCGGTCGAGAAGCTCGACCTGCTCAGGGGGGGCCAGCCGGTGAGACACCGGGGCCAGGACCCCGCCGGTTTTTCCACAGCCGAAGAACAGGTCCACGAAGGCGGGACGGTTTCGAGAAACGACGGCGACGCGGGACCCGTTAGTTACGCCCTGCCGGGCCAGCAGTCGGGCCATCCGGTTCGCCCGGTCGTCGAGGGTCGCGTAAGTGAACCGCTCGCCCGTCGAGGCATCGACGAGGCCGACCCGGTCCGGGGTCAACCTCGCGCGGCGGTGGCTCCAGTCTCCGACCCAGTCGTACGGGCGGTCGGGATGCTCATGTACGGGCATCGATGAACTCCATCAGTCGCCTGTTGACTGTCTCGGCATCTTCGATAAAGAACAGATGTGGACCATCCTCAAAAAGATCCAATCTACTGTTCGGTAGTTTCTCGTGGAGAAGTCGGCCGTTTTGGACCGGGAGGACCTTGTCTGCGGTCCCATGCATGACGAGCGTAGGCACAGAGATCTCGGCGACCCGGTCGCTGAGGTCGAACGCCTCGACCGCCTCACCTTGGGCTTCCCGGGCGCGGTCTGAGGCGTCCTGTTGGAGCCGCCAGTCGACGATGTCCGCGATCAGCTCCGGATTGTCCTCGATGAACCCATCCGAAAGGGCGGGGGCCATCTTGTACCGGATCGCCTCCCGATCGCCCAATCCCTCGGGAACGTCGAAGATCCGATCTACCGTCTCGGCTGGCGTCGGGACCGCCTCCTCCCCCCCGTGACTGGTACACAGCAAGACCGTTGAGGCGTGTCGGTCGTAGGCCACCGCATACTGCTGTACGATCATTCCCCCCATGCTCGCTCCCACGAGGTGGACGTCTTCAGCGCCGATGTCCATCAAGACGGCTTCCAGATCCGCCGCCATCGCGTCGATCGTGTACGTGCCGTCGGGAGCATCCGACCTTCCCGTCCCGCGATTATCGATGACTACTGTCTCGTAGGTGTCCGCGAGCGCGTCACGCTGCCACTGCCACATCCACTTGCCGTATCCGAGTCCCTCGAGAAACGCGACCGTGGGCGCCTCCGGTGGGCCTCGACGGTCATAATGGACCGCGACTCCATCATTTTGGGCGTAGGGCATGCCACTCGTGTCGGTTGATACGGTCTTGAACCCCGGCATTCAGATGTTAACCCTTGGATTGACTCTCGCCCCGAGTGAGGCCCGCGTATGCCAGTTGCGGGGATCGGTGACACGGCAACCGCGTCGGTTGCGGTGACGACTCGGACGATCGAACGCTTCGCAGCGGTGACGGGGGACGACAACCCATTGCACCTGGACCCCGAGTATGCGGCGGAGGGCCTGTTCGGCGAGCCAGTCGCCCACGGGATGTTAGGTGGAGGCGTGATCAGTGCGGCGCTCGCTCGTCTTCCAGGGGACATCATCTACCTCGAACAGAACCTCGCGTTCGAGGCCCCCGTCCGGACAGACGAGACCCTCACCGCCGAGGTGGAGGTGGTTGACGAACAGGACGACGGCCGTCTCGTCGTCGACACCGTCGCACGAACCGATGACCCGGTCATCACCGGCGAGGCGGTGATTTTGTCGACACGCCATCCTCCGGACCGGAGTTGAGCCATCCGGTCGAGTTGGTCCAAAGCCACATGCGCCGGAACGACCGACGGCAATGCGACCACAGGTCGATGCGGTCCACAGGTGGGCGCCTACACTCCGAATCCCGAAGCGCCACACATACCCAGGAGAACCCGGTGGGGAATACCAGTGACCGGACCCGACCCGAGGCTATCTTTCTGCAAGGAGAGAATCCCGCCGTTCACGGCGGGAAGGATGTCACGTTCGGGCTCGGCACAGTATCTATAAGCAGTCCGGTAGAGATGACCCGTCGTGTTCGACGCTATCGATCGGGAGACGGAACGGTCACTCTGGTCGGAGATCGACAGAGGGGCCCTCGATAGGCATCTCGACACCTTCGAAGGACTCGAGCGGATCTCCGGTTCCGAGGCCGAGCGTCAGGCCAGCGAATACGTCGTGGAAACCCTGACCGACTACGGAGTCGAGGCCCGGCTTCACGAATATCAAACGTACATCAGCGTCCCCCAAACTGCTCGGGTGGAGCTTACGCATCCTGATGATTTCAGTACCGATGACTGCATCACAATGTCGTTCGGCGCGAGCACGCCGCCGTCGGGCGTCCATGCCCCGGTCGTCCGTGTCGAGGACGCCACGGACCCGCCAGACCTCCAGGGGCGAATCGCGTTCGCGAGTGGCCTCCCGACTCCCGACGCCGTTCACGCCTTCGAGGACGCCGGCGCCCGGGCGGCGATCTTCGAATCCCCGACCGAGGGACACCTGCATGAAATGATCGTCTCGTCCGTGTGGGGAACGCCCAGTCGGGAGACGGCAAACGAACTCCCGAACCTCCCGGTGGTCGAGATCAAGCAAGCAGACGCAAGGCCCCTCCAGAACAGGCTGGCACGCGGCCCCGTCGAGGCGGCCGTCCGGACACAGGTCACGACGGACCTCCGGACGCTTCCATGCCCCGTCGGGAAAATCGAGGGGGCACGGGACCGCTACCTCCTCGTCGGAAACCATGTGGACTCCTGGCACGAGGGTATGACCGACAACGCGACCGCGGTGGCGGTCACGCTCGAACTCGCCCGCCTGTTCGCCCAGCAGGACCTCACCAGGGGACTCGTGTTCGGGTTCTGGTCCGCACATTCGACCGGCCGATACGCGGGCAGTGCCTGGTATGCGGACCACCACTGGCGGGATCTCAGGGAAAACGCAGTGGGGTATCTCCACCTGGATCTGAACGGCCTGAAGGGGGCCGATAGCCTCTGGTACCAGCATATGGCCGAGGCGGCGGACGAGCATCTCGATGTCCTCGAGACGGCAAGCGACTTCGAACTCCAGGACACGAGCGACAACTTCATTGGCGGGGACCACCGCCCCGGACGCAATTCCGACCAGTCTTTCTGGGGTGTGGGAGCGACATCGTTGTTGTCCGGGGGACGGCTCGAACCTAACACCTCAGAAGGTGGCCCGGTCGGCGGGGGATGGTGGTGGCACACTCCCGCGGACACGCGGGACAAAGTCGATCTCGATGTCATGCACGAGGAACTCCGAGTCTACGTGGCACTTCTGAGCCGGTACTGTAACTCGGCCATCCTCCCACACGATTTCATCGCCACCGTGTCTGACTTCGACGCCGTGCTCGCGGAAATCGAGCAGGAGACCCCAGTCGAGTTCGAGGAGAGTCGAGCCCTTCTGCGAACGCTGGAAGCTCGACTCCAAGAGGCCCAGGCCGTGTTCGATCAGGCAACGGCCGACCCCGAGCTCGGGAGCGCCATCGAGGACCTCCAGGTCGACCTCGGGAACCTTCTGATCCCGACCCTCTATATGGAAGGGGCCGACTATCGCCAGGAGCCGGCCCTGCCACGTGACCGGTTACCCGGCCTTCGGGTAGCAACGACCCTTGAGCGTGAGACCGGGCGTGAGACCTGCTTTGCGGAAACTTCACTCCGACGGGCACGTGCCAGGCTCACGCATCGCCTCAGCCAGGCCGTGGACCGGGTCGGTCGGTTCCTCAGAACTCACGGCGGTGCGACCTGACCCACGCGTGACCGAAACGCCTCCGGGTGTATCGCCACCTGGCTGACGTCCCGGAACTACGACCCGGCCGACCGGCTCAAGCGGCTCGGATCTCTTTTTCTCATCGACCGGGAAACTAATATACACCCTCCACAACATAATCCATATGTCAAAAAGCCTCACCCGGACCGTCCTCTTCGTGGACGACGCCCCCGAAGAGGCAGAGTTCTTCGCGGAGTATTTCTCCAGAGATCCCGCAATCCAGCCCGTTACGGCCTGTTCGGACGACGAGGCCTTCGCAGCTATCGAAAACGCAGGCATCGATTGTGTGGTCAGCGACAGTATTCACGCTAGCAACGGCAAACCGTTCGTCGAGGTCCTACACGGGATGTATCCGGCTCTGCCGGTCGTGTTGTACTCGGGGCGACCGCCCGAAACCCTCCCCACCGATGTGGTCGACGGCTACCTTCAGAAAGGGACTTCAGTAGACACTGCCAGCACACTGGGCCGGCTCGGGGAGCGGATCCACACCCTGACCGCCGAGATGGAACGCTCTAATATCCGACCAGCAGGACCCGAGAGCCGAACCTGGACCCCGTTGGGCAAGTTCGATTGGACGGGGTCGAATGCCGCCTCAGCAACCGTCGTACAGGCATTGGTCGAGCAGACCGAACTCAGTGTTCCGGTCTCTCCCCGCCTCCATGACCTAATCGAGCCGGATGCCCTAGACGCGCTGATGCGACACGGGGCCAACAGGGCTGCCAACCCGCCCGTCACAATCTCGTTCGGGTTCAACGGCTATCTCGTCCGTGTCCAGTCCGACGGCAGGGTCGAGTACTGCGAAAATTCCGGGGCGGGGTGAGCAGAGCGATGGGGCTCTGCAGGCCGTGACCCCAGGAGCGGTGGGTTCCCCCGAATGACCGAAGGTTTCACAACACCTCCGTAGTTCGCTCCGATAGACCTGTAGGTTCGACCGAATCACCACACGAGCGTGGTCCGGTATTGAGTTGCCAGGGACCAGACGGAAGTCTGGCAGAGAAACCCAGGCTAGTCGAACTCCGTGTGAGGAACCTCTGATGTCCCAAGCGTCTGCACGGGACGTTCAGTAGGCTTTCCCAGCCGGGTCCTCACCTGGACCCCGGAGCCATCCAGCCTCAGAAAATCGCGGTCTTCGGGATGGACGACACGGTTCATGCAACCTGCCAGGGATGGGATGTCCGTCGCCAGAACCGCGTCGTTCTCGGCCCGACCGACGATGAGCGAGGTCTCTTCGAGGGTAACATACACCGCGCGTTCGCCTGCGAAAAGTACGGCGGCAGTATACCTGCCGGTGATCCGGTCGAACCCACTCCTGAATGCCTCCGCGGTTGTCATCCCGCTGCTCAGTTTCGATTCGACGAGGTGTGCAATGAGTTCCGACTTCGTTCCGTGGTCGAGGGCATGCCCGTCTTTCCGGAGCTGCCGGCGTATCCGGTCAGTGTTCTCGATCTGACCGTTGATGATAACCGCCACTTCCCCCGTACAGTCCGAATGAGGCGGGGTGCTGCCTGGAGCCGATCGAGGAGTCGTGGCAGTCCGGGCGTGGGCGATCCACGTATCTTGTATGCGTCCGTCGACGCCATCACAGAGCGAATCGGCCAGGGAATCGGGAGGTCCGGAACAGGCTGCCAGCTGCAATCGAAGACTGTCCCGAACTGCGAGCCCGGCAAGGGCGTGCGGCCGTGCCGCGGCACTGCAGACGGATTCGGCCAGTAAGTCGAAACTTGCCTCGCTCCCGGTGCAGGCCGTGAGGCCTACCATAGAGCTATCAACGGTCATCGCTCTCCAAAGTCACGCCGGACTGCGCCCGCGGGAGGCAGGGATGCACACGTCGAGGTCACCCCGGGCAGATATTGTTATGCACTGATTGACTTGCAGGTCGCCGGGGGTTAGTTTCGCGCCAGCGATCAACCGCACTTCTGGGCCAGATCGAGGGACGGAGAGCATCCGTTCCTTGGAGCAGGGGATGTCTCGTGCGTCCGCTGGAACTGGACGCTGCCCGAAAGTGAGTGACTCCGGACGACGCCGGTGGGGATTCCCGAGGGCCGGGAGGAACGGGGCCAGATGGACTCACTCGACGGTGACGCTCTTGGCCAGGTGACGCGGTTTGTCGATGGACTCGCCGAGGCTATTGGCCATATGATAGGCCACGAGCTGGAGTTGCAGATTGGTCAAAATCGGGGCGGTCCGAGGATGGGCCGGGGGAACTTCCAAGACCATGTCAGCATACCGTCCCGCGTCGGATCGGCCGTCCGTTACGACCACGACCGGACCGCCCCGAGCTTCCACCTCTTTCACGTTCCCGATCGTTTTCCGTGCCTGTTCGTCAGTGCCCGTGACGACCGCAAACACCGGTGTATTGGATGTCACGAGCGCGAGGGGGCCGTGCTTGAGCTCGCCGGCGGCAAAACCCTCCGCGTGTTCGTACGTGATTTCCTTGAATTTCAACGCCCCTTCCAGGGCAACCGGGTGGTGAAGCCCCCGTCCGATGAAGAAGTACGCATCCTTGTCTCGGTATTCGTCGACGACGGTCTGTGCCTGCGACTCGTCCAGCACCCGTTGGACCTGGTTCGGCAGGTCACGCAACGCTGTGATCAGTTCGCGACTTTCCCCTCTCTCTGGGGTGACCGTGAGTCTCTCGACCAGGAGGTTCAACGCGACCAACTGCGAGGAGAAGGTTTTGGTCGCGGCGACGCCGATTTCGGGGCCTGCTCGGATGTACATCACCTCGTCACATTCCCTGGACGCCGTCGACCCGACGACGTTCGTGAGTGCGAGGGTTCGTGCTCCCGAACGTTTCGCCTGCCGTAACGCACTCAGCGTGTCCGCGGTCTCCCCGCTTTGTGTAACGCCGACGACCAGTGTGTCCTCGGCTACCGGGGCAGGAGCGCTGGCGTATTCGTTCGCGAGGAATGCCTGGGCAGACGTGCCGGCCGCACGGAACAGTCGAGCGCCGTACAACGCGGCATGGTAGGAGGTGCCGCAAGCCACCAGTTGGATCGAGCGACCCGAGTCTGCGTCCGGCAGTCCTTCGACAGTTACGCGGCCCGCAATCTCGTCGATTCGACCGCTGAGAGCTTGCCTCAACGCCGACGGCTGTTCGTGGATTTCCTTCAACATGTA
This sequence comes from uncultured Candidatus Halobonum sp., assembly GCA_964502585.1. GTDB lineage: Archaea > Halobacteriota > Halobacteria > Halobacteriales > Haloferacaceae > CAZCXJ01. Next base: position 16,205 of record CAZCXJ010000052.1, read on the forward strand.
GTGATCATATCCACTCTTGCCAGTTTGGTCCGCGCTCCATTCCACCGTCGTAATGTTCTTTTCGACGGGTTCTCCGTCAAGGTTCTTCACCTCCCAGCACTCGGGCGAGAGAAGGGCCATCTCGCCGTCTTCGATATACACGACCTCCCGCGTGTAGTCGAGGAACGCCGGGACGTCACTCGCAAGGAAATGGGTGTCCGATCCGATCCCGAGAACCAGTGGAGAATCCTGGCGGGCAGCGAAAACGGTATTGCTCCCAGAGCCCGCGATGATCGCCGCCAGTGCAAAGCTACCGTGAAGCTGCCGAACGGCTTCACGGAACGCCTCCTCGAGAGACAGCCCGTCATTGAGCGAGCGGGCGATCAGGTGTGGCACCACCTCGGAGTCAGTGTCGCTCGTGAACGTGACTCCTTGTGCCTGCAATCGGTCCCTGAGTCGTTGATAGTTGTCGATGATCCCATTGTGAACGACTGCCACCCGACCGGACTCGTCGGTGTGAGGATGGGCGTTAGCGTCGGAAGGGGCTCCATGTGTGCTCCAGCGTGTGTGGCCGATCCCTCGCGTCCCCTGGATCGGGGCGGCACAGTCAGCCAACGCCGACCGTAGGCGGTCGATATCACCTTCTTTCTTGACGACGTCGAAAGACTCCCCGCCGACAGCGATGCCTGCCGAATCGTACCCGCGATACTCCAGGTTCGTCAGACCGGTCAGAAGGACCTCTCGGGCGTTGGCCTCGGTACCAATATAGCCGACAATCCCGCACATGACAGTTGGAGTGTTACCCCGGTCCTGAAACCGGAGTTTCGATGGTTAGCCGGTCGAACATTACCAACTGTAGCCATCATCCCGTCAGACATTGTTACCTCCCGCATAAGCCGATCAG
>CAZCXJ010000053.1:0-16941 GCA_964502585.1 uncultured Candidatus Halobonum sp.
CCGTTTTCGATCGTGGCGAAGCCGAGTCCGGCGACGGCACCGTAAACGGCACCATCGATAACCGCGTCGAATCGGTCGTCGTTGTATGCATAAAGCCTCACAGCGAGGAGTTTCACCGTCTCCTCGACCGGGCCCACCACTATGTAAAAGAACAGCAGCATCCCGAGAACGCCTACTGTCGAGAACACGGGCTGAAGAACGCCGTTGAGGACTGCCGCGAATCCGGCCGTCAAGACTGCAAGCAGGAACGTCGCCGCTATCAGCGACAGCGGCTCCTTGGCAGTCACGTCGCTATACCAGACATAACCAGCAAGCAACAGGGCAGGGACCGCAGAAACCGCTGTCAGGAGGCCGATAGCCGGGTCCGTCACGGCACTGATCGCGCCGATGGCGACGAGGATCGCCAGGGCAGCCAGTACCACCAGAACCTGACTGATCCGGACGACCGCCCAATAAATCGCAACCGAGAGCCGATCCAGGAGGGACCGCACCTCCCAGGTCGAAATCCCGTAAAGATCTCTCTGAGGATCCGCAGCTTGAACCGGATCGCTCTCCTCAGTATCCATCCGAAGCGAAACTTACCGCTGGGAGCTCAGGTAAATCTCGTCGTCCTCGTACCGGTCGACCTGGTTCTGACGGAGTTCGTGGGTTTCGTCGTCGTCGGACCAGCCCAGCATGTCTTTGATTCCGTCAGTCAAGCTGTCGTCGTCATCGGTATGTTCGACGGTGGCTCGGTCGTTATCGACGTCACGGACTCGACCGACTTTCTGACCGTCCGAAGTATATACGCTCTTTTCTCGGTCGTCGTCGTTGAATGGTCGTTGCATCGCACGTGACTTTTCGCTCCGAACAAGCTTTAGTACGGATGGAATTGTCCCGATTGATTATATCGGTGACACTGGACGGCTGATTCGCAGGCGGACCCGTCCTCCGTCGGGTTCGATACACTGGAGGGTACCTTCGGTGAAGGCGTTCACTTCGGCACAGTTCCGGAAGATCGTTGGAGCCCGTCGAACCCAACCCCCGGGTGTACCACTGGATCGCCATTCGGGTCCGGAGAGTCGTGGACCAGTCATCCCGTCCGAACTCTCATGGGTATGCACCCGCACGTGCTAGTGTGCCTATCCAGTTCGATGTCGAGAACGACGCGGGTGGTGACTCGATCGGCGACTTCCAGCAGCCCTCACCGAACTGTACCGGGGTGAGCTAGACCGGGTGACGACCTGGCGGAGCCGTCTCGACCAGACGACAAACTGGACAGGAACGATCATCGCCGCGGTCCTGACCTGTGTGTTCTCCAGCCCCGAGAACCCACGCTATCTTATCCTGATCGGGATGCTGACGGTGATGACGTTTCACCTGGTGGAAACACGCCGCTACCGCCGGTACGACGTGTGGCGCGCACGAGTCCGATTGCTCGAACGGGACGTGCTCGCCGCCGCGATTGACCCGGCGAACCGCTCCGATCACGAGGACTGGCAGACTGAACTGGGAACCGACCTCCGCCGCCCGGCCCTGAAGATTCCCTTCATCGAGGCCTACGCACGCCGATGCCGTCGTGTCTGTCTCCCGCTCCAGACGGTCTTGCTCGTGGCGTGGATCGTTCGACTTACCGTGTTCTCGGCGGACCAGAGTGCGCTGGCGACGGCCGGAGTCGTCGGTGTTCCCGGAGAGGTAGTGGTCGCTGTCGTCGGGGTTGCTTACGCGGCGACGGTTGTGATCACGGTCTGGCCCCGAGAACGACAGGCAACCGGCGAAACGTACGACCAAGACAAAGAAGGAGACTGGAAGCCGTAGCGGTCCGAATTGCTGTCAGAGACGCACCTACCCGCCACCGCGGACAGCCCCAGGGATCACCATCCAGGGAAAGCCGAGACCGACCCACACGGAAGGTCTCCAACACCTGACTGATCCGACGAAGGTTTGACCATACGGAATGCTGGACTCCATTGAGCATGAAGATTCGTCGGACAGGATTTGATCGAATGAGACTAGCTCCCCCCGCCTGACCCGATGAAAGGACTATTACGTCCCCCATGGGTTACTACTCACATGGGCACACCGACGGACTCGGGGCCGGTCGAGTCGGGCAGACCTGGCAAGGTCGCCACGCTGATCTCGGAGTATGACCTGGACGGGCTTGGCGACGAATTAGAACGGCGGTGGACGGCCGATGGCGATGCACGGGAGAGCCTTCGGGACCTCGCCGATCGGTTCAACCGCGAACTCCTACGCCAGACAGCGACCGACGCCGGGGTTCAACTGCTCGACGGCGAGGTGGAGAACCTCTATCGACTCCTGACCAGCGACGGGGTGAGCCAAGCCGATCGGACCCGGGCCAAGCGGCGGCTCGAACGTCAGGGCATCGACGTGGACTCCCTCCGGACGGATTTCGTGACGTACCAAGCGGTCCGAACGTACCTCCAGAAACATCGGGACGCCGAGTACCAGGCTGATAACGACGACCGGCTCGAGCGGGAGGCCGAGAACATCGACCGACTCCGCGGGAGGACAGCGAGCGTCACGACGAGCAAGCTGGCTCAGTTGCGTGACACCGACCAGTTGCGCCTGGGCGAGTTCCGGACGCTGATCGACCTCCAGGTGGTCTGTGAGGACTGTGGCTCCCGGTATGAAGTCGGAACCCTGCTCGAACGCGGAGGCTGTGATTGCCAGCCCGGGGACGCGTAGTAAGGGTTCCTCACGTGAGAGGAGGTACCGGCCCCATCGACCGCAGGCGCCGCGGTCCGCAATCGGGCCACGGCTTTTCGGCAGTCGCCACCCTCATACGGCCGTTTGACAAGATTTATTCCGGTCTCGTCGAACGCGTCTTGTATGAATGCGGAGCAGATTGCCGAGTCGGGCGCCGCCATTCAGGTGGAAAACGTGGGCGGGATCGATCAGGCCACGGTCGAGTTTGCCCCGGGCGTAACCGTTCTCGAAGGACGAAACGCGACCAACCGAACCTCACTCCTTCAGGCTTTGATGGCCGCATTCGGGAGCGACGACGTCTCGATCAAGGCCGATGCGGACGAGGCGAGGGTCGAACTCGAGTTCGGAGGTGAAACCTACACACGACGGCTGGTACGACGGTCCGGGGTTGTTGTCACCGAAGGGACGCCCTATCTGGACGACCCGGAACTGGCCGACCTGTTCGCGTTCTTGCTCGAATCAAACGAGGCCCGCCGCGCCGTTGCCCGCGGTGACGACCTTCGCGACCTAATCATGCGGCCGGTAGACACGGACGCGATCGAGACCGAAATCCAGCGCCAGATCGAGAAACGAGATGAACTCGAGACACAGCTGGAGGAGATCGAGGACTTGAAAGCTCAGCTGCCGGAGTTGGAGACCGAGCGCCGGACGCTCCGCGAGGAGATCGAGGCGACCAAGACGGAACTCGAGGAGACGGAATCCAAACTCGAGGCAGCCGACGCTGACCCGGAACAGACGCAACGGGAGCAGACGGAACTGGAGGACAAGTTGGACAAGCTCCAAGCAACGCGGTCCGAACTGGACACTGTTCGGTACGATCTCGAGACCGAACGGGAAAGTCTCGAACAGCTCCAGCAAGAACAGCGGGAACTCAGGGCCGAACTGGAGGCGTTGCCGGAGGATGCGAACGGGGAGATGGAAGAGGTCGAGATGCCCCTCGGTCGGCTGCGCGAAGAGAAACGAACGGTCGAACGCGAGATCACCGAGCTGCAGAACGTGATCAGCTTCAACGAGGAGATGCTCGAGCGGGCCGAAGGAGAGATGTTCGGGGAGTTAGGAACCAGAAAGGAAGGGAACGACACCGGCACCCTGACTGACCAACTCCTGGTGGACGACGGGCTCACATGCTGGACCTGTGGCAGCGAAGTGACGACCGACCGGCTGGAGTCCACGCTCGCGGAACTGCGGACGCTCAGTCAGGAACGCGTTAGCAAACTCAGTGACCTCGAGGCGGAGATCGAGGAACTCAAGCAACGGCGGCAGGAGCTCCGCGAGGCCCAGCAAGCGCGAGACCGGGTCGAACAGCGGCTGACCGACCTCCAGACGGAACTCGAGACAACGGAAGAGCGCATCGAGCGCCTCCGTGACAAGCGTGAATCTCTGAAGACCGACATCGCGTCCATCGAATCCACGATCGACGATCTCGAAGACGAGAGTTCCAGTCCGGTGCTGGATCTTCATCGGGAGGCGAATGATTTGGAGTACGAACTCGGCCAGCTGGAGACAGAACTGGAGCGGGTCGAGGGGAACATCAGTTCGATCGAGGCCCAAATCCAGCGTGAAGACGAGCTGCAAGCCCAACGAGAGAACGTCCAGGCACAGATCGAGGAGCTCCGGACCAAAATCCAACGGCTCGAGCAGGATGCCGTCCAGCAGTTCAACGAACACATGGAGACGGTATTGACGATGTTGGAGTACGAAAACCTGGAGCGCATCTGGCTGGAACGGGTGGAGCGCGACGGCCGTACCGGCCGGCAGGGGGAAGCCGAGACGCGGTTCGAACTCCACGTCGTCCGGTCGACCGCATCGGGGGCGGCATACGAGGACACCGTCGAACATCTCTCTGAAAGCGAGCGCGAAGTGACGGGGCTCGTGTTCGCGCTGGCGGGGTATCTCGCCCACGAGCTGTACGAGGAGTTGCCAGTCATGCTACTTGATTCGCTGGAAGCCATCGACGCCGAGCGGATCGCAGCGCTCGTCGAGTATCTCGAAACCCATTGCGAGTATCTCCTCGTGGCACTCCTCCCGGAGGACGCAGCCAGTCTCGACGAGGGGTATCACCGCGTCACCCAGATCTAATCCGACTACGGAGCCCGACAGGTTGGCCTCGGCCTACGGAGGTGGGTGGACTCATCGGTGCTCATGAACGGGCGAAAGTCCGGTCCTGGCCGCGGAACGGGGAGGGAGTCAGGACCGTTCAGCGGCGGGGCCCAGCCGTCAGCTATTACGATCGAGTTGCACCAGTTCGTATCGATTGAGCACTCGCAATGATCGATCGGTCCCTCGGCGCCCGGTTGCACGATACTCTCGGTCAAGGGTTCGAAGCGGGTCGGGCCCGAATCCCGCCGCTGATTCGGGCGACCGTGTCCAGAACGAGTCCGAGATCGTCGACGAGGTCGATCGCCGGTCCGGTCTCGCGTTACAGGATGGAACGCTGTCAGAATTCGGAGCCATCAGTTCTCCCGTAGTAGTCTTCCTGTTCGATTTCGTCTCCTCGATCGATATTCTCAAATACCAGCAAGTCTAAACATATTTGGTTATTTAGTCCTCATCCCTCGATTTTTATATCTTTTTTCCGATTTTGAAACTTGTATTCCCAAAATCTGTATATTCCTGGACGGATACCACTATCGTTCATAGGTAGCCGTGACCGTCGTCTCACCACGGGCGTTGGAGTCGGCGGTCGCCTGGAACGCGTCACGATCGACCCCTGGGTCGAGGTCGAGGGTGGTGTCGAGCGCCAGGATCGTGAACCGGTAGGTATGCGGCCCGTCACCCTCCGGCGGGCAGGGGCCACGATACCCGATTTCACCGAAATCGTTCGTGCCCTGGACGGCACCGTCCAGCATCGACACGGTCGGCTCCTGCGGGACCTCCGCAGGGATGGTCTCCGTGTCCGGGGGGACGTTCCACAGGAGCCAGTGGACGAACGGGGAGTCGGACGGGGCGTCAGGGTCGTCGACGACCAGCGCCAGCGATTCGACTCCGTCCGGTGTTTCCCGAACCCGCAACGGCGGGGACACGTCCGCGCCGTCACAGGTGTACTTCGGGGGGATCGACGCTCCCGGGTTGAACGCCGGCGACGACAGCGCCGGCCCGGCGTCGGCGTTGCCGTCACCGTCGCCGTCGCTGTTCCCAGAATCACCACCCAGACAGCCGGCGACGACCCACAGCGAAGTCGTTCCGAGCAGTTCACGGCGCGTCGGCATACCTCATCCGATGGGGCCGACCCGCTTGAGTGTATGCCACCGCCGTCCTAACGATCCAGTACGGCGATCCATCGCGTCAGGCCAAGATGGCTGGCATAGCGGCGGACGCGACGAGCGCGAACACACCGTCCCGAAATTCCCAGCCAGTTCCTTGTCGATGAGGACGACCCGCTTGGGGCCGACGAGGTACTTGTCGCCTCACATCCGTTGACGAGAGTCCGCTCGACACGTATCAGAGTGCGGCCAAGAACTGATGAGACTCGGATAGGAATATCGGTCAATTCACATTCACGTGCGCGAAGAGGCCATCGACCGAAAGCACCGTCTCGGGGAGACCGAGTCTGCGAGCGACCTGCGCGATACTCGGCGGATTGACGTCCGTCTCGGCGAGTGTTTCGGGGTCGCCGAAGACGTTCTCGGGGGACCCGTCACACAGGACGGATCCCTGTTTCAGCGCCACTACCCGGTCGGCATTCGCCCGAACGAAGTCCATGTCGTGCGTGATCACCACCACGACGATCCCTTCCGCGACAAGGTCTCGGACCGTATCGCCAAGCAAATCGACGCCCTGAGTGTCCTGACCCGCTGTGGGTTCATCCAGAACGACTATCGGCGTGTCCATCGTCAACACTGAGGCGACTGCCACCTGCTTGCGCCGGGCCAACCCGATGTCGTACGGATTCGTATCGCGGATGTCTTCAAGCCCCATTCGATCGATCGCCACCGCTACGAGGTCCTCGATCCGGTCGTCATCGAACCCGAGGTTCCGGGGGCCGTAGGCGAGCTCTTTCTCGACCGTGTCGTGAAACAGTTGATCGTCCGGGTTCTGGAAGCTGAGGGCCACATCGCCGGCGAGTTTCGCCACGCTCTCCGAGCGTGTGTCTCGACCCCGGACGAGGACGGTCCCGCTGTCGGGGGCAAGGAGTCCGTTGAGGTGCTTCGCGAAGGTGGATTTCCCCGCGCCGTTCTGTCCGATGACGCAGACGCACCCATCGTCGATCGTCAGTGAGAGTCCGTCAAGCGCCTGGATCTCGTCATCGTAGGCGTATTCAACATCGGACAAGTCGAGGGCTGGTTGTTCGCGGTCCCCGCGTGGCGGTGCAGTCCGGCCACCGTCCGAGGCTTGGGTGTCTGCATCCAGGTCACCAGCAGGCGGCGACCGGCTGGCCGAGTCGACGTATGGACGGAGAACGTCTACGGCAGCATCGACGGTCAATGGGATGTCGACGGAGGCCCCAAGCGTCCGGAGCCGTTGACCGATCCGGACCACGTCCGGGACCGTCACCGCCGTCTCGATCCCGTCGGCCGTGAGCACCTTTCTCGGACTGCCGTCATGCGTTAGGGAGCCGTCATCGAGTACCAGGAGCCGGTCGAGGTGAGGAGCGATCCGCTCCATGTCCTGGCTCACGATGATAACGGTGTGGTCACGTTCCATCTCCGCGACGACACGGAGTACTTCCTCGGTCCCCTGTGGGTCGAGTTGTGATGTCGGCTCGTCAAGGACGAGGATCTCCGGTTCCATGGCCAGGATGGATGCAAGCGCGAGCCGTTGTGATTGTCCGCCGGAGAGTTGCTGTGGGTTCCGGCCGGCAAGATGCTCGATGCCGGTCGTCTCCAGAACCTCATATACGCGGTCGATGATGTCCTGTCGCGGAACTCCGGCGTTCTCCAGGCCGAACGCGACCTCCTCAAACACCGTCATCGAGGCGCCGGTCAACTGGTCGAACGGGTTCTCGAACAGGAGTCCGACCGTCTCCGACATCTCCCCGATGGTCGTCTCGGTGACGTCCGTCCCGTCCACGACCACCCGACCCTGCAAGTTACCGTCGAAGAAGTTGGGAATGTAGCTGTGGATCAGTCGACAGACCGTGGATTTCCCCGCATCGCTGGGACCGGAGATTCCGACGAACGCACCCTCGGCGATCTCGAACGAGACGCCATCGAGGGCTGGATTGTCCGGCTGCGTGAGATATGTGAACGAAACGTCGTCGAACGTGACGAGCGTCACAGTATCACCGCCCAGATCCCGACCGCCACGACGCCGAAAGCCGTCGCCCAGCGCAGTGCACGGTCGATCCGCGTATCCGGGATGTCGTAGATGTAGGTCCGGTCGCCGGTCCGGCTGAATCCGCGGGATTCGAGCGCAAGCGCGCGTGTCTGCGTCGAGATGAGCGTGCTAATCAGTAACGGCGAGAGCAACTCGACGATGGCTTTGACCCGTCGGAACAGGTTCGCACTCGTGTCGAGGCCCCTGGCCTGCTGCGCATCCAGGATCTGTTCCGACCGCCGACGCATCTGTGGTACGAACTGCAGTGCCGCGATGAATACATAGGCGAACTTGTTGGACATTCCCTTCCGCATCAGGGCGTCTGTCAGTTTCTTGGGATGGGTCGTATTGACCAACAACATCATCGCGACGATGACGGCTGCCAGCCGCGTCAGGATCAGGAGCGCGAACATGATCCCCTCACGCCAGAAGATGAGCGACCCGACGACGGGGACGGTCTCGAACACGTACATCGGAGTCTGATTGTCCGGATAGAACAGTCCCTGGACGGGCAGGAGGATCAGGAGGAGCGGAACGCCGATGACCAGCGTGACTTTCGTGACGGACCAAAAGACGCGGGAGAGTGCCGTGACCCCGAGCAGCGCCAGCATCACGAGGAGTGGAATCCGGAAATCGGGCATCATGAACACGACGGCAGCGATCCCCACCGTCAACACCAGTTTGGTGACCGGGTTGAGCTTGTGGACGAAGCTCTCCCCTGGCTGGTAATCGACGATCCCGTCCGCGTCCTTCTGGGCCTGTTCGAGAAGTTGGGATGGGTCGAGACGGTCGGTCACGGGTCGATGGCGAACGGACGCGCCGCATTCGGAACGGTTCCACTGAGTCGAAAGGTCATGGCGTGAATCTACTCTGCCAGTGCCTCTTTCCCACGTCGGGGGAGGTACCGCGCCGGCACTGACTGAGCGATGAAGTAAGCGATGATGATGCTGGCCGTCTTGTCGACGGGTTCGACGAGGAACGAGGCCGAGATGACGCTCGTCCAGATGGCGTTACCGGAGGCGAGGAAGTACGCCGTGATCGCCCCCTGTGTTCCGGGTGTCACCCCGCCGAACACGAACACAGCGATGGGCGCGCTCACGAACGTCGCGACGAACGCGATGATGATGCCTGCTGCGATCAATCGCCAGTACTGGATCACTTCCTCGATCCGGAACCAGCCCTGTTTCGCCATATATCCGACGACGAGCGCGATGGCGACGTTCACGAGCGCGAAGGGGATGAGCTGGGGCCCCGAGGTGAAGCCGAGGACCACGTTGGTTAGTGCCCCGGCGATCACCGCCACCCACGGTCCCGCGAGCATCGCCACCAGCATCGTCCCGATGACGTCCATGAACAGTGGCACCCGCAACGTCTGAATGATCGTCCCGCCGACGACGTTGATACCCACCCCGACGGGAATGAGGACCCACGCCTCGGTCGTGAAATCGTTTCGTATCTGTTCTACGAAACCGTCGGCCTGACCTGTCTCACTCATGATGATATTGAGTTATCCACCGTGTCTTTCTCCACGGACACCCCGAGGATTGTTCCGGGTACAGCGGATTGTCTGAATAAGTAAACATAAACGTTTGGGACCCCCCTTGCAGCGCCGGTGACCGACGGCAGGAGTTTAGGTCCGTCGACGTCTGGGTGGGGAACATGTCGACGCCGGTTGTCATTGACACCGATCCCGGGAACGACGATGCGGTGTTGCTCGCGCTTGCAGCCGCAGCCGACGGGATCGATATCTGCGGGGTAACGACCGTTGCGGGCAACGTGGGACTCGAACACACGTCACGGAACGCGCGGGCGATACTCGACTGGTTCGGGGCGGACGACGTTCCGGTGGCACCCGGGGCCGCTGCGCCTCTAGGTCGGGAACTCGAGACCGCATCAGGGGTTCACGGCCAGAACGGGCTCCATGAGCATCCTCCTGAAACGGGGAACACGCTGGACCCGACTGCCGGTGCCAACGCCATCATCGACTGGGCCCGAGCCCGTCCTGGGGAGTTGACACTCGTCGCGGTCGGCCCGTTGACGAACGTGGCGCTTGCGCTGGCCCTCGAACCCAAGTTACCCGACTTGCTCGACGACACATACGTGATGGGGGGAGCGGCGTTCGTGAGCGGCAACGCCACCTCGACGGCCGAATACAACTTCTACGCAGACCCGGAAGCGGCACATCGCGTCGTCCGGGAGGCAGCCCCGAAGCTGGTCGGGCTCGACGTGACGAACCGGGCCACACTGGCTCCGGGGACGGTTCTCGACTGGGCGCGCCAGCACGAACCCCTTCGTACCGTCTCATCGTGGGTGACATACACGTCCCCGGAAGACATCGACGAGTCGGTGGTCGGGGCCGCCCCGGCCTCCCATGACACCACTGTGGGAGCCGAGTTGCTCGCGGATGTTCTCGAGTTCGAACCATACCCGGCGGAGGTGAAGACCTGCGACGCGTGCCGCGGGATGCTGGTTGCGGACGACCGTGATCATACCGACGCCCAGGCGAACGCCGAAGTGGCAGTCGATATCGATACCGAGGCGTTCCGGAGGGTAGTGCTTGAGACGCTCGGGACGCTCGATGTCCACTCATGAGTGCAGGAGTCGATCTCCTCGTACGGGGGACGGTCGTTGACGTTCTGACAGGGACACTCGACGACCGCGTCGTAGCGATCGACAACGGGGAGGTGGTCGCGTTCGGCGACCGCCCCGCAGACCGCGAACTCGAGGCGGAGTTCGTTGCGCCGGGGCTTATCAATGCGCACATGCACATCGAGTCGACGATGCTGACCCTGCCGCAGTACGCCGATGCCGTCCTGCCACGGGGAGTAACGGCGGTTATCGCCGACCCTCATGAGATCGGGAACGTCCTCGGAATGGAGGGTGTAGAGGCGCTCTGTCGGCAGAACGCCACTACGCCACTGAAGGCACGGTTCGGAGCGCCGTCATGCGTCCCGGCAACCGACCTCCAGGATGCCGGGGCGACAATCGGACCTGACGAGGTCGCGACGCTGTGTGAACGGGAAGACGTCGTCGCGCTCGCTGAAGTGATGGACATCGACGCACTGCTGGCAGGTGACCCGGATCTCCATGCCAAAATCGCGGCCGCCCGCGAGGCTGGAGTGCGAGTCGACGGTCACCTCTCCGGTATCAGTGGTGCGGAGCTACAGGAAGCGGCCAGGTACCTCGACAACGATCACGAGAGCCGTACCTATGCGGCTGGGAAAGAGAAGGCGTATGCGGGGGTTCGGCTTCATCTCAGACAGGGGTCGTCCAGTAAGAACCTGACAGCCTTGCTCCCGCTCGTCAAGGAGATCGAGACCCGTCGGCTCTCCCTTTGCACGGACAACTTCTACGTCGGGGATCTACAGGAAAGCGCCGGCATGGACGAGGCAGTACGAATGTGCATCGAAGCGGGGACGGATCCGGTGACAGCAGTCCAGATGGCGACAGTGAACACGGCAGACGCGTACGGACTCCCGTTCGGCCGTATCGCTCCGGGAGCACCTGCAGACCTCGTCCTGCTCGACGATCTCGAATCGTGGGACGTCGATCGGGTCATCGTCGACGGGCAGGTCGACCCGACGAGCAATACGACCTCCACCCAGCCCGAACCGTTCCGGCGTAAGACCGTCGCGTTCGACCTGGAGGGACCGCGTGACCTGGCTCACCCCGCCCCGGGACCGGGTGAGCATCGCGTCCGCGTCATCGACCATACGGATGAGACGACGGCCGAAATGATCACGACGGTGTCCGCCAGTGACGGGGTACTCGCTCCTGATTTCGACCAAGATGTCCTACCGGTCGCTGTGGTCGAACGTCACGGGAAAAACGCGGGTATCGGAACAGGATTGGTCCACGGGTTCGGGCTTACCAGGGGCGCCATCGCCAGCACCGTCGCCCATGATGCACACAATCTCGTCGTTGTAGGCGCGACTCACGAGGCAATGTTGAGGGTTGCCGAACGCCTGCGCGACGTGGGCGGCGGACTCGCGGCTTACGATCCCGCCGCAGCGGACGGAGGCAGATTTACCACCCTGGAGCTACCCATCGCGGGGCTGCTCTCACATGAGCCAGCTTCGGCGGTGGCTGATCAACTGACTGCGCTAGACGCTGCCGCACGCACCCTAGGCCTCTCGCTTCCAGGTGGCGTAATGGAACTCGATAACCTGACGCTGGAAGTCATCCCCGAACTCCGACTGACGAACCGCGGACTGGTCGACGTACGCGCTGGCGAGTACCTCGATGTCTGTGTGGACTGCCCGGAGGGAGGCGAACCCGGCTAATGTTCGCTACTTGTCGGGCGATATCAGAGAGGGGCCGAGCGCGTTTACCGAACCCCCTCGGAACCCGCCATGGCATCTGAATTTCGGGACAGGGGACTCCACACGTTCGACCGACGGCAGGGGGTTGAACGGCAGGAGAGGAGGGTAGTCGCCCGTGGCGCCCAGAATGAGACCAGTGGCCGCTCGGTCTTTGAACGACTCTCGCTTGTGCGGTGAGACAAGGGAGCCGGCCGGCGTCACCACGGGCGCCGGACGAACGCCAGCCCGGATCACCGGAGGCCATGGAGACGGTCGGCGACGTGTCCGGACTCGCCGTACTCGAGCGTTCGAACGATGGCTCGGTCGGCCGTGAACACTGGGGCCCGGTTGACCTGGTAATCGAAGGTGTATGAAGCGGTAACCTCTCCCGTTTCGAGTGAGGCGGCGGCGACCGTGTCGACGAACGCTCCCTCGGTCCGCCGTCCATAGGCCCGATCACCGCCAATCACTGGCGGCCCGAGGAGGTGCTCGTTGTGCCAGCGTTGACTGCCGGACCGTGGGTTGAATGCTCGCATCCCATCACTGGCGGTGACGACGACTACGTCATCCCGGGCGGAGACAGTCGAGATCGATCCACTCTCGATCTGGCGTTTCCACCGACGGGTTCCCGAGCCGGCCTCCAGCGCGTAGAGGCTGGCCTTTCCGGCCTGGCCCCCACGTTCCTGCTGGTGGGTCACCGGGACGTAGACCGTCCCGGCGACCGCGGTTACCTCTTCGACGACGAACGCATCGAGGTTGGTGGATTTCCAGCGAGCCCCCCCGCCAGCCTCGAACGCCACGACCTGATCCTCAAAGAAGTCGTCCGCCCGGTCGTCGTCGTATCGCGCGACCGGAGCGAACACGGTCCTGTCGTGAACGGCGGGTCGGCCCACGGGGGTCAAATCGGAGAGCCAGCGGCCACCCGGCCACTCCGATGGGTGAAACCGGGTACAGGGCCGGCCGTTGACCGCGTCCAAGGCAACGATCGAGCCGTGGAGGACGGACACGAACACCACCTCCTCGGCGGCGGCGACGGCCGTGATCCAGTTGGTGTCGAACGTCCACGCAACCGACCCACCCTCGTCAACCGCGTAGAGTCGCTGGCGGTCGTCGTTACCGGCCCGTCGACCGATTACGTATACCCGTCCGTCGACAACTCCGGCGATCCGGGCACGAGACTCCTCGCCCAGCGGGGCCTTCCACGCTGACTCGCCGCTGTCGACGTCGAAAGCCAGAATCCGAGCTTCGGTGGGTGGATCCGTGGTCGCAGTCGTGTACACGGTCCCGTCCGCCACGAGGGGGCGTTCGAGCCGCGCCTCAACCCGGACCACCCACCGCTCGGAGAGCGTGTCCGGGCCATCGGGTGCCGCGTTCGTGTTGCCGAGGTCGTGGTAGCGGTGTGGCCAATCGGACCGGATATCTGCTGTCCCGGGGATCGGACAATCACGAGTGACAGCACCACAGCCAGCAAGTCCGGTCGCTCCGGCCACAGAGAGGCTTAGGACGGCACGTCGAGTCATGGAGGGGGACGGGTTGGGCGACACGTCAGGGACGAATGTGAATACAGAATGACTTCTTTGTACCGACCGCCAGCGCTCGAGAAGCGACCTCGTGGGCGTGGGGCGGGCCCGACTGCTCAAGCGTTGCCCCTTGAAGCTGCTTCGGTTGTGTATAGGCCGTGCCGGGGTGGGGACCGGAAGAGGATCCAGGGAGCCCAGACTACGCCCCAGCCAGAGTGTCATCAGATTCGAGAAGGTCGAGTCGTCGACGGTCGCTTCACTGACGCCCCCAACGGTTCGCACGCTCACCCGTTCGACAGTCTCGTCGGGGCATACCAGTGATCGGCATGCCGACCTGACGAACATCAGTATAGATAGCCGTGGCTGATCGCCGCTCGCGGAATCCTCACATCTGGACGGGAGTTCCCGGGGAAGGTGTCGGAGAAGCCCGACCTGTCAGAGACGACAGGAACTCCCACGAGGCCAGCGTCGCGGCCATGACTAAAGCCATCGACTTTCTCCAGATACGGGTGACATCGACACGACTCCAAGGTCGGTTCAGTCGGTGACGCGCACCGTTCCAGTCATGCCGGAACTCTCGTGCGGGATACAGTAGTACCCGTATGCCCCGGGCTGCTCGAAAGTGTGCTCGAACGTCTCGCCAGGTTCGAGCAACCCCCCAGAGATGTCCCGCCGTGCAGCCCGCTCGGAGTCGAACCCCCCGCTCGCGAAATACGCAGTCCCGTCGGGGATCGCTTCCGTATCGGCGGTGACCGTGTGGGCCACTGACCCGTCGTTTTCCCACACGACGGTCCCACCCTGAGGAACGGTGACGGTCTCAGGGTCGAAAGTGAGGTCGTCCGTCATCTCGACGGTTCGTCGAGTCGGCGCTGAGCCCCCGAGACAGCCAATCAGTACGACCGAGAGCGCGCCGCCACATCCACGGAGGATCGTCCGCCGGTGGAGCGTGTGAGATGTCATAGAGACGGATGGTCACGAGTGGCTCAGAGCGCGACCAAGAGATCGGTCGCGTACATGACACCAAGCCCGAGGAGGAACGCCAGCAGGTTCGTAGCACTCCCGAGGCGGCCGCCCGCATCCCGGACCATCCCAGCGAGCTCCCACTCAACCTGAATGATAGCGCCGACGCCGGCTGCGAGGAAGACCGCGCCGATGGTCGGCGAAAACGCGAGGCTGCCGATCCACCCACCAAGGATGACGGGCGCTCCAGCGAGCAGACCGAGGGCACCGAAGTGCCCCCATGCTGGCCGAGTACCATGGGCCACGGGAGCGACCACCGCCGGCCCCTCGGTCACGTTATGAAGCATGAATCCCACCACCAGGAAGGTCCCGAGCGCCACTCGTCCGAGGGCGAAGGAACTCCCGATGGCGAGTCCCTCGGCGAGGTTGTGAAGGCCGATGCCCAGCGCGACGAGATACGCGACCCGGAGACCGCCCCGGGAGCGGCGGTCTCCGGACTCGGCCCGTCCCTCGCTCCAGGCGCTGACAGCCTGGACGAGCAACGCCGCGCCAAGGACACCACCGGCGACCAACATCGCACCCTCGTAGGCGCTCGGGACCCGATTGGCCAATTCGAACGCTTCGAACCCGGCGTCGATCGCCAGGAAGCCGAGGACACCGGCGGAAAACAGGAGGACTGCGTGGAGCCAGCGATCCCCGATCGATCGGAGGTACGGGAACCAAAGCATCCCGAGCGCGACCGGGATGACGCCGACGAACAGCCCGACCAGTGCGAGCGTCCCGAGCAGGGAGCTGCTGGCCCCTGGCGTCGGGTTCGCCGCGACGACCGTGTGGTGGAACGTGGCCCCGTCGCCTGTCACGAGCGTGATCTCATAATCGAACCCGGCGGTGGTGTGATACGGAAGGACGATACGTGCGCTCTGCATCGGGGCTAACGTCCGGTCGCCGCCGGCCCCCTCTACCCGAAACTCCCAATAAGCCTCGTCGACCAGGACCTGGGCCACTGTGACCGACTCGGGGCCGTTATTGGTGACATGGATCACCATGACCTCCGTGTTGGGGATCTCGACATGCGTAATCGACATGTCCGGCAGGGGCTGACCACCCTGGACACCCGCGAGTGGAGCCGTCGCAACGAACACGCCGAGCAGCAGGACCAACAGCACCACTGGAAGGAGCGCCGTGGCCCACCGCGGAACCTGTCTGCGGGTCTCGTCAGGTCCGGTAGCGATGCCGCCGTCGCCGGTTGTCTCCGTATCGGTGGGCATCAGCCGCTCACCTCGAAAAAGCTCATCCAGCCGAGTTCGGCGAACTCCGACTGGTGAGCGTGGGCCATGTACAGCCCAGGCTGGTGGTTCGAGTAATCGAGTTCGACGATCCCCCGCTGGGCCTGGCACTGCATGACGGTATCGATACGCTTGTGCGTTGGGAACAGCGTCGTCCCGTGGTCGTAATAGTCGAAGAACTGTGAGTGTGCGTGGAACGAGTTGATGAGGTCGAACTCGGTCGTGTTGACCAGGTAGATTCGCTGGCGTTCGTCTTTATCGATAGGGATCGGGTGGATGGTCTCGCCCGCCGACCACGACCCCTCTCCGTCCGTGTCGCCGACTCCATA
The DNA here is from genome assembly GCA_964502585.1 of uncultured Candidatus Halobonum sp. Lineage (GTDB taxonomy): Archaea > Halobacteriota > Halobacteria > Halobacteriales > Haloferacaceae > CAZCXJ01. The sequence goes on from CAZCXJ010000053.1 coordinate 16,362, forward strand.
CGCAAACGCACGGGTATTGGCCGCGTACACCTCGTTTTCCCCGTCGAAATTCGTGTCGAAGGAGTTCATCACGATCACCATCTCATTGATATCGTCGTTCGCGGGATCCTCGTGGTTGCGCGTTCGGGCAGTCGCAACCAACTCTTCCCGGAGAGTCTCGGTGATCGGGCCGTGGTAGTTCACGTATTCCCGCGGCGATCGGCGGACACGCTCGGGGTCAGGGTCGACGATGACCGTTCCATAGAGGCCGCGATGGATGTGGTCCTTCAGCGGGGTGGAGTGACAGTGGTACAGGTGGACGCCGGCTGGCTGAGCGATCCACTCGTAGGTGAACGGGTCATCGGAGGCGTCGAGTGATCCGGGTCCCGTGGGCGGGATGCCGTCCATAGCGGGGTCCAAGTTCCGGAGATGGGGATGAATCGTGTGGGCGTGTTGGCCCAGATTGTCGAATGTGACACGGATAAGGTCCCCTTCCACCGCTCGAAGGGTCGGGCCCGGTACCTGGCCGTTGTACGCCCAGGCGGGGAACTCCACGCCGGGAGCGATCGTGATCGTGGTATCGACGGCCGTGAACTGGAAG
>CAZCXJ010000054.1:0-16807 GCA_964502585.1 uncultured Candidatus Halobonum sp.
CTGCCCTGGTATTATCGAGTTTCCCGCCGAGGAGGGCTCGACGCCCCGTTCCATGGTCAGGTCGCCGTACTCGGTCCGACCCCAGAGCCGTCTGGCCTGTTCCGGTTCGTTCCCGTTTCTGTAGCTGGCTTCTTGGGTGGTGATCGACGGCAGTTCCACAGACTGCCATCCAGGAACCTGGATGTCGTCGATCGTTACGGTAAATCTGCTTTTGCGAATTGGGCCGCGTCTGTCTGGCATTGTTGTAGTGTGTTAGGTGTGTGATCGGTTGGTTCAGGGTGAGGCCTCCTCGGTCCACTGCTGGATCCGGAAGATGACGAACTCGGCTGGCTTGACCGGAGCGATTCCGATTTCGCATATCAGCCGTCCGTTGTCGATGTCGGCCTGTGTCATTGTCGACTCGCCACAGCGGACGAAGAAGGCCTCGTCAGGGGAGGTTCCCATCAGCCCGCCGTCGCGCCAGACGGTGGTGAGGAACCCCTCGATCGTGTCGGTGATGCGACCCCACAGCTCCCTGTCGTTGGCCTCGAAGACTGCCCACTGGGTCCCTTCGTCGATCGATTGCTCGACGTACAGGAACAGTCGGCGCACGTTGATATACTTCCAGTCGGGGTCGCTCGAACAGGTGCGGGCACCCCACACCCTGATACCCCGACCTTGGAACGCACGGATGCAGTTGACGCCCTTGGGATTGAGAACGTCTTGTTCACCCTTGGTGATCTCGACCTGGAGATCCAGGGCACCCCGAACGACCATATTCGCGGGCGACCCGTGGACGCCTTCCTCGGTGTCGTTACGTGCGTAGATGCCGGCGATGTGGCCGCCAGGCGGGACGAGCTTGTCGGCGTTCGTGTTCGGGTCTTTCACCTCGATCCAGGGGTAGTAGTACGCCGCGTACGTCGAATCGACGGGCGTTTCCATCTGTGAGACGCGCCCCGGGTTCTGCGGCGCTTGCAGGACAGCGAACCGCTCGCCCATGTTCTCACAGTGGGTGACGACGGCCTCGGTGAGTCCCCTGATTTGGTTCTCGTCGGGGACACAGACGATCGAGACGTCGTCCAGTTCCTTGAGTGCGGCCATGCCGGTTCGCTCGCCGGTGACGTCCTGCCCTTGATAGTCGCTGAGAGCTATCGACGCCGTTCCGCCGTCGGCCCGTGCCTCCCCGCTATCGCGGATCTCGCGAAGGTCGTCTTTGAGTTCCTCTTTCTTCTGTGAGCGGTCTATGTCGAACGGTTCGGCGATATCCTGCAACTCGTTGTACGTCATGTCATCAAGCTCGTCGTCGTCGGGGATCTGGTCGCTCGGGTCCTCCCCGTTCTCGTTGTTCCCGTCCGCTGTGCCGCCGGATTCGCTCTCGCCGTTGAGCCAGGTGAGACCGGTTGACGGCCGCTCTTCACCGATCTGTTCGACGTCGATCAGTGCCGAGCTGGGCAGTTGTTTCGCGAAGTTCTGGCTGGACTCCGCCTTGGGTGTGAGTTCGTCGTACGTTTCTTCCACGTCAGGTGACGGGTCGGGCTCCTCGGAAGCGGGATCGGTGACACCTTCGATGTCGCTTGACCAGTATCGGACCGTCAGCTGGAAGTATTTGTTTTTGCCTTCCTCGTACATCGGGCTATCTTCGACGATGATCGCAACACGGTCGCCCCATTCGCCGGGACCGACCGCAGAGGCGGTCATTACGTCCTCGCCCGAACCGTCCGTGATGGTCGCTCGAGAGACATCCTCCGGGTCGTGTGGTGACACCCGTGTGACATAACACCGGTTGCCGCCGTTCCGGAAGAATCCGTCGACTGCGATGTCGAGGTTTGAAGACTCGGGGCTCTTTCCGTAATGCCGTCGGAAGTCCGAGAAACTGGTGAGCAGCCTCGGACTGACAGGCCCTCGCTCCGTCTCACCGAGGAACGCAGCAGTGCTCGTGCTGACTCCCTCGATCGATTTTGCCCCTCCTTCAACTTCTTCTACGTATACGCCGGGGGACAGGTATTCTGGCATTTCCTTGTGCCTGGAGGTCGTACTCCATGCCCACATGAAGTTTAATAAGTATAAAACTATGCGAATTTGATTTTTTTCATATATTAATTAATAACCGTTATCTGCTAGAACTATCCAGGCCAGAGATCATTCGGTTTGAGACCGGCCCTACAGAGTATTCTCTCGGGTTGTGGTCTGGCATATGACATATAAATACACTTGTATTTTATAGTAATAAAACTTATATATAAATGAGGATATATTTTCAATCGGGGCTGATCCTCTCGCTGTCCCCGAGATTTGGGGAAGTACGACCTTCCCGCCGCTGATGCGGCGTAGAACGGGAGTCCAGAGAAAGTTCCACAGCGGTACAGCGCGGAAACGAACGGCAGCCGTTGGTAGCTGACCCTCGACGAACGAGTGGGGCGATTGCCCCGAGCGAAGTCGGGCGGAAGTACTTACTCAGGGACGATATCGTAGAGGACTTCAAGCGAGTCCGCAGCCTCGCAGACGTTATCTTGTGCCTCCGCGACGCGAAGCACGCTCTCGTCGTTCGCCAGGACTGTCTGGAGTTCGTTGACCGCTCTGACATAGCGTTCAAGGCTGTCCTCCGTCGCCGATGTCTCGAGTTCCTCGCCGAGATTAATATCCAGTTCCAACATATTACCCACAAGAGCGCGGTACTCTTCGGGGGTGTCGTACACCTCGTCGCTGATACCAGCCTTCGCTTCCTCCACGATCTCCTGGGCGATGCGGCTGCCGCCCGTATCGTGGTCCTCGAAACGGTCGGAGACATCGTCGAAAAACCGGATTTTGTCCTTCAACGACTTTCGCATCACGTACCGGTTGAGCGTGTTTAGCTGTTCGTTCATGATCTCGAGTTGCTCGCGGACCTCCTGGATCTGTCCGCCTTCGACCCCGCCGCCTCCGCCTGCCCCCTCGATATTGTGCGGGTTTTCGGTGTTCCGGATGTGATTAACGAGAGCCGCATAGAGCATCTCGTTGTCGTAGACCAGCTCTCGATTGACCGTGTCCTCGGCCTTGATCCACGATCCGTCCCGGGTCCGTTCGAAGGCGCCGATGAAGATACTCGGATCTTCGATGGTTTCGAGCGGGGTTCGATGGCGTTGATGGTACGTGTTCCCGAGCCGTCGCCGAGCCTTGTTCTCGTCCGTGTTGTCCCGGATGGACGTATTCACGGTGGGGATCTCTTTGAATGTGTTCGGCGGCGATTCCTGGTAGGTCAGTTCGAAACTTTCGACAGTCCGGTTGGCCATGTACTCCTCGTCGGCCGCTCCTCGAACCTCCGGAACCGGGACCGACTCGAGTTCCTCCTCTTTGTACCGGAGAAACAGATAGAGTTCGTCGTCGGCTGGAATCGGGAGTGTCTGCGTGATTGTGTGCTCGATCACGACCGGGCGGCCGTAGCCGTCGATGGCTATCCCCGGCTCGAGGGTCACTTCGAGTTCTGTATCTCCTTCCTCGACGGCACTGACCTCGATCCCGCGGATGATCCCGCGTCCCGTCGTGAACCGATTCATAGCATGGAGCCGGCGGGCGTGGTATGCCTGCTCCGTTTTCATGTCCCGAGCTGTCAACAGCTTCCCCTGGAAGAATTTGTTCTTCTCGAACTGTCGTAGCTCCTCTTCGGCTTGATTGTTGGGGTCGTGTTCGCCTTGCTGTGACATCTGAATTCCCTTGTCTTTCAGGAACGGTTGACTTTGCAATTAACCTTCGGGGTCTGCCGTTCGTCTGTGGATGTGAATACCGGGCTACCAGAGGGGTACTTGGAGGCGAACGCTTCTGTGGTTGTCCGAAGTCTTCATCGAAGAAAGCGGACGGATCTAGTCCCCTCGTTACCTGAATTCCTCGCGTTCCTTGAGGACGGTTTCCCCGCCGAGTGTCGCTTGGCCGAGCGTGAACTCCCGCGGCGTTAGTGCTGTGTTGATCCCCAAAAACGAGTTGCCCTTGAGCTGACAGTGCTGGCGGAGTTCGATGACGTTACCATCGACGTGTGCCGGTTTCTCTGATGCGACCATGCGCTCGACGGCGTCGCGATGGTCTTCGCGGACGAACGGGCCGACGAACACGACGAACGACCGCGTGCCACGCATGTGCATCGCGTAAGATTGGACCGCGTCGGAGGACTCGATCCCGTCCATGTCGCGGTGTTCGATGAAAAACAGTAGATGGTCACTGGCCGACTCGTCGGTCCGTTCGTCGATAGATTCGAGTAGCTCCTCGGCCGTCTCGTCATCCAGATAACCCTCGTCGCGGCGGGCTTCGATCCGACTCCGCTGCCAGTCCTCGATCCAGGATGTGTCGGGTGCGTCGACGTGGGAGAGATAAATCTCGAGGTACGCACGCATTCCCCCACGAGTTCCGCGCTGTCTGAAAAGATCCGGTGCCCGTGCGAGAAATTCCCGTTGTGCGGCTTCGGGCCACCCTGCGTCGTGTTCGACCGCCAGCCACTGTGTGAGCCACGGGAGATACTCGCTGGGAATCCCTTCCGGGTCGAAATATCGCGTGATCGTCTCGAACTCCTCTTCGATATCAACGTACGCACTCCCGAAGATCGAGAGGAACCGTTCGAGGAACCGGGCGTTCTGGGCGTCGCCACGGTACGTTTCCGGCAGGTATCGGTCGTAGGACTGGCGCGGACAGTATGCGCGGAACGAACTGACGCGGGGCGATGTCTCGACTTCCCCCACGAGTTCGAGGCGAACATGGAGGTACCGACCGTCCGCCTCGCGCAACAGTGCATCCTCCGGGTTCGGGTTTCTGATGGCTGTCCACGTGTCAGTTCCTCCCGCGTTGACGATCCGGGTCGCGTTCTTGCGCCAGTCTGTTGCCCGCTCGACTGTCGCGCCGCTTACGATGGTGGCGATTTCCTCGGGGTCGTGTTCCAGCAGATCCCACGGGCCGACGACGCCCGCTTCCCGGAGGTCGGCCGCGTCGTTCTCGTTGACGCCGTCGATGGTCGATATATCCCTGTCTTCGGAATTCGCGGCATAGTAGCTCACAACGACCTGCGTGCTTGCGGGGAGACTGTCGAATTCGAGCGACACGCGGTGCCATTGCGTGTCCCGGACGCCGGCGTCGAACCGGCGCAGCGCTATCCCACTGTAGGACGGCCGCGCGTCGCGTTGCCGGTGGCGCTCGGTTTCCTCGATCATGTAGATGTCGTCCCCCTCCGTAGCGACCGCGTAGTAGGTGGGGGGCCGGCCGCGGCCGTGCTGTGGTCCCAGCACCAGCCGAGAGCAGGGAACATTGAACCCGACGCATCGCTCGAATTCCCCGCCGTTGCCTGCGACCCCTCTGTAGTGATACGTAGCCGGATCCCCGCTCAGCGATAGGCGGCCGTGGACGACGAGTTCCTGATCGCTGAGAGCCACGAGACAGTTCGGGATGAAGGTGTCATCCGCGTCGGGCACGGTGAAGCTACTGATCGTCCGACGCTGAGGAAACGCGTCCGGCGAGTCAACGTAGCGCGATTCGAAAACGCTGATGACTGGGCCGTCATCGGTCATCTCTATGATAGAAACGTTCCCTGCGCCGTCGACCGCGAAGTCCCGAGGTGCGTCCAGCCCCCGGAGCACTGTCTTCGCGTTGCCGCGGCCGTCGTATACAGCCACCCTGCCGGCCTCATCGTCGTCGCCGCGGTCGAGGACATAGGTCTTGCGATGTTGCTGGACGAGCGCGACCGGATCGGCAAGCGAAGCGTCGATCCGGCCGGCCAACTCGCCGTCGCTGTCCGAGATGACCACGAGATCCGGGTCGTCACCGACGAGGTAGATGCGATCTCCCGCAACGCAGATCCCGCGCGGATCGGCCAGTTCGTCATCGTTAGTCCAGACAGCGGCGGCGAACTCGCGTTCCTCGTCGTACTTCCAGACGTCGCCCGAACCACGTAAGGCGTAGATGGTTCCATCAGGATCGAGAGCGACGTCGACTGCGTCGAATTCGAGATCCTCCCCGGAGAGCCAGATCTCCGTTCCTAGTCCGATGGCTCCCTCCTGCACCTCGATGTTCCGGCCGGCCCAGCGTTCCCACTCCGCCGTCGTCGTGGTCGAGAGATAGCTAAACTCCACGGCTACGACTCCTCCTGGTCTCGCCGCGTAATCGTCTGGACTTCGGCCCTGAGTTCGTCTAGGTACAACAGTGCGTCGTCACCGATAGAGACGTTCCCTTGACTATCGATGGTAGCGTCTCCATGAGCCTGCACCGAGAGGTTCCGAACCGTGTCGACCCAGTCAAGACCAGCTACCACGGCCACGAGATTCTCTTTGTAGAGGGTCCGGCCGAACGGCCAGCCATCGCCGTCGTATCCGCGGATCGGGTCGACATACTCGCGAATCGCCGCTTCGATGGCCGTCTCGGCACGGGGCTGGGGGTACCAGCGCGTCGTCCGGACGTCGGCTTCCACCCGGAGACCAACATACGTCGGGGCGACCACGGACACCCGGTCACCGAGAAGCCGGTGGGTATCGAGGTGGTCCTGGACCGCACGCAGGAACCCTTCACTCGGCTCGGGACGGTTGAGATCCGGCGGTGAATACGGCACGACGACGACCGTGACCCAGGTCGCGTCCGTGGTCGCATCGCGGGGGGACTCGTCGACGAGCACTGTCGACCGGCCGACGCGCAGCCCTGGTGTCCGGTTCGCCAATTCACGGTAGTCCTCAACTGTCACGGCACGGAAGGGCTTGCGGAGATCGCGCTGGACCCGTTCGAAGGCGCCCTCGATAGACTCGGCATCCGTTCCGCCGGTTGCCGGTTCGGCAGGAACGATGTCGATGTCTGCGAGCGACGTCCCATCGTCCGCGATCGTGGCGTCCTCGGCGAACTGCCAATAGGCGGTTTCGGTGACGTTCCCATCACTCCCGCCGCCGTAGACGTATCGTTCGGCGCGGACCGTCGCGTCGGGGGACGGCATCCGTCCCCGGACTCCGTCGCCGAACCGCACGACCCCTGCCGACCGTTCGAGGACAAAGTGTGTGTCAGTCGGTTGTGAGGCGTCGAAGTCCGCCACTTCGGTCCACTGCTCGCCGTCGACGGTCACATCCGCTTCGAGGATCGGGGCCTGCGGGAAGTGGTATCGCTGCGCCGTCAGGGTTCTTGGATCCCCATTTGCGGGTCTTCGTTCGAGTCGCTGATCGGTGACAGTCGTTCGGTGACTCGCCTCAACCGAGTTGAGTCTGACAGAATTGAACTGCGGCGGGATTTCGTAGCCCGCGTCGGCGACCCGACACCGACACCACACGAATCCGCCTCCGATGTCCATGACGTCAGCGTCGGCGATGTCCCAGTCCGCGGGCGACCACTCCCCGGGTGCAGCCATCGTGACAGTCCCGGACCCGTAGAAGCTGTCCGTTGTGTCGGTTTCGACGTCGAGGACGCGCCAGGACGTGTCGCGTTCGGCAGCCTCATAGTCGGTACAGTACTCCCAGACGAGGTCGACCGACGGTTCGAACTCCGGTTCTTCCGCTCCGTGTCTCGCCGGTTCGGGAAGGTCCTCGTCGTGGAAATCGATAGTGATCGACAGCGTCTCGGCAGCTGCGAACGGATCCCCGTCGAACCCGAAGTAGACCGCGTTCCCGACGTCGGCCTCGTCGCCGAACGGGCGGTAAAACATACCCTCGGTCTCGTTGGCATGGGTGTGGACAGTCCGTCCGTCGTCATTTTCCGAGACTACTGCCGCGACGCGCGCGTCGGTCAAGACGAGCGAATCTGTCGTTTCAAACCGCTGCTCTGTACCTGATCCGTCAATGACCGTGAGGGGAGTACCCTCTGGGAGAGTCATCCCGTCGAGGTCCGGTGGAGGGTCGAGGGCGAGCCGGGCCGAGGCAGGAGCCGGAGGCCGTGGGTGTTCACCCATCAACTCCAGATACTTCGCCCGGTGTTCGTCTGTGACTGCGTCGAGCTGGTAGGTATAGGTCTCGGTGAGCCACGCCAGCATCTCGAGGATCGTGATTCCCGGATCCGCCGGGTTGAAGTTGGTCCACTCGTCCGAATAGGCCGGGATCAGCTTCCGTGCCTCCTCGACGAGCGCCTCATACTCCCGGTCCGACAGTTTCGGCACGTCAAGTCCCACGGTCAGGCCACCTCCTGTCCAGCCGATGTCGGAGCGCGACCACGCGGTATCCATCCGCTGTTACACGCTCGTAGACATCGGTCACACATCAGTTGGCACCTTCCTCGGGGCTAGATCGCGTGACAGTTACCTCGTGGGATCCGCTACAGATCATAGCGTCCCGGTCTAGGTCGGGAACGATCGTTTCATCCCGGATCTTGACCGTCTCGTCCTGAGTCGACACCGACATCAGGACGTCGCTCACGGCGCTGACCCCGTCGACGTCATCGAGCAGGGAAAGGATCTGCGACAGCCGCGGGGCCTCGCCGAATGCCCAACCCTCACCACTGTGCCCGCCGGTGAGCGGGTGGAGATAGTCGGTGAGCGTTGATTCGATGGTTCCTTTCAGCGTTGAGATACTCTCGACGGCGCGAGCGCGCACGGTCGTCTCGATCGAGATTGGCACGTAGTTCGGTCCCCTGACGGTGATCCGTTCGCGGTCGCCGCCTGCGAGCGTCGCCGGCGCTCGTTCGGCGACAGCGTCAGCGACGCGCTGTCGGAGTTCTATCGTCGGTGCTGGTCGCGCCCGACGTTCGCGGGGCACGATCAGGAGCGTCACCCAGCCGGGGCGCCGGTTCCCGTTGGCGTCCATCTCGGGCTCGCACTTGACGGTCGCGAGTTCCCGGGAGGCGGCCTTGGCAACCTCTTCGAAGTCATTCGGAGCAACCGCACGCCCTCGATTCTTGATCCGCTTTGGCGCCCGCGACATGACTGTCTCCATCGACTCCACGTCAGCCCCGCCATCGCTGGGGCGATGGTTTGTTACCTCGTCTATCAGGGGGATAGAGTCCTGGAGATCGGCGATCGCTCCCGCACCGATGTTACCCTTTTGACCGCCGCCCGTCTCGTAGGTCGCCCGGACGTTCTCCTCTCCCCTCGGCGGGATGGCGCCGCGCTGTCCGTCGCCGAACGTGACCCGTCCGGCAATCCGATCGATCCGGTAGTGGCGGTCCGATGGCTCCGAGTCGAGGAAATCGTCGACCCCCGTCCATCTGACCCAGAACGCCTCGACGTCGGTCCCACTTTCGACGCGTTCTACGTCTGCCGGCCGTTCGGCCGAGAGGGTCTGGCGTTCCGCCCCCGACAGCGCCCCGAGTTCGTCCACCCAGACCTCGACATCCATCACCGGTGCCTCTTCGCAGGCGAACGTCTGCCCGTGGGACCCGTCGCTTGACCCCAGTACTTCGTCCTCAATCGTCTCGACATTGTACGACCACTGGGTGTTCGGGTAGACTGCCTTGACGGTCGGTGGCGTGGCTGGGATCTCGGCTGGCCCCCCGCTGGCCAGGTCTGTCACTGGCCGGTTCCCGGCCACTTTCTGTTGACCGGCCCCAATGTGGAACTCGTCACCGGTCACGCGGAACCGGATCCAGTGACGCCGCTCCCCGAACAGTTCGAACGCGGTGGTCGCCTCCGGAAACGTCAGGCTGACAATGCCCTGTTCGGTCAATCCCTCTGTCCCGTCGTGAACATCGAGACGGTTCCAGGCCATGCGCTCGGGGGCCACGCAGTACTCCCACCGGATCCGGGGCTCGAACGCCCGGGGATAGGTTCGGTCTTCGGTAAGCAGGTGGAGGTTGATCGGCCCATCGTGGAGCACGTCGTCGAATCCCAAGTACACCGTCTGTGTCTCCTCCGGCGGTTCCGCGAACGGGACGAACGGAAGCTGTGGCCCGTCCGCCTCGATCTCGCGGAACGAGGCGTTGTTGTTCGTCAGGACAGTCTCGAAGCTCTCTCCTTTCTGGCTGTAGCTGAGCCTGATCGTTCCGAACCGAGGCGGCTCTGGACGATCGATGGGATCGCCCCGGGTCCCGTCAGAGTTGATCTCGTATCGGTACTGACCGTAACTGCCGCTGAGGAACCTGGCCCTGATCCAGTGGCCGTCGTGTCCGGAGACCGACGTCTCTGTGAGGTTACTCGGGACGGTGAATCGGACGATTCCGGACTCCTGAAGGTCGCGTGTGGTGTCCTCGCTCAGGCGGAGCCGCGCCCACCCTTCTCCGTTCCAGTACTCCCAGGAGATCTCCGGTGGCTCCTCCGCGCCGGGTGTCCCCATCGTCTCCGGGATCCAGTCCTGTTCCTCATCCGTATTTTCCTCCCCGTCTCCGTTACCGTTCTCGCTCCCGTCCCCGTCGCCATCGTCTGTCGACAGCGGCTCGCGGGGTTCCTCTGGGGACTCGAACCGGACCTCGATCACTGCGCCTGTCTTCGTGAACGCCTCCTCCGAGGCGAGATACATCGTCGTGGGGGCCTGTGGGCTCCGCCCGAACGGGTAGACGACCTCCTCATCGTCCAGCGAGAGCGGCACGTCGTTGTGGAGGGCCTCTTCGGGTACGATCCCACCCTCTTCGGTGTCTCGTTCGACGTTGAGCGAGATCGACTCGATCTCGATGTCGACATAGGCTGGATGAGGGTCGACCGTCCGCGCCCGGATCCATCGGCTCTCGATCCCGTTGACCTCGAAATCCTCCGTGGGTCCGGGCAGTTCGAACGAGAGTTCGAAGGGGTTGTTTCCCCACTCGGTCACGTCGTCGGCGTCATACTCCTGGATCCGTTCCTTGACGGCTTCCCGGAGGTTCTCGATGCCAGCGTCCGCGTACACTTCGATGGTGTCGGTCGTCTGCTGGGGGAGTCGATGCCACCCGATGCCCTCCTCGCCCTCCCCGTAATATTCCCAGACGAGGCTATCTTCGAGAACTGGTTCGGCCGCGTTCGTGAGCAGGCGCACGGTTATCGTCGACTCGGCCTCAAGGTTCAGAAGATCCGCGTGGCCCAGATAGAACGCGTGTGTCTGGACGTCCGGGCCCGCAAACAGTGTCGCACCCTCGCCGCGTTCGAGCCGTTCACCGTGATCGAAGATCCGGTCGTTCGCCGGATCGACTCCGTACACCGACGTGAGGTCGGCTGGCGTCGCCTCGAACCCTTCGTCACTAGGGATCTCGAAAATAACAGTCTCGCCGTCCTCGGTTTCGGCGGTAGCCTGGGTGCCTCCCGGAACGACGACGTTCGACGCGATGTCGTCGGTGGTTTCGAAAGAGAGCGGCGCTCGCGCGGCCTGTGGTGGCCGGCGGCTGAAATCGAGCGCGTCGAGGAATGCCACCCGGTGTTTCTCCGGGACGTTGTTGAGTCGCTCGGTCACATCGTGCTGGAAGCGTGAGAAAATCTGGAGAAGTGTCGTCCCGCTATCTGATGAGTGAGGGTCCCACGTCTCGGTGTAGTTGACGGCAGTTTCGCGGAGGGACTCGAGGAGGTCCGCCCGACTCCGGCCGTCGATAGTTGGCTCTTCGGTCATTCCCGGTCCTCCGCCGAATCGTGGGGGAACCGTTGCAGCTTCCGGGAACTGTCATCGGTGGGAGAAGTCACTCTTCCCCCTCCGCGAGATAGAACGGGTACACCATGTTCGCGGTGCTGTTGGTGCTCCGGACCCGGTATTCGATGTCGATCAGGACGCGATTGGGGCGGGACTCGTCCGGACGGGCGTCGATGTCTTCGATGTCGATACGTGGTTCCCACCTGATGAGGGCGTCGCGGACGGCGTCTTCCATCAGGCTCAGCGTCGTGAGATCGACCGTCGAGAACACGTAGTCGTGGATGGCGCAGCCAAACTCCGGGCGCATGACTCGCTCGCCCTGGGCAGTCCCGAGGATGAGTCTGATGTTCTCCTCGATGTTGTCCTCCGCACTCGAGAGTTCAATATCGCCCCGGTGGTCAGTATCGACGGGGGCCTGCCATCCTGTGCCGAGGAAGTCACGCGCCATCCTCTCCTCACCTCACCCGATCATGACAGTCGGACACCCCATGACGATGGAGTTCGGTGCTGTGGCCTCCGTGATCGTGTCGCCCAGTCTGGCCGCCGGCATCTTGTTGATGAACACTGACGTACTTCCCATCGGGACGACGCCGCCGACGTGCGGGACGAGACCCGACACCAGCGGGCAGGCGTGGAAGTCACTCCCGACGCGCCATGCCGGCATCCCTCCTATGAGGACGTTCGTGCTTCCGGGACCCGGTCCAAGCGGTGTTCCGTGTGCGGTCGAATCGCCGACGCGTGCTGCTGGTGGCATATCAGTTGAGCTGGATGAGCGACCCTTTGACCTGGACGATACCGGAGCTTTTCAACTTCGCCATGGCGCTACTCTTGAGGTTGAGTTGGCCCTTGCTCTCGACGTTTACCTTCCCCTTCCCCTCGACGTTTACCTTCCCTTTGCCGGAGATGCTCACCTCCGAGTCCGCGGCGAGTTCGATTTCAGTCGCGGAGAGGCTGATCTTGTTCTGTCCGGAGATCGAAACCTCCCCATTCGCTGAGTCCATCGTGATTGTGTTCGACCCGGACTTGTCCTCGATCGTGATCTTCTCCGAGCCGCTCTTGTCGTTCAGGATAATCTTGTGGCCGGCGTCGGTCTCGATTTTCACCTTCGCCTCCTTTTTCGCGTCGTCGAACTCGAGTCGGTGGCCTTTCCGGGACTCGATCACGCGCTTGTCATTGTCGCCGCTGGAGTTGTTCTCCGGCGGTTTCTGCTTGCCCGTCCAGAGCGAGCCGATGACGAACGGGTGGTGGATGTCGCCGTTCTCGAAGGCGACCAAGACCGCGTCGCCGACTTCGGGGAGAAAGAAGGCGCCGTAGTTCTTTCCGGACATCGGAGTCGCGACCCGTGCCCAGTCACTGTTCTTGTCCGAGTCGCGCCAGGGATAACTCAGCTTCACCCGCCCGAGTTTCTCCGGGTCCTCGTTGTCCGTCACGGTTGCCACGGCCACCCCCGTCTGTCCCGGATCCGCTTCTTCGGCGTCGATACTGTCGAAATCCATTGGATCAGTCATTCGGGTACCTCCTTGGCTTGGAACTGGGTCTCGTATCCCGAGCTTCCTATCCTATGTGTGGCCTGTGTTATATAGTAGTTCTGGGAAAACCGGCCACCCATCCGGTCGAGTGCAACGACTTTCCCTGCGACGATGTCCGGGATACCTTCGGCCTGTCCGTCGCCCTTTGCGCGAGCCTTGCACAGTTTGCTGTGCTTGTTTTTCGCGACTTCCTCGGCCTCGCTTTTCGAGTCACACCGGATCCGGAACACCTTTTTTGGTTTCCCGTCCCCCTCTGTTTTGGTAATGTCTTTTTCTTTTTTCATGTCCCAGTACCGGACCTCGACCTGATTGATCTTCGAGGCGTCGTCGACGCGTCCGTTGAACGAGTTGAGCTTGTCACCGTACTCCAGTGTCGCGACGGGATTTCCGGTCCCTACCGAGGACCTGGGTTTGAAATAGGCGGTACCCGCCGACGTGTAGAACCTGTAGGTGTACTTCTCCGCGAGCCCGGTGATGAACTTGTAGTCGCTCACCCCGTTCTGGACGATCTCCTCCTTCTTGAAAGAGGCCTCGATGTCCTTGTCGTTGAAGTACCCTCCTTTGTTCATGACTTCCGTAACGACATCCCCGAGGTTGGCCTTCTGGCCGCTTTTTTTCGGCCATTTCCTATCCTCGGTGCCCTGTTTCATTTCGTGAATCGGGCCCAGCGCAGTGATGTCGACCGTGGGCCCTTTTCCCTGTGAGAAGTTCGTCTGTACCTTCGTTATCTTCCCGTCGAACATCTGCTTCAGCGATCCCTGGTCGCCCCATCCCAACGACACTTTGACCGGCGTCTGCGGCGAAATCGAGTTCCAGTTCACTTCGGGGAACGTCCCTTGCTCCGGGTCGAACGGTTTGTTGAAGGTGAACTTGACGCGATCAGCCTTCTGCAGACTCGTGTCGATGCTGAGGTTGGCGATCTGTCCGCCTGCTTCGTTGTACGTGGTCCCGCCGATGGTCACCTTGTACCGGATCGAGTAAATGGGTGGATATGACCTTGACATATACACGTGGGGGGACGGATTACCCCGTCACCCCCGTTCGCGGGAATGATCGATCAAGATTCGCCTTCGCGCACGGACGACGGGCGCTCTGAGTGGCGGAATCGACGACCATAGCTCTCAGAGTGGGGGGAGTTCGAGTACGGTTCCGGGTTCGATCCGGCGCGGATTCTCGACACCGTTTGCGTCGGCGATCGTCCGCCACTGGGTGGGATCGCCGTACTCCTCGTCGGCGATCAACCAGAGCGTGTCGCCTTCCGTAACGGTCCAGGCTTTCGTCTTGTCTGTCGATTCCAGACTGATCCGTTTCTTGTAGTCCGACGCCTCGTACTCCTTGAACGTCATGTTGACTCTGGCACGGACTGGAGTTCCATCCGGCAGGAACCGCGTGAAGGACTTGTCGGCGCTCTCGACCAGTGCCGTGAACGTCAGACTCCCCCAGCGGAACTCCACGAGCGGCGGCGCGTGCAACTCCGGATCGACTTCGAGCAGCGAGTCGATTTGCTGGATGTGCTGTTTCCGTACGTCGGTATGTTCCTCGGACGTGTCGAAAAACAGTTCCATCGAGAGCGACTCTGCGCCCCTGTTCACGAACTGCTGGACCTGTGTTCCGGATCCAGTGGCCTTGAACTCGGCGTAGTTGACCTGCTTGCTCAGGTCGTACTTCGATGGGTTGAACAGACACTCGATGCTCGTGCCCTGGTTCTTTCCGTTCAGAACCTGTATCGTCGCGGTCTCGAGTTTGCCGCTGTTCGCCCCCGCGGCCATCTACAGTCCACCCCGTTGTCGTTCCTCTTGCATCTTGCGCTTCATTGTCTGGTACAGGTTCTCGACGAACCGGTCAACGTCGGGGTCGTGTGACATGAGCCCGGCGTTCCCGTCGAGGAAGATTTCCCCGAGGTCGATGTTACGCTGTCCCGTATCTCTTCCTGTCCGTTCGCGGTCGCCGGTTCCCCGGGCTGGACGCGTCCCTTCTGTTCTACCGGGTGTTCCCTCCGCTCCCGGAGCAGCAGTCCTCTCCCCAGATTGTCCGGCGGTCGTCTGGTCGGCGTCTGTCACGAGTTGTCGCTGAGTACGGAGGGTCAGTGCAGGCATCTGGGTCACGTCCTGTCGCTGCGATGGTTCCACGTCCGAAGGCATGGTACTTGATTCCTGTCCTGGCGACATCCCCACTGTCCCGGGGACAGCGAAGACGGTGGTCGCGCCGAGGTCGGCTCCCGCGTCGACGGCCCGCTCGGCGATCGCGGTCCCTGCCACTCTTGCTGTGGCTGCATCCCCAAGATCGCCCAGCTCCGCCACAGCCAGGCGACTCCCACCGGGACCGGATTCTGCCGGCCGCTCCCCGGTTGTCGAGGCGGTCACGCGGCGTCGCGTCGCGAGATCGAGTGACGGCACCGTCCTTGGCGTGCTGGTAACTGGGCCGCGACGTCCCGCGGCAGTCGGCCAGGCGGTCGGCCCCGTCGCTGTCGAGACCGGGCCGATTCCCCGGGCGACATTTGGTGGCTCCAGTGGACGTGTCCCCGTTGGTTCGGGCACAGCGGCCCTCGCTCGGTCCGGGCTCGGACGACTGCTTTCGACGTCGATCTCTGGCGAGTCCGCGGTGCCGGTGACAGCGCCCTCACCCGATCGCAACTGTCGACCGGTGTCGGTGGGAGCCGACGCTGACTCTGCACCTGTGGCGGCTACGCGACGCCGTGCCGCCAGATTCAGCGGTGGCTGGTCTTCCCACGGACTACCGGTTGCCCGACTGCGGTCTCCACCTCGGAGGGGATGCGCGGCCGGTGTTGTTGCTGTCACGGGCGGTTGGATCCGCCGAGCGACTCCAGGCGAATCTTGGCCCCCGGACGCGTCCGCGGGAGCGGTCTCCAGCTGTTCGACCGCTGAAGAGCTGGGTGATGTCGTCTCGCTCGTCCGTTCAGGCCACGTCCTTCCTGTTCGGTCCCTGGGTGTCGATCGTTCTCCGGTCCCGACGTCCGTAGCTTCGCCCGGTTCGGGCTGATGGCCCGCGTCGGCGGACACGTGCGTCGATTCAGCTTCTGTCCCGGCCCCGCGCCGCCGCGTTGCGAGATCGAGCGGCGGCGCTGTCGCGGACAGGCCAGCAACCGGACCGGAACGATCCGGGTGAATCGTCCGGTCGGCCGGCGCCGTTGTTGTCGAGAGCGGGCGGATCCGACGGCGAACGGCGTCCGGAGGGGTGTGTCTCGGGGACCTAGTTGTCGGGACTGGACGTCGGAACGTCGCGGCCCCCTCTCGGTCCGGCCCGGGACGTCCCCTGGCGATGTCGATCCCTGACGGTTGCGCTGTATCACTGGCTCCCACCTCCGTTGGTGGCCGCTGACGCCCGCCGCTGATGTCGGCCGTGAGCGGTGGCTCTGCAGTCACTGATCGACTGTATTCCCGATCTGAGATGAGTCGGGAGAGTGACGTCTCGCGCGCTCCGGGTGACGCCGTCGTCAATAAATCGGCCCCAGTGGTCGGACGCGCTCCCGGGACCGCTTGTGGTCGGTCGCGGCCGCCCGCCGCCGGTTCCGGCGAGTCGGCCGGTGCCCGGTCTCGACCCGGTCCAGTCCTCCGGATATCCGAACTTATCTCGCGGGGTTTCGGTTCTGTCCATCGGTCAGGGGCGCCCGCCGGTCGAGGTGATCGTTCGGCCGTACGGCTGGGAGGCTTGGGTGAAGGCGGCGACGGTTCGCGAGTCGCCGGCCGTCCGTCCTCCCCGCCCCGGTCACGTTCTCCTGCGAAGACGGGTCTGCGGAAGACAGGGCGCCAGTCCCCCCATGGATCGGCGGTTCCTGCGCGTAATTCTCTACTGGGTCCTGTCAACCTGCGCCGCGCGGGTTGGCCCGGCCGGGGGGATGTGTCG
>CAZCXJ010000055.1:0-16710 GCA_964502585.1 uncultured Candidatus Halobonum sp.
GAGCTGTTCTTGTACGACGCTCGCCCCCGTCGTCCCCTCCTGAGCACCGACCCGCTGTCCCGAAAGGTCCTGAAGCGAGGAGGGCGCGAAGTCGCCGCCCTCGCGGACCAGGACCGCTTGGTCCGCGTTGTAGTACGGGTCCGAGAAGTCGATCGTCTCGTCCCGGTCCTCGGTAATCGTCATCGCGGCAGCGATCACGTCGATCCGGTCGTTGGTCAGTGCCGGGATGAGTGAGGAGAACTCGAACTCCTCCCACTCCCCGAGTTCGAATTCGGTTTCGTCCACAACCGCCGTCAGGAGGTCGATGTCGAACCCGACGAGTTCGCCGTCCTCGTTTTTGAGTTCGAACGGAGGGAACCCGGGCGCGGTACCGGGCGTCAACTCGCCTCCACCGCCGCCAGCACAGCCCGCCAGTCCGGTTAACCCAACCACACTACTTGCACCGACGGCCTTCAGATATCCCCGCCGGCTCGTGTCAGTCTCGAAACGCCTCATACCCGAGGTTCTTGCCGCGACTCCGTGATAACCTTTTTCGAGTTCGAACGGGCTAGTCGCTGCTCGAGGTCCCGCGGTCCGGAACCGTCACGTCGGGCCGACGATTGGTCACGTACGCTAACACGCCGAGCCCGACGGCCGTCAGAACAGTGACCGCGTCGACCGTGGCCACAGTCGAGGTGTAGTAGACCAGGTCTCGCCCCAGGAGCATCACGACCGCTAGCGACCCGAGAGCAGCGGTGGCGAGCTGCCGGCCGCGCGTCGCTCCCTGCCGTCCAAGCCAGGCCCTGGCCGCGAGCAGTGCGGCGACCCCGACCAGGCTGACGCCGTAGAAGGCGGCCTGAACGCCGGGTCCGTACCCGAGCGGCGAGGGACGGCTCAGGGCCGCGGCCCCGAGGAGTGCCCCAATCGCGACGCCGAGAGCGAGCTGGCTTCGCCGCTCGACGGGCCGGCGGTAGCTACCGGTGGCTGCGTACGCCGAGAGAGTCGTCATCACGAGTGCCGAGAAGATCGTGAGTGCGGTCACGAAGTGGGCCCCTTGCGTCGGTGCGGAGTATCCTCCCGGAAGCGCGCCGTTGAGCGTCACGGTGACGGCGCCGATACTCACCTGCAGCGGGAGGAGAACCACCGCCACGGTGGCAAAGAGTTTCCCTCGACGGGAGAGCCCGGAGCGCCATGCCCACACCCCAGTCCCGACGATGAAGCCGCCGGTCACCATCGCGACAAGGCGGTGAAACCATTCGATGAACGACGGGATCGTTTGCGGAAGGACGCCCCCATCACAGAGGGGCCACTGAGCCGAACAAGCCAGCCCTGCCCCGGTCGCTGCCGTATAGATCCCGAGCGTCACCAAGAGCAAGGTCAGGCCGGTGGTGCAGCCCGCAAACCGCTCAAGGGTAAGCCACTCCGGCCGTGGTCTCATCGGTTAAGGCTCCGATATCCGGACACTTATGACTGTTCACCCGCCTCGACGGTCCGCGCGACTCCTCGCCTCCGGACGGCGGGTGACGGCGAGTCGGCGAACCGATACCGATTTGCGCCGGCCGCCACCAGGCCCCCCATGGCGACGCCCGAGTCCCTCGCCGAACGGGTCCGTAACGGCGAGCTACGGTTTTACGAACTGGAAGACCACGCCGACGCAGACGTCGCTGCGGCAGCCCGTCGACTGTTGGTCGAGGAACAGTCGGGGGCGGACTTGGAGACGACCAGCGACTACGCCTTCCCGGCGGACCGGGCCGACAGCAATATCGAGAACATGATCGGGGCTACGCAGATCCCGGTCGGGGCGGTCGGCCCGGTCCAGATCGATGGCGGACGACTCGACGGGGATCGGTACCTTCCGATGGCCACCACGGAGGGAGCCCTGCTCGCGTCGGTCAACCGTGGCTGTACGGCACTGAACCGCGCCGGCGGAACCTCCGCACGGGTCGTGAAAACCGGGATGTCGCGTGCTCCGGTCTTCAGGGTAGCGGACATCGCCGAGGCGGAGGCCCTCACTGAGTGGGTGCGGGAAAACGAGACTCGCCTGCGGGAAGCGGCGGAATCGACGACGAGTCACGGCACGCTTCGGAAGGTGACACCGTACGTCGTCGGGAACAACGTGTTTCTCCGGTTTACCTACGACACTGCTGACGCCATGGGAATGAACATGGCGACGATCGCAACTCGCGAGGCGGCGGAGGTCGTCGAGTCGGAAACGGACGCTTCGCTCGTGGCCCTTTCTGGCAACCTCTGTGTCGATAAGAAACCCGCTGCGATCAACGCGATCGAGGGTCGTGGTCGGACGGTCGTCGCGGACGCCCGGCTCCCCCGGTCCGTCGTCCGCGACGTACTGAAGACGACGCCTGAAGCCGTGGCGGAGGTCAATAGCCGAAAGAACCATGTCGGCAGTGCCAAGGCCGGGAGTCTCGGGTTCAACGCCCACGTGGCCAACGTTGTCGCCGCCATCTTCCTGGCGACGGGACAGGACGCTGCCCAGGTCGTCGAGGGGGCCAACGCGATTACCACGGCGGAGGTCGTGTCCGCCGACGACTCGGCAGACGCGACCGAGGATGGTGACCTGTACGTATCCGTCTCGTTGGCGTCCCTCGAAGTCGGCACCGTCGGCGGCGGCACGGCGTTGCCGACGCAGGAGGAAGCACTCGAGGTGCTCGGAGTCCGAGGCGGTGGCGCCCCAGCGGGGACCAACGCCGACGCGCTCGCGGAGGCTATCGCGGTCGGTGCGCTCGCTGGTGAGCTCTCGCTCCTGTCGGCACTCGCTTCCCGAAACCTCTCGTCAGCTCACGAGAGTCTAGGGCGAGGCTAACCGATCACGTGGGGTCGCCCCGGTCGTCCGTCGTCCGGCCGGGTTGCGGCCATAGCCTGACCGACGGGGCCGCGTGATGCTCCCGATCGT
Organism: uncultured Candidatus Halobonum sp.; assembly: GCA_964502585.1. Lineage (GTDB taxonomy): Archaea > Halobacteriota > Halobacteria > Halobacteriales > Haloferacaceae > CAZCXJ01. The sequence goes on from CAZCXJ010000055.1 coordinate 2,891, forward strand.
CTCGGGTTCGTGGCGGCTGAGGTCCGGAGGGGGGACACCCCCGTGAGGGAAGCGATCGCCGTGACTAGAGAAGACGATATCCGGCCGCCGTTTCGAGAACCTCGCCTTCGCGTTGGAGCCGTTCGAGTAACTCCCGGGTTCGCTCCTCCGGCACGCCGCGGTCGAGCGCATATGCGATCACGTTTTCAGCCGTGATTGGGCCGCCGGACTGACGAAGTGCCCGCCTGACGATGTCCTGCTGCGACCGAGACTCGCCCCCCTGAATCCTCGATTCGCCGGCCGTTGCGACCTCGTCCGGGTCGATGCCCATGCCTTCGAGGTAATCACGATCATCGACGCCGACCTCGTCGATACTGCTCTCGAGCGACGTCACCGACGGCAAGTCATCAATCGCTCCCTCCTTTCCGCTCCGCTCGGCGAGCAGTTTGGTGCGTGCGGCCGCGGCGGATTCGCGATCGTCGGTCTCGAACAGGTGTCGGAGTCGCCCGGTCCGGTGGCGGGTCTGACACCGCGGACAGGTCGCGGTGTCCTGACGCTCCGGGTTCGAGAGCACCCAGAGTTTCCGGCAATCAGGACAGCCCGCCACCACGTACATGCGCCCCCGTTCTGTGGCGGCGTGTTTGAATGTGACGCGTCCCGTAGGCACGTCCGTTCAGCCTGGATGCCTCACAGGCCTCCTGCCGGGGCCTACCACGCACGGTGGTCTCCGCTGATGTCGCACCCGACGGTAGTGTTCCCCTCCTGTCATCCTAGCCGTCGATTTTATACCCGCGGGTACTGCCGAACCTTCCATGGAGCACGTCACGCATGACCCCAGTGCCGACACGGAAGCCGTCCCCAACGTACACCTGGCACAACTCGCTGCCGGGGAGCGGATGAGCGTCCAACACTTCACGATCGAGGCGGGCGCCACCGTTCCCGAGCACAGCCACCACCACGAGCAGGCCGGCTTCATTTATGACGGCGAACTGACGTTCGTCCTCGCCGACGGCAAGGAAGTCACGGTCGAGGCGGGTGATGCCTACGATCTCGCTGGCAACGAGGTCCACGCCGCAGAGAACCGTGGGGACGTCGCAGTGAAGGGGATCGACGTCTTCAGTCCACCCCGAACGAATCCCGACTGGGCGGACGATTGACCGAGGAGCGCATCCGCTGGCACAAGGCGAGAATTCTGCCCGCGTCGTTGTGGCTCGGGCCAAGACGGGCAGGGAGGCGTCCGGTTGACCCGAGACCCTCCCGTACCCGGGCCGCTCCCGACGCACAAGCGGGCGTCGCGTTGTGTACCTGGTCCCTGGAAAACCATCCCGACGCGCCGACGACCACCCCTCCCCGACTCAGGGTTTGCCGTGGCGACCGGGTTCCGCACTCTCGTCCGCGGCGGCCTGTTGCTGAATCCGGCCGACGACCTCCTCGGCGAACTCGCTGGTCGACAGTTTTACCGCGCTCTCAAGCTGCCGCTCCAGGTCGTACGTCACCGTCCCGGCCGAGATAGCCGTCTCGACTGCGTCCCGTATCAGGTCGGCCGCGTCTTGCCACCCGATGTACTCCATCATGATGCGCCCTGACAGAATCATCGCCGTGGGATTGACCTTGTCCTGCCCCGCGTATTTCGGTGCCGACCCGTGGACGGGCTCGGCGAGGCAGCGACCGTGGCCGAAGTTTGCTCCGGGGGCGACACCGAGGCCGCCGATCTGAGCCCCCGCGGAATCGCTCAGGTAGTCGCCGTTCAGGTTCGGCATCGCGAGCACATCGTACTGGTCGGTCCTGGTGAGTAGTTGTTGGAGCATGTTGTCCGCGATCCGATCGTTGACCACGACCGCGTCGTCCGGTGCCTCGCCGTCCCGCTCCTCCCACAGGGTGTCTTCCGTGATGACCTCGTCACCATACTCCTCCTCGGCGACTTCGTAGCCCCAGTCACGGAAGGCCCCCTCGGTGAACTTCATGATGTTCCCCTTATGGACCAGCGTAACGGAGTCCCGGTCGTTCTCCAGGGCGTAATCGATTGCCTCTCGGACCAACCGCTTGGTCCCGAACTCGCTGATCGGTTTGACACCGATCCCGACCGGCCCGTCGTGGATGGTCTCATCGAAGCCCATCTCGTCCTCGACGAACGACCGCACCGTTTCGACCTCGTCAGTGTCTGCCTTCCACTCGATCCCCGCATACACGTCTTCCGTGTTCTCGCGGAAGCTCACCATATCCATCTCTTCCGGGTTCTTCACCGGTGACGGGACGCCCTCCAGGTAATACGTCGGGCGGACGTTCGCGTACAGGTCGAGTTTCTGGCGTAGGGCAACGTTGAGGGACCGAAACCCGGAGCCGACTGGCGTTGTCAACGGACCTTTGATGGCCACGCGGTGGTCACGGATCGCCTCGACCGTCTCAGTCGGGAGGTTTTCGCCGTACTTCTCGCGTGCTGATTCGCCGGCGTACAGCCGCAGCCAGTGGATCTCCCGGCCAGTCGCCTCGGCCGCCGCGTCCAGCACCTGCTGTGCGGCCGGGCCGACGTCGACTCCCGTCCCGTCGCCGTAGATGATAGGAATGATCGGGTCGTCGGGTACATCCAACTCGCCCGTTTCCTCGTCGACGAGCTCGATCTTGCTCCCCTCATCGGGTACCTCGATGACATCCGATTCCATGAGTGTCCGGGAGATACCAATAGACAGGCTAAATGCCTGCCGTTTTCAAAACCCAGTCCTGGCTCTGCTCGGCCCTTCCGGTCGCCGTCGGTCATCGTCGACCGGTGCGGCCGAGAGCCGCTCTCCTCCCGACGGGCCCGCGGTCTGGATGCCGGTTCCCGGAAGCTTATCGGCGGCCCAGTTGACCCCCAGGCATGCGCCTTCTCTGCCATGGTGGGGCCGGCGGCGAACCGGATGAGCCCGCTCCCCGACAGGCGGTCCTGGACGAGGCGGCAGCGACCGGCGCGGCCGCGTCGACCCCGGTCGTGGCCGTCGAGAGCGCCCTGAACGTCCTCGAGGACTCCCCTCGGTTCAACGCCGGTGTCGGTGGTGCGGTCCAGTCGGACGGTATCGTCCGCACCGACGCCGGGATCATGACATCGGCCCGGGAGACCGGGGCCGTAGCGTCGCTTGCGGGTGTTGCACGGGCTGTTTCGGCGGCACGAGTCGTAATGCGGGAAACCCCGCATGTGCTGGTCACGGGCCGGCAGGCTGTCGACCTTGCGGGGGAGTTTGAGATCGAAACCGGCGTCGACCTGTTGACGGAGGAGACGGGGGAACGGTTCGCGGACGCGAGCCCACCGGACGGTGGACCGGGGGCCCATCTCGACTGGGTTCGGGACCGGTTCGGCTACGGGGGAAGTGACCGCGCCGAGTCCGGCCGGGACCACGACACGGTCGGCGCTGTGGCACACGACCCCGGGGGCGGGCACCCAGACTTCGCGGCGGCCACCTCGACTGGCGGTCGAACGTTCGCGCTCGCGGGCCGGGTTGGCGATGTACCACAGGTCGGATCGGGCTTCTATGCGGCCCCGGCGGGCGCGGCCAGCGCGACTGGCGCCGGTGAGGACATCGCTCGTGTTGTGCTCTGTCGAAAGGCAGTGGGCCTGCTTGAACAGGGCATTCCCGCCTCGAAAGCCGCAGAGCTAGCGCTGGACCAGTTCGCCGAGGTGACCGGCTCGCGGGCCGGACTCATCGTCCTGACCGCAGACGGCAGTGGCGAGTCGTACAATTCCGCTGGGATGCAGACCAGTCTGGCTACGGACTAGCCCTCCCGTTCACACCCTCAACGTCGCGTGGTCAGTTCCGCTGAGCGTGTTCCTTCTTTTTCCTGTCACAGCGCCCCGCCCCGTCGGTCCCGGATTCGGTTGAGTGAAACTCGCGCTCGTCTTCCCAGCGCGGGGAGCCGGGACGGTCCCCGCCCTGTCCCGTGAGCAGTTGGTAACGCCTCAGATGGTCAGGAACACCGCGATCGGGAGAACAAGCATCACACTGCCGAACACGAGGGCCGACCGAAGCCACTGCCCGCGGACGGCCGTCGCCTGTTCCTCGTAAATCCGGCCGCCGGCGCGCGGAAGAACGAGACGTGAAAAGAACAGGTAGATGAACCCGACGACGAACGCGACAGCGAACACGTGCGTGAGAACGTTGATCCCGCCAACGACGAACGCCTGCGGAAAGACGAGTCCAAGAGTCCAGCCGACGATGGCGTAAAGCAGTCCGGCGAACACCCCGGCTCCGTGGTGGGCGAACGCGGCCGCACTGAAACTGGTGGCTGCCGGGTCGGACCGCGACAGCACCGAGGCGGCGATGTAGGCCGGGGTAAACCCCTCCGGCTGCCGGCTCATGGGCCAGTCCATCACGACGGCGGCCGCAAGCCCGGCGCCGGCTCCGACTGCCAGCCGGAGGGCGATCTCGCCCGACGCCATACCCCAGGGGACCGTCCCTGTTCATTTAAAACTAGGCGGCCCTCGATCCGTCGTGCCGCCGTGGCTCTCCGTCATGCTCCCGTGACAGCAAACAGGACGGCGTTATGGAATCCAGGACCGAGTCCCACCGCCGCGATCAAGGCGAGGAGGAGGTACCCCTCACGCGGATCCTCTCGGACGTACCCGGTCATCGCCGCAACCGCCCCAGCCGCGATCAGGAGTTTCACCAGCACGAACAGCCAGCCGCTCCCGAACGTGGTCGCCGTCGGGAGTCCGGCTGCAAACTCCAGAATGGCTCGGGAGACCGGCGAGCGCTCACCGAATCCGAGGAGATCAACGCCCACGGCAGTCGTGACGCCGTCGATTCCATGAGCAACCACCGTGGCGAGGCCGGCGCCCCCCGTCTCCCGACTCGGTGGGTACAGGCGAAACATCGCGACGCCGGCTGCCATACCGAGCCCGGCACCCACGAGGAGTGCGATCCCGGGTAGCGTCGGAGCGACGGCCCCGCGTTCGATCCCGACCAGGAACGCCGCTGCCAGAGCCGGGACGAGGGTCGCCATTCCGACCGCTCCGAGCCAGTCCGCCGGGGATCCACCTCGCTCCAGGGCAGCGAGCCAGATCGCGCCGGCGACGGTCGCGGTCGACAGATAGACGGCCGGCGTGCCAAACAGCGGGTCGATGACCGGCGGGACGGTATCGATCACGTGTAACACGTGAGCGGTCGCCCCGACAAGCATCCACGGCATCAGGCCGAGGACGTGGCGAGCTGTGACCGGCGGATCGCGGGTAGCGAACCCGTATCCCACCGCCAACAGCCCGAGCCCCAGCCCGGCGAGGTACGGCACCGGTGGAAGTCCAAACCCCTCCGGAAGCACCTGGAGCAACACGTCTTGCCGGGCGTGCGAACGGGAGGAAAGTCTTGCGACCTCTGACCCTCCCTGCGTCCACGCGTGTAGCTCTGGTCCCACATCGTGAGGGAATCGGTAAGTAGTCGGCCCTGCTACGGCCGGGCATGACGGACCAGCTCTACCTCGATGACAGCACTGTCGGGGAGTTCGAGGCGACCGTCGAGCGAACCCTAGCCGACCGAGTAGCGCTGGACCGGACACACTTCTACCCGACTGGCGGTGGCCAGCCGAACGACACCGGTGTCCTCGAAACCGACGGGACGGAAATCCCCGTGACTGACGTGGAAAAGAAGGATGTCATCTACCACACTGTCGACGGGGAGCCCCCAACCGAAGGGACGCAAGTCGTCGGACGTATCGACTGGGATCGACGTTACGCTCACATGCGGTACCATACCGCACAGCATTTGTTGTCCGCCTACCTCTTGGAGGAGTACGCCGCCGCGACCGTGGGTAACCAACTGTACGCGGATCGCGCCCGGCTCGACTGTGAACGGTCCCGGTTTTCCGAGACCGATCTGGAGGATATCGAGGCCGGGCTAAACGAACTGATCGAGGACGACCTGGCAGTCCGGTGGTACGAGATGGACCGTGCACGGGCGGAGGCCGAACTCGACACTGAACGGACGCGGATCGACCTGTTACCGAGCTCGATTACCGAGTTGCGGATCGTCGAAATCGGACCGGAGTCGGATCCGTACGACCGGACTGCGTGTGCCGGGACCCACGTTTCGAATACGACCGAAATCGGCCCGCTCGAAATCACGGGACGGCGGACCCAGGGGAGCGATAAGGAACGGCTGGAGTTCGAGCTTGATGACGCATGAACGTCAGACAGGTCGTCCCGAAAGACGCCATTCCCTCCGTCGATGCCCCGTCGTTTTCTCCTGTCGATCAGACCCGGACGGACGACCACCTCGATCCGGACGAGGACCTGATCGTCGTCGACCCGAGGGAGACGAGCGACAGCTCGGACGCTCCCGACGAGGTCCCACGAGGATACCCGGTCCGGTACCTCAACTACCACGAGATCGTCAACGATACCGTTGGTGGGACGCCGGTCGCGGTAACGTGGTGTCCGCTCTGTGCCAGCGCGATCATCTACGACCGCACTGTCGGAGGCCGTCCCGTGGAGTTCGGCGTGTCGGGGAAGCTCGCGGATGACGATCTGGTGATGTATGATCGGGCGACGGGCTCGGAGTGGAAACAGTCGCGCGGGGTGGCTATCGCCGGTCCCCGCGCCGGCGACCAGCTCCGGGTCCTCCCATCGACCGTGACGTCGTTTGGGTCGTTCCGCGAGGCGACTCCAGACGGCCTCGTTCTCGACCCGCCCGGGGGCAAGAGTGAAGCGAGCGGGCAGGGCTCGAGTCCCGACCCGATCGATTACGACGCCAATCCATACACCCGGTATTTTTCCACCGAAGGCTTCGGACTCGCTGCCCACCGGGGCACCGGGAGTCGGGAGTGGTCCAGGGACGATATCGATCCCAAGGCGGTCGTGCTGGGTGTGGAAATCGGCGACGAGGCGCTCGGCTTCCCCCTCCCGGTCGTGAGTCGTCGGGGCGGAGTCGTTACGTCACTTGTTGGGGGTGACCCCGTCGTCGTCTTTCACGCTGACGGGATTCATGCCTTCCGAGCCCCCGCCGACTGGGAGTGGGAGGCCGTCGCGGACGGGTTCCGTGCCGATAGAACGACCTGGGACGGCGTCACTGGCCGGGCCGCCGATGGCCGTCAACTGCAGCGACTCCCGGGCAAACGGCTGTTCGCCTTCGCCTGGCAGGACGACCACGGTCCTGACGCGTTCTACGGACTTTGACAAGCCGACGGTACCGCCCGTAGACCCGAGGCGGCCGGCGACCCGCGCGCCGACGGGCGTCGCCCGCGGTTGGCGGTGTCGGAGGCCCCGCTGGGTCCCGGGTCTCAGAGCTCTCCGAGCTTTCGGAGCAACTGACCACGGTATTCTTCGTCGGCGTTGACACCCTTGAGTTCCAAGACGTTCCGTTCGAGTTTGTCCAAGGCGACGTGGAACGCGTGATCGGCGCCGTACCCCTCACCCGACCCCGCCACTTGGCCGTGACTGGTCCGGAGTCGAATCTGACACTGGAGCAAGGGTGTTCCTCGGAGCTTCTCTTTGTGTTCGTGGAAGCGGACGTGCGCATGCAGAACCTGCATCTCGCGATACTTGTCCGCGACCCGCGTGATCGATTCCCTGATTTCCTCCCTGGAGAGGGTATCCAACAGATCGACGTTCGTGATCTGAACGTCCATCGCCTCCTCCTCGGTGAACGTCAAGGCCCTGAGGACGTCCGTTTTCGTCACGACGCCTTCCACCACGCCGTCGTCCCCGTCCGGCGTGACCACGAGGCCGTCGAAGTCGTTGTCGAGCATCCGCCTGACCGCCGTACGGACGGACTCCCCGGGTGTCGTCGTTAGCACAGGACTCGACGTCATATCATACACCGGCAGGTCCAGCATCCGATCGAGATCGCCCGCCCGGTCGTGCCGACCCTGTCGGTCGGCCTCTCTGACGACGAAGTCCACGATATCGTGTGTGGTGAGGATCCCGGTCAATCGCCCCTCCTCATTGATCACGGGGAGCCGGGAGATGCCGTGTTCCCGGAGGCGGTTGATCGCCTGCCCGACGTCGGCGTCCTCCTGCACGGTCACGACGTCGCTCGTATAAATGTCGCCGACGCTGATGGCATCCAGGTTCTCGAGAACGGCCTGCAGGACGCCGTCGGCGGTGACGATCCCGTACAACCGAGCCCCCTCGTACACCGGAGCGATCTTCACGTTCCCCTCGACGAGCAACCGTGCAACCTCCCGGACGTCCTCGTGCCGGTCGATCTCCGGCGCGGGCTTCATGAGCGCCGCCGCCTTGGTGTCATCATCGACACGGGATCGGATCAGTTCACGCTCGCCGATGACCCCCGCATACTCGCCGTCGTCGGTCACCACGATCCCCCGGGGTTTCTCTCGATCGAATATCGCACGAATCTTCCCCAGCCGGGTCTCGGCACGGACCTCGACGTACTCCGGAACAGCGATATCAGCGATATCCATTGGCAGTGGAGGTTCGCTGCGAGCCGTCTTGAAGCTTGGTTCCTATTCTCGCGATGTGGGCAACCAGTTCAGACGTCCGCACCGGCGCCGTCTCCGGCGCGGTCCCGATATTCCCGGAGTAATTCCTCGAGGATCATCCCCGAGCGGTCGGTCGGTTCGTAGTTTTGATCGATGAACTGCTCTGCGGCATCGAAGTCGCCTCGGAGGCCGTACTGGCGTACCGTGATGACCGCGTTGAGAAAGTCACGCCCCCCATCCGCTCCGAGCAACATGCGGGCGTCTTCCTCCAGGTCCAACTCCTCCTTGAGCTCCGGGTAATTGAACGTCTCCGGCTCCCAGTCGTCCCTGACGAGCGAGAGTACGTACTCGGCCGAGAAGCGGTAGAACTCCGACTTGCTTTCGAAGACGCCGTCCTCGACTAGTGCGTCGATCTCTTGGACGACGTCGTCCGGATATCGGACCGTGTCCTTGGCCATTACCGTTCGCCCCCGGGGATTCCCTTAGGTGTTTCTCGCCCGATGTATAGAAGTTTTGGGAGCCGTCTCGCGGCCAGCGCGGATACCCGGCACAGATCGGAGAGAAACTACGTCCAATCGACGGCTTTCTCCCACACAGCGCACCGACCCAGCAATCCGGATGTGTCGGAACGTCGATCTCAGAGTTCCGAAAGACAGTCGTGACAGTAATCCGCCACCGGGGCGTTTGCCGCGCCGCAGGACGGACACTGAACCGGCGCCGGCGCGGAATCGACGGCGCTGGGCCCGGACGCTCCCCCATCACCGACGTCGAGGTGCATGAGCGCGCTCTGGTCGCTCGACTCCGAGGGTTGCTCGAACTCCTCCGCGAGACGCTGTATCAACTGGTCATCGCGCAAGGCCATCAGCCCCCGATAGAAGAGGAGAAACAGGACTGCCGGGGTGACGGCTAAGACCATCGCCGATAAGAATTCCAGATACGTCCCCAGCGAATACATTATCTGCCGTTAGGGATGGTAATTCCTCAATGTAACGGCTACAACAGTTCTGATATTTTCACCCTCGTGATGGAACTCCGCGGCCTGCCCGCCTCGGTTTCCATCCGGTGACAACTCCGGCCGGGTCTGCAGCGTCCCTCGAGTGCGGTGTCGGAGGGTAAGGCCGCTATTTGGGACATCTCATCGTCGCAGTTTCAGGACCAGTGCAAAAAACAACATCGCCAGGATCGAGACGCGAAACCCCAACGAGGGAAGCTCCGCAGCCGTTGGTGTCCCTGTAGCTTCCTCCTCCCGAACCCGGAACGTCACCGCCACCTCGCCCGTTTGAACGACATAATCACCAACGGGTCCAGCACGGCGGATGATCTCGACCGTGACCAGTCCGTCAGGCGGAACGAAGACGGTCGTCGACGCGTTGTCCGTCCACGATAAGCGGAGTCTGAGGGTGTATTCCCGGCGTTGCTGTGTCGGGTTCGATATATCGACCCGGATCCTGACCCGGTCGCCAGGCTGCGCCACTGGCGGGGATACCCTGATATCGACCACGCCGACTTGAGTGGCTGTCCCGGTGGCTGTCGTTAAGGGGGTCGGCGACCGGGTTTCCGTGTCACCCGCGGAGAGGAGTGTCGTCGGTACAACCGAGGTGGTTGCCTCGGGAGAGTCCGTGGCTGTCGGGGTCGAATCACTGGCTGCTGATCGCGAAGCCGTGTCTGACGGTGTCGACGCAGGCCGGTTTGTCGTTGACTCCGTCGATGTCCGAGTTGGGGTCTCAGCAGGAGTTTGCGTCCGGGTGGCAGTACGTGTGTTGGTGGGAGTCTTGGTCGGCGTCCGCGTTCGAGTGGCTGTTTCCGTTTCGGTGGGTGTCTCGGTCGGCGTTCGCGTCCGGGTCGGGGTCCGTGTCTCCGTGGGAGTCTTGGTCGGTGTTCGCGTCCGAGTGGCCGTCTCGGTCGGCGTCCGCGTTCGAGTGGCTGTTTCCGTTCGAGTTGGTGTACTGGTCGGTGTCGCCGTTGGCGTGGTCGTTTGTGTTTCGGTTCTCGTCTCCGTGGGTGTCTTCGTCCGGGTCGGAGTCTCGGTCTCAGTTCCCGTCACCGACGTCGTCAACAGTGACGTGGTTTCACTGATGGTGGTGTTGTTCCCGATCGCGGAGAAATCACCATCCTCCGTCGGAACATACGACCCCGTTAGTATCACGTAAGAAAGAACAATGAGCACCGTGAGTCCCAAAGTGAACACCCGGCCGTCCATACTTCACGTGTCCCGGGGAATGTCTTGGTTAGTTCTGGCTTAAGACGAGGAGGCGAGTTACCACTGCACACGGAGGGTGTGTCTCAGGAACCCCAAGTGTCGGGTCGAGGTACTACGTCTGGTGTTCGGCCACGCGGAAGGCAATCTCGACCGTGGCTTTGTACTCGTCGACGGATCCGTCCTCGATCGTCGCCGTCCGCTCCATTACTTTCACGCCTTGCATCCCTTGAACAGTCTCGCTAGCTTGGCTAATGGCTTCATGGACCGCGTCGTCCCACGACTCAGTGGACGTCCCAAGAACTTTGATGACTTTCACGGCTGTCATATGAACCAGTCGTCCCTGAAACGGGTGCAGTATTAACTATAGAGAGGCTACTCCGAGGAAGCTCTGCGTGCGGACGGAACCTCGCCACCGCACATTGTCAGGCCCGGAAGTCCGCTCCGGTCGATGACGTCACTGTGAGCATGCCTGCCATGGCGTCCAATACTGTCGTGTCGACAGACCGGGGATCGACCGACGAGCCCACCACTTCAGTGGTGGGTAGCCGACCGGTTGTGTGCATACTCGGTCCGATGCACCCCCGACCGCGAGTGGACTGTTCCGGTGGTTGCCGTTGGTTCGGAACAGGTCACTGAATTATCGGGGCTCCGCCCGCCAGGGCTTGAAATCCCGAGTGGGTTGGGGCGGATTCGAACCGCCGGCCTGCTCCGTGTGAAGGAGCCGTCATAACCGGGCTAGACCACCAACCCGCGAACGTATCTACCCAGGAGCCAGGCTTAACACTTTTTCTTCCATGCCCCGGCTTCAAGAAGAGCTCGTGTCTGGCAATTCGAAATGTCCATCTGTGTTGATGCTTCTCGCCCGAAAACGGGGATGCGAACACAACCCTGCTGGACGGGCCCGAGTCCAGGAAGTCGGGGTAGCGAGGGACGACCGCTCAGCCGCTGAGCATCCGCTCGCGGACTCGTCTGATCAGCAGCCGCACCCGGGCCTCCACCCGGTCCAGGCGGCTCGGTTCCGGCTGTCGTTCCCTACCAAGCCGGACGCGGACCCGGGTCTCCAGTGGCTCGAGTCGCTCCCTGATCCCGTCCGCAAGGTGGTCGACTGCCCGCTTCAAGTGGTACCGTGCGTCCGCAAAGTGCTCGGACATATCTGTTGCTTCTGCACCGACGAATAAATGCTTTGTGTCCTCCGAGAAGCAACGGGTATCCGTGAATCACGCTCGACCGACGGGTCGGTCAAGATCCTGGGTCGGCCCCGCCACACGGTCCTCACAGGATACAGCGGACCCGGACCCGGGCCTCGGTCCCCGGCGCGCCTTGCTAGTACGTCGGATTGTCCTCTCGAACACCATCGCGTTTGTTCACGAGCCTGGCGAACGTAAAGAGGGCGTCCGACAGACGGTTGAGATAGACGATGGCCTCTTCGTTGACCGGCTCATCGACCGCTAAGGCTACAGCGCGCCGCTCGGCCCGTCGAACCACGGCCCGGGCGTGATGGAGGGCAGCACCGGCGTCACCTCCAGAGGGCAAAATGAAGTCTTCGAGCGGGGCCAGCTCCTCGTCGGCCTCATCGATGTACGCTTCCAATTTCTCGACATGCGCCTCCTCTACCTGCGGGTCGTCAGGATCCGGGTCCGGGTTCGCGAAGTCCGCCTGAACCACGTGAAGATGGTTCTGAACCGTCCGTAGCTTCTCATCGACATCTTCGTAGCCGGTCGGTCGAACGGTTCCGATCACGGTGTTCGCCTCGTCGACCGTCCCGTAGGCCTCGATGCGCGGACTGGTCTTCGAGACGCGCGACATGTCCCGAAGGTCGGTCATGCCTTCATCGCCGCGGCCGGTGTAGATCTTCATTCGTCTCCTGATCTCTCGAAGTTCTCGGTGTTCCTGATGGTGTCGATCCTCACCGATCCTCGTTAGAGATCGGCTTCAGCACCGGCTTCGGGGGTCGTGTCGGCGTATGCCGGTGCGAGGGTTTGCTCGATGTACTCGAGGATGTTCGCCGATTCGTTCATCGTCACTCCGCGCTCCTCGTCTACGAGCACCGGAACCGCCCGTTGCCCGCTCACGCGCTTGACCTCGTCCCGTTTCGAGTGGAGGCCGTCTACCCAAACGGTCTCGTAATCGATTCCGTGCTCCTCCAGGGCGTCGTGAACCTTCTCACACCACGGACACCCGTCCAGTGCATATAGCTGCAGGGACATACGGGTGAGTAGGAACGGCGCGGGCAAGTAGCTTGTCACTGCGGGCCCCGAGCCATTCGGAACCGTTCACCGGTCGAACGCCCGGACCTCTGCGGCCTCTGGTGGGGTCCGTGCCCCTTCCTGGGTCGTCGACAACGCACCCGCGACGGTTGCTGCCTCGACCGCTCCTCGGAGGCTCGTTCCTCGGGCCAACCGGGCGGCGAGGTAGCCGACGAAGGCGTCGCCGGCACCCGTCGCGTCGACCACGTCGACAGCCGGCGCCTCGAGGCTCCAGGTGGGCTGGTTCGGGGACTCGACCTCAACCCCCTCGGCGCCCAGTGTCCGGATTACCGTGCCGTCGAACCCCGCGAGCACGGCGGCCAACTTCGCCGATTCCGTCTCATTGGGCACCGCGATATCGACCCGTCCGTGGCCAAGAACAGACTGAGCATCGTCCGTCGGCGACGGATCGAAAACCACGGTCGGTCCGCCCGCACGACGGGCTGGCAACTCGTCGAGCAACGCTCGCATGGCGCTCGCGGGAACCTCGTTCTGAAGCAGGACTACCTGCGCGGCACGGGCTTTGGCAGCATGCTGTCGGGCGAACTCGGCGTCGAGCCGCGCGTTTGCACCGGCCACGATCACGATGTGGTTTTCACCATCAGGGCGGACCCAAATGTACGCCGCCCCCGTTGTTGGCCCCCGTGTTTCGATCCCGGACACGTCGACCCCATCAGCCGCGAGTCGATCCCGGGGATCGATGCGGGTCGTGTCGACCGCGTCACGTCCTACCGCTCCCAGGAAACTCGCCTTCCCCCCGGCCCGGACGGCAGCGGTCGCCTGGTTGGCACCCTTCCCGCCGACACGGGATACCGGTGCGGCCCCGGCCTCGAGTGCTTCATTAGGGACTGATTCGATAGCTACCGTCTCGCCGGCCACGGGAAACCAGTCGTATCGGTCGGCCAGCGACGCGACATCGGCCATGTTCACCCGGATCGTACGATCGATGTTGACGCTCCCGAAGACGACGACCTCCGACACGAGACTGGCTAGAG
>CAZCXJ010000056.1:0-16183 GCA_964502585.1 uncultured Candidatus Halobonum sp.
CCATTGATACGGTGCGGAGTCAAATCAAGCTCACGCGCGTCCTCCACACGGCTGAAGCCGTGGGCTTCCGCGCTGTTACCGCTGCGAAGTGAACGACGGTCCCGAGTTGCCGTCTCGGACGCGCTCCGCCCGGTCGCCCGCGCGACGCGGAACGTCGACCTGTCGGGTGACGGCCTACAGGAACGGCGGAAGGGCGGCCGCCGCCACGAACTCGTACCCGTAAACCCAGTTGAGGAGGACGTACGCCACCACTCCCAGGGTAAGCGAGAGAATCCAGGCGGACGCCGCCACCCGTCCGACGCGTTTGTGCGGCGTCTCGGTGCGTAGTTCATGTGGCGTGTGAGTCAGGCCCAGGACGAGCGCATACAGGACGACCGGAACCGAGACCACCGACAACACGATGTGGATCGCGAGCATCCCCAAGTAGGCGTAGTACGCCACTGTGGGGGCCCCGACCATCTCCTTCGTTCCCCCACCGCCGATCTTCGTGAGGTAGAGGACCAGGAACAGGAGGATGAGGGCGAACGCCGTGCTCATGGCCATGGCGTGTTTTCGGACCTCGTTCTGCCGGATCCAGTACCAGCCGGCGCCGAGGAGGAGCGTCGCCAGCGTGTTGATTCCGGCGATCGCGTGTGAAAGCAAGTTCACCTGAGCCACGGAGAGGTCCGGGAACACAGCTCCCGGGATCACTCCCAGGAAGGTGCCGACGACGACGCTGTAGCCGACGACGCTCAGGATCGCGACGGCCGCACGAGGGTGGGCCTTGAGCGGAGCAAGCGGACCGTTCCCGTCGACGGTCGCCATACCCGGCCTACGGCCAGCCCCGTTATCCCTCTTCGGATTCCGTTCGCGCCCGGTCACACCGGCTGCCCGGTCTTCGGCCCTGTCCGGTCGAGGGGCACCTGACTCAGATGACCCCAGTGTAGGAAGCGACTTCGCGGGCAGCGGCTTCGCTGACACCGTCGCCCAAGATCGTATAGCGGTCGCGGATACGGTGAGCGGTGGTCAACGCTTGGAGGATGATCTCCTCGCTGATCCCGAGTTCCCCGGCCGAGGTGGGCGCACCGATCGCATCCAGTGCGTCCCGCACATCGAGCCACTCGCCGTCCTCGCCGCTGTGGAGGAATTCGGTCATGATCGCCCCGACCCCGACCTGGTGGCCGTGGAGGGCAGGGTCAGGAGCGAGCCGGTCGAGCTGGTGGGAAAAGAGGTGCTCGGCACCGGAGGCTGGGCGTGACGACCCGGCGATGGACATCGCGACACCTGAGGATACCAGGGCCTTCGACACGATCCAGGCTGATTCCTCGAGGCCTTGTTTGATCGACCCGGCGTTTCCCACGAGCATCTCGGCGGTCATCTCGGAAAGCGCTCCGGCATACTCACTGTACTCGACGTTCTTCAGCCGGCGGGCGAGTCGCCAGTCCTTGACTGCAGTGTAGTTGGAGATGATGTCGGCGCACCCCGCGGTCGTCAATTCCCAGGGAGCCTTCGCCATGATTTCCGTATCGGCAACGACGGCCAACGGAGGGTCGGCAGCGACGGAGTGGCGCGTGTCCCCTTCGGGAATCGACGAACGGCCGGAGACGATTCCGTCGTGAGAGGCGGCAGTCGGCACGGAAAGGAAGCCCAGACTCTGCCTGTCGGCCGCCATCTTTGCGATATCGATCGGTTTGCCACCCCCCAACCCGATCAGATACGCCGCACCCTCCGCGTCGGCGGCTCCGACGACCCGTTCGACGGCGTCGAAACTCCCCTCCTGGACCACGACCGTCGCCGGGTCGTCGAACTGGTCCCGGACCTGGTCGCCAACGAGAGCATCAGGAGTCGGACTCGTCACGAGGAGAGGACGGCCGGAAAGCGACAGTTCCTCCGCTGCCGCCCCCACCTTCTCGATGCTCCCGTGCCCGACGAGAACGTTCCGCGGGAGCTTGATCCACGTCGATTTACCGAACATGCGCCATGAGTCGCCCTGCTCCCCAATATTGTTTCCCGTCGGGGATCGAAAGCCAGTCGTCCGCCGGTCGAAGCGGGAAGCGTACCCGGGTCGACCGTGCTATCTTCTGATGGCGAGCGGATCCCATCGTTCAGGAGCGACGGCCGTCACCTGAGGAAAGCCGAAACGGTCACAACAGCGTTCCCGCGGCGTCGAGCAGGAACCCGACACCGAACCCCGCCAGGACGAGCGCGCTCGCCGCGGCGACGACCGGCGCGAACTTGTCGACCCGCCGATCGGCCGCGACCAGCGTTCCGGGGAACCCGGTGATCCAGGCGCCGATCCCGGCGAACAGTCCGATGATCAGAGCCGGGCTCCCCGTCTCGATTACCAATGATCCTGTGAACGCACCGACGCCCGCGACGGCGAACACGTCGACGGTTCCGGGTTCCAGTAACCCGACCCCGACCGTGAGCCAAAACAGGATCTGGTACGGATTCGTCAGTGCGAGCACGAACGCCTTTCGAAAGCCGGTCGTCCCGCCGTCTGCTGCTGGGTCGCCGGCCTCGCTCCCGAGGAAGGATCCACGGACTTCGGTTGCGGCGCCGTACGCGAAATACAACATCAGAAGTCCGCCGATCCCGACCATCAAGCCGCGAACCGTGGGGAACCGTTCGACGAACGCGATGACTCCGACGAGCGACAGCACGAAGAAGGCTGCATCGGCGGTGGCGGCCCCGAGACCGGCGCGGAATCCCGCCCCCCAGCCCCGCACCACGCTCTCCTCGGCGATGACGGCGTTCATCGGCCCGGGCGGCGCCGCCAGAGCGAGCCCGAACACGACGCCTGCAAGCAGGGTTCCCACGACCGACGTCACGGTCGACACTGTGTGGCGAGAGCGGCTTAAAACGAGCGACAGCGTCCGTGTCGTTACAGGATCGCGAGCAGCATCCCGGACACCGTCCCGACGAGCGTCTCCCAGATCGAGAAGCCAGTCAGGATCGCCAGCACCGTATCGAGTCCGAAGAAGCCGAAGAGGACAGCTCCCCCGAAGTGGGCCTTCCGCACGTCGAAGCGGTGCGCGAACCGGTGGAAGAACAGCGCGTTGGCGATACTGACGGGGATGATCGCCAGCATCTCGCCGGCCCAGATGGCCGGATGAGCCCCGTATTGGACCGCGAGGCCGATCGTGACGAGCTGGGTCTTGTCACCGAACTCCCCGGCCGCCATGAGGAGGAAGATCGGGAGGAAACTTCCGAACCCGGTGGGGACCGCTCGTCCGAGGACGGTGAACTCCTCTACCTTGGACACACCGGCGACGCCGCCGTCCGTTTCGGCCGGCTGGAGTTCGGCGCCGGGCTCCGGCGCCGACCGGACGAGCAGGATGGCGAACAGAACGAACAGCGCCGCAGTGAGGGCGTCCAACACGACCGGCTCGAACGCCTGCTGGATCGCGCTGCCGAACAGGATCTCGACGACAGTCCAGCCCGCGAACGCCGTTCCGGCGGCGCCGACCACCACGGCAGGATGGTAGCGGGTGGAGAGACCGGCGATGATGAACTGGACCTTCTCGCCCGGTAGGACGGCCAGTTGGGCGATGAACGCGACCGTCAGGATCTCCACCCAGCCGGTCATGCGTCACTCACCCTCTCGGCAGTTCCGCCACCAGCGGGGTCCGCCGTGGGTCGGACCCGAACCGAAGCAGCGACCGGTTCCGGCAGGCTCTGCTCGTTCCCGTCCGTCCCGACTGCAACGGTGACCATTCCGAACGGGGCGACATCAGTGACACGGAGTTCCGTCCCCGGCGAGATACCCGCCTCGGCGAGATACTCGAGTTCCGCCTCATCACGGTCGCTGACCCGGGCGACCACGACAGTGTCTTCGGCTTCGTACTGGCTGAGCGGGTCGGTATCGTCCTCGGCGGGTGGTTCCAGGTCGGCATCCGGGATGGGGTCACCGTGCGGGTCGACGGTCGGGTCCTCCAAGGCCGCCGCGACACGGCGCTCGAACGCCTCGCTGATGTGGTGCTCCAGCCGGTCCGCCTCCTCGTGAACCTCACTCCAGGAGTAGTCGAGGTGTTCGGTCAGGTACGCCTCCAGCAGCCGATGGTGACGGATGACTTCCAGCGCGACGGTCTCCCCCTCCGCGGTCAGCTCTACGCCGCGGTATTTTTCCCGATCGACCAAGCCCCGGTCTGCGAGTTTCTCGACCATGCTCGTCACCGTCGGTGGCGTCTTGTCCAACCTGTCCGCAATGGCTGAGGTAGAGACCGGTGGCCCACTCTCCGTTTGGAGAACATAGATCGTCTTGAGGTAGTCCTCCATGGCATCACTAAGCATCGCGTGGAGCATTTTAGATGAGACTAATTATTTAATCTACCGTATCGAATCAGAGGTCGCAGTCGTCAGACCCCTTGGCCCATGAGGTGGCTTCGGAGCACGTCCGGGGTCTTGACACCGGCGTCCGGGTTGACGACGGCGATCGTGTCCGTGCTGTCCACCTGGCCGTCTTCGGCGAGCGCCCACGCGCCGGCGAGAGCCACTCCACCGGCTCCACCGACCTCCATAATCTCTCGCTGGGCGACGGTCACGGCGCTCTCGAGCGCCTGGTCGTCGGAAACCGCGACGGCACCGCCATCGGTCCGTTCCAGCGCGTCGATGGCCAGCCCGCCCCCGGAGGGCGCGGGAATCTCGAGTTCCCCAACGATCGTGTCCGGCGTCGCCCAACTGTCGACCACCGACTCGCCGGCGTCCCAGGCATCGACGACCGGCGCACACCCTTCCGGTTGTACGGCGTAAACCTCCGGTAGGGCCTCGATGAGGTCCAGCGCCCGGAGCGTCCAGAACCCGTCCACCACGCCGACGAGTACCTCCCCCGTGCCGACCGGAAGAACGACGCCATCCGGCGCTTCCCCCAGGGCGTCGTGGAGTTCGAATGCAAGGGTCCGTGCCCCGTCCTGACGGTAGGGCGTGTCGAACTCCTGGAGGGATTGATACTCGGCGGCCAGTTGCTCGTCGAGTGCCGCGACTGCGGCAGGATAGCGTCCGCCGACGACACGCATCTGGCCGCCATGCACGTTCACCATCGCCTTGTTTGAAAACGCCGTCCGGGACGGGACGAACGCGTACGAGCGCAGATCTGCCCGACCCGCGTACGCGGCGGCTGACTGGCCGGCGTTCCCCGCGGCTGCCAGAGCGACCGGTTCGGTTCCCTCGGCCTTGGCGGCGGTCATCGCCACGCTCATGCCGCGGTCTAGAACCGTTCCCGTCGGGTTTCGTCCCTCGTCCTTGATCAGCAGCCTCTCGATGCCCAGTTCCGCGGCCAACCGGTCGCTCGCCACGATCGGAGTCGCTCCCTCGGCCGCCGTGACCGCCTGCTCAGCCGGGAACGGCAGGAGAGGATCGTACCGCCAGTGGCCATCTTCGGGCGGGCCAGTTCCGGGTTCGATCGTCTCGGGGTCGACGGTCCCGAGGTCGTACCTGGTCGTGAGAGGGGCCCCACAGTCCGGGCAGCGGCCCGGTTCCCACCTGTCGAACCGAGTCTCACACCGGGTACACTCCAGTCCCCGGAACGGGTCGGACGTCTCCATGTCGGGTCCTGGGGACGGACGGCAAAGTCACCTACGCCCGCCACGCCCAGCGGGGCTTGTCGAGTGACTCCCGAGTTGCCCACCAAGCACTTGTGAACGTCTCGACGTCTTCAGGTTCACCTGCACCGGGCTCGGACGTCAGGGAAAGGTGAGTGGTTGCCCGACCGCCCTGACGCGCCGCATTCCCTCGCCGTCACAACGACGACCGGTATCGAGTTGCGGTCCGGGTCGATGACGCAGACGCTATGTGCGGTGCCGTCCATCCGGTTTCCATGAGAGTGGTCGTAGTGGGGGCCGGGCTGGCCGGGCTCGTGGCCGCGCGGCATCTCGCGGACTCGGGGGCGGAGGTGGTACTCCTGGAACGACGGGCCAGGGTCGGCGGTCGCGTCCGGACACGGGAACAGAAGGGGTTCCTTCTCGATCGCGGGTTCCAAGTGCTGTTCACCGCGTACCCGGCGGTGCGTCGCGAGTTGGAGTTGGAGCGACTCGATCTCCGCCCGTTTTCCCCAGGAGCCATTATCGCGTCCGGGGCCGGCTCGGAGTCCGGGGCCGGTCGTCGGTCCGTCCTTTCGGACCCCGTTCGCGATCCGGGGTCGATCGTCGAATCGGTGTTCAATCGGCAGGTGACCACCGGCGACAAGGTCCGGACGATATTGCTCCGGCGGGACCTGACGGCGCGGGCGGAGTCCGAGTTCTTCCGCGGCCCCGACATGAGCCTTCGCGAGTACCTCCGTGACAGGGGGTTTTCCGAGTCGTATCTCAAGAACTTCATCGCCCCGTTTTACGGGGGGATAACGCTGGACCGATCGTTATCGACGTCGAAACACGTCTTCGAGTACACCTTCCGGTGCCTTGCGGACGGCCGGACCGCGCTTCCCGCTGAGGGGATGGGAGCGATCCCCCAACAGCTCGCCCGCCAGGCTCACGATGCGGGCGTGGAACTCAGAACGGAGGAGCGGGTCTTGGACCTGAACCCCGTCGACGATGCGACAGTCGCGGGCGGTGGTCCAAGCTCGGGAGTAGAGATCGAGACCGCAGAGGAGACGCTCGAGGCCGACGTGGCGGTGGTCGCGACGGATCCGCGGACCGCGGCGGAACTGACGCAAGTATCGTCGATCCCGACCGATGCGCGACCGAGCGTCACGCAGTACTACGCCCTTCCGGAGGACGTCCCACTGGACACGGGGGGCAAGCTCCTGTTGAACGCCGACGGTCCAGCCCCGAACGCGGTCGTCCCGTTGTCGCACGTCGCTCCCGAGTATGCTCCCGACGGCCGCCAGTTGCTCTGTGGGACGTTCCTCGGATCGGACGCGCTCGAGCGGGACGCTGAGGCCATGCTGGCCGACACGCGAAACGCGCTTGCGACCTGGTATCCTGAGCGGCTATTCGACGGTCTGGAGCTGCTGACCACCGACCGGATCCCGTTCGCGCAGTTCGACCAGCCGCCTGGAATTCACGCACGACTCCCCCACCCGGCCGCACCGACCGGTCCGGTCTACCTCGCGGGGGAGTACACGGAGTGGTCGGCGATACAGGGGGCGATGGCGAGCGGACGACGGGCCGCCGACGCCGTGCTTGAGGAAGTCGCCTGACCGGCGACGGGGGGGCGGTGTTGGCCCCGATTACAACATCCGTCTGAATTCGCCGAGCGGCGGAAAGGTGAGGGTCTCCTCGCCTTCCGGGTCGACGACGATGGGCCGGAGGGCGTCGGCATCGGTTATCAGTGGAGACTGGAAATCGACAGCCGCCATGCCGTTCACCTCCGCGCCGGCCGCCAGACGGGTGAACGCCGGGAGCATCAGCAAGTCGACATCCCCGTTCGGCCCGCTCCCACTGAGAAAGCACGGGCGGGTCCGTCCCTCGATACTGATGACGGGATGGTCGTGACCGATCACCAGCAATTCCGCGGAGGCGACCGCGTCAGGGTCCGGACGCTCATGGCCATGGTGAACCAGCACCTCGTCGTCCACCGAGTACTCGTCGTGCAGCGGCCCGTTCCACACGTTCGGGAGTATCGTATCGTGGTTTCCCCGAACGAAAACGAGCGCAACGCCGGCCTGGCGACAGACGGCACGGAGACGATCGAGGCCCCGTTCAGCGGAAACCGACACCCGATCGAACTGGTGGAGCACGTCCCCCGCGATGACGACCTCGGCGGGGTCGAGGGCCTCGAGTGAGTTCCGAAGGCGGGTTTCCAGATCCTCAAGTGCATCCAGGGGGAACTCGACGTTCGAGGCCTCGCTCCGACCGATGTGTGTATCGGCGATGACCACCGTCTCGTGGTCCGGAAGCAGGAGTGCGCGGTCATGGAACGCGACGTCGACCACTGGTCTGATGAGGGTTCGACCCCTACGACGTTAGGCGTGACGGACGGGAAGAACCCTTTTTGTGAGACGCCATCCAAACACCGCGACGATGGACGTAGACAAACACGCCGAGGATCTCGCCTCCGACCTCGGTGCCGACAAACAGGAGGTCAAAGAGGACCTGCAGAACTTGCTGGAGTACAGCGTCCCGATCGACGAGGCGAAGCAATCGGTTCGGCGGAAACACGGAAGCGGGGAAGCCGAGGCCAGCGGAACCCCGGAGCCGGTCGACGTGGCCGACATCACCACCGACACCGGGAACGTCACCGTCACGGGGCGTGTGCTCACGGTCGGCACCCGAACGATCAGATATCAGGGTGACGACATCACGATCCGTGAGGGGGAACTGGCGGACGGAACCGGGCGGATCAGTTACACTGCCTGGCAGGATTTCGGCTTCGAGCCGGGCGACACCATTACCGTCGGGAACGCCGGCGTCCGCGAGTGGGAGGGCGAACCGGAACTCAACATGAACGACTCGTCCACCGTCGCGCTCGAATCGGAGCCCCTGGACGTTCCCTACTCCGTCGGCGGCGAACGGGACCTCATCGAACTGGAGCCCGGCGACCGAGGACGCGTCGTCGAGGTGCAGGTCATCGAAGCCGAGGAGCGAACCATCGACGGGCGGGACGGCGACACGGAGATCCTGTCGGGCGTGGTTGGCGACAAGTCGGGCCGCCTACCGTTCACCGACTGGGATCCCCATCCCGAGGTCGAGGAGGGCGCGGAGCTGCGGTTCGAAGACGTCTACGTTCGGGAATTCCGGGGGGTTCCGTCGGTCAACCTCTCCGAGTTCACGAGCGTCGAACCGATCAGTGGCGTCGAGGTGAGCGACACCGCACCGCGGATGAGCGTCGCGGAGGCGGTCGGCAGCGGGGGAATGTACGACGTCGGGCTGGTCGGGAACGTGCTCGAAGTACGCGACGGGTCAGGCCTGATCGAGCGGTGCCCGGAGTGTGGTCGCGTCATCCAGAACGGCCAGTGCAGGAGCCACGGTGAGGTCGACGGGGAGGACGACCTCCGTGTCAAGGCGATCCTGGACGACGGGACTGGAACGGTGACTGTCGTCCTCGATCGGAATCTGACGGAGGAGGTGTACGGCGGGACGCTGGAGGACGCGCTCGAAGCCGCCCGGGAGGCGATGAGCCGTGAAGTCGTGGCCGAGACAATCAGCGACCGGATCGTCGGCCGGGAGTTTCGCGTCCGCGGACACCTGTCGGTCGACGAGTACGGTGCGAACCTGAATGCGGAAACGTTTGGCCCGACCGATGACGAGCCCAGTCAGCGGGCCCGTGAACTCCTAACGGAGGTGACGGCATGAGTGCCGACGACGGGGATGAGAGCGGTCCTGGACGCCGTGAAGTCGCCCATCGGCTGTTCGCAGCGGAGTTCGACGACGCCGATTTCCAGTACTCGGTGAGCGACGAAGAGCGCGCCCCGAACTACGTCGTAACGCCAACGGGGTTGCGCGTCAATCGGGTGTTCGCGGTCGGGGTACTGACGGAGGTGGATGCGGTCAACGAGAATACCCTCCGGGGTCGGATCGTGGATCCGACCGGACCGTTCGTCACGTACGCCGGCCAGTATCAACCGGACGAGACCGCCTTCCTCGACCGGACCGACCCCCCGGCGTTCGTCGCCCTCACCGGCAAGGCACGAACGTTCGAACCCGAGGACGCCGACGTTGTCTACACCTCCGTCCGCCCCGAGAGTCTCAGTATCGTGGACGACGCGACCCGAGACCGGTGGACCGTTTCGGCCGCGGAAGCGACGCTTCGGCGGGTCGCGATCTTCGCCCGTGCGCTCGAATTCGATGAGCGGGGGGAGGCCCTTCGTGACCGTCTGGAGGCCGCTGGCGTCCCTGCCGCCGTCGCGGCGGGAATCCCGCTGGCGCTCGATCACTACGGGACCGGAGAGCGGTACCTCGAGGCCATCAGACGACTCGCGGTTGACGCCCTCGAGGTCGTCGCCGACGAACGGGACGAGGTTCGACAGCTCGACGCCGGTCCCGGCGCGTCCGGAAGGGCGGACCTCGGCCCACTTCCGGCTCTGGACCTGGAATTCGATGCCGGGACAGCGAGCACCGGCGGCGACGCTGACACCTCACCGGGACAGCCGGCCGGGTCGGCCTCGGAGGTGGCGGCAGTGGGTGAAGCCACCGAGCAACCGGCGGTGGAGGGAACCGCCGAATCGGAACCCGCAACCGTCGGGGGTGCCGCCGATGACAACGATTTAGGGGACTTTGATGCGGGGGACTCGGTGGCCGAACCGTTCGACGACGAACTGGGGGACTTCGATACCGACGACAGCGGCCCGACGGGCGAACAAGCCGACCCCGACGTCGACAGCTTCGAGCAAGAGGAGGTCCTCGGTGACGAGGAACGCGAGGAAATCGAGGCCGAGTACGGGACCGATTTCGCCACCGGAAGCGAAGTCGACGACCCGGGGGAGGCAGACATCGCGACGCCCGCGCCAGAAAAGGCGACCGCGGAGCCTGACACGACGGATGAGGGTGAGTCGACGACCCACGAGGAGGGCGCGACGACAGGTGGGGACGTCGACCTGGAGGAGGCGGCCGTGGCGGCGATGCAAGACCTCGATGACGGCGATGGGGCTCCTAGGGACGAGGTGGTCGCGGCGGTCGTCGACGAGCACGACGTTGCCGCCGCCGAGGTTGACGACGCCATTCAAGATGCACTCATGAGCGGCAAGTGCTACGAGCCGGGGGAAGACCGGTTGAAGCCGATCTGAATGGCTCGCGTCGAGCCGGTCCCGGACGCGCCGGCGGCGACTGCGACCCTTGCGGGGGATCGGACGCTGTTGATCGCGGACTATCACGCCGGTATCGAAGCTGGACTCCGATACGAGCGTGGGGTCGAACTCGCCAGTGCTGCCGACGAACGACGGGAGCGCGTCGTGTCGCTCATCGATACCGTGGATGCCGAGCGGTTGGTGATCCTTGGCGATCTGGGCCACCAGATTGGGGCCTCGGAAGGGGCCGAACGGCGGGAGGTGCACGAGTTGTTGGACGCGGTTTCGGTGCCGGTGACGCTCGCCCGTGGCAACCACGACGCGGGGGTCGTCGAGACCGCCGGTGACCGACTCGAAGCGCTGCCCGCAGAGGGGGAGCGTGTCGGCGACGTCGGCCTGTTCCATGGACACACCTGGCCCGCCAGGGCTCTCTCGGATGCGACGGTCATCTGTATGGGACACGAACACCCGCTCGTCCGGCTTCAGGATACCGTCGGGGGGAGCCGTATCGAGCGGGCGTGGCTTCGTGGACGCGTGGACCTCCCCGCATTTGCCGATGCGGCACTGGACTCCACCCGGTCCGGGGAGTCGGATCCACCCGAGTTGATCGTCTTTCCAGCGTTCAACGACCGGTCTGGAGGAACCCGCGTGAACGACAGTGACAGCTTCCTAGCCCCGTTCCTCCCGGAGGCGATGCCGGAAGCACAGGTCTACCTCTTGGACGGGACCCGGTTGGGGGGGATCGATGACGTCTGACCCGGGCAGCGTTGCGCGGCCCTCTTCGCGCCCGCAGGCGTGGGAGGGATTGGCGCACGAATACTGCCGTCCTCAAGCGGTATGGTACCAAGTTTCACTCGACAATCCACCGAAGTATTTATCACGAGAACCGCCGTATCTGAAGCTACCAGAGCGCCCTCGGGCGCGTGGCATCGTACGCAGAATGACACGGCGTTTTACCCCGCAGTCGGTTACACGAAGTCATCCGACAGCGGGAGCCATGCCCGGCACGGGACTGGTATCGACGGAGCAACCATGGTAACAAAACAGGAAGTCCTCGAAAAACACGATCTCGAACCGCTGAACGAATCGAACAACGTGGAATTGTCCGACAGTAAACTGGAGAACGGTTCTAAGGGGGAACTCATCAAGCTCGCTGGAAAGCTGCGCGACCGACGAAACGAGCTGAATCAGATGGCCTCCAAGCGAGCCTCCAAACGCGACGAACTCAACGCGAAAACCCGAGAGAAGGTCGACGAGGCCCAGGAGCATCGGGAGAAACGGGACGAGCTCAACGACAAAGTACAGGAACACAAAGAGAAACGCAACGAACTCAACGCCGACGCCAACGAACTGTTCGACCAGGTCGAGGAGATGAAACAGGACCTGGAACTCAACGAGGGAAAATCGATTGAGGAACTCAAGGAAGAGATCGAAGACCTCGAGTTCAAACAACAAACCCAGGTCCTGTCCGGCGACGCTGAGCGGGAACTCATCGAGAAGATCGAGACGAAACGCGAGGAACTCGCCGAGAAGAAGCAGAAGGTCGATCAGAGCGGCGAACTGGAAGAACTGGTCGAGGAAGCCGAGGAAACCCGGGCCGAGGCGTCCAAACACCACCAGAAAGTGACGGAACTTGCGGACGAAGCCCAGGAACATCACAACCAGATGATCGAGGCCTACCGCGAGGCCGACGACATCCGCGACGAGGCCGACGAGGTTCACGAGTTGTTCGTCGAGGCGCAGGAGGCCGCTGACCGGCACCACGAGGACTTCGTGCGTGTCCAGAAGCGGCTTCGCGAGCTCGACAAGAAAGAAGAGGAGGAAGAGAAGGCCGAACGCGAACAGCGGCAGGAGGAAGAGCGGAAGGAAGCCGAAGAAATCTATCAGAAATTCAAGGACGGCGAAACGCTCGATACCGAGGACCTGATGAAGCTCCAGAAGACAGGGTTACTCTGAACCGGGTCCGTACCGCCACGAACCGAGGGCGGATTTTTTTCCAAGGCTGACGGTGTTTCCTTTCGACATCGGGAAGCGGCGAGATCCCCCGGTGGAGAAGGGCGGAGGCTCGAACCAGCCGCCGCGAGGCGACCAAAACGATTTACTCGTGAGCGACTCCCTCCTCGCAGATTTAAGACCCTGTCGGGCGAACCCCGTAGGAAATGAGGCGCGCGAAAATCGTCTGTACCCTGGGACCCGCGTCCGACGACGGAGAAACGATCGGGGCCCTCGCGGAGGCGGGAATGGCCGTCGCGCGGTTGAACGCAAGCCATGGGACGACCGCCGATCGGGCCGCAATCATCGAGAGGGTCCAGGCGGTCGACGAGCGTGGGGACCAGCCGCTCGCCACGATGGTCGATCTCCAGGGCCCGGAAGTGAGAACGGCCGAGACCGATGAGGGGGTTCGGCTGGAATCTGGGTCCACGGTCCGGTTTTACCAAGGAGCGGACGTGACGTCGAACGCGGTGGGGCTCACGCACTCCATCACGGCGGCCGGGCCGGGTGATCGGCTTCTGGTCGATGATGGGCGCATCGAGGCGGTCGTCGAGCGCGTGGAAGGGGAGGAGGTGGTCGCACAGATCAGGTCCGGCGGCGAACTCGAGTCCCGAAAGGGGGTGAACGTTCCTGGAGTGGACCTCGGCGTCGAGCGAATCACGACTGCAGACGAGCGGGAACTGGACCTTGCCGCCGACGCCGGGGCCGACTTCGTTGCCGCATCGTTCGTCCGGGACGGGAGCGACGTATACGCGGTAAGCGACGCACTCGAGGAGCGTGGAGCGGAGATCCCCGTGATCGCCAAGATCGAGCGGGAGGTCGCAGTCGAGAACATCGACCGGATCGTGGAGGCGGCATACGGCGTGATGGTGGCCCGCGGCGACCTTGGAGTCGAGTGTCCGCTGGAGGAGGTGCCCGTCATCCAGAAGCGCGTGATCCGACGGTGTGTGGAGACGAGCACGCCCGTCATTACGGCCACGGAGATGCTGGACTCGATGATGCACGCGCGCAGACCCACGCGCGCCGAGGCGTCGGACGTCGCCAACGCCGTGCTCGACGGGACCGACGCCGTGATGTTGTCGGGCGAGACGGCGATCGGGGACCACCCGGTCCGGGTCGTCGAGACCATGGACCGGATCGTCCGCCGGATCGAGTCCAGCCCGGAGTACGCGGAAACCCGCGAGTCGCGGGTGCCGACGGCTGATGCGGACTCCCGAACGGAAGCCCTGGCACGGTCCGCTCGGTATCTCGCCCGGGACGTCGACGCGGGGGCGATCGTCGCCGCCTCGGAATCGGGGTACACCGCCCGGAAAACCGCCAAGTTCCGCCCGGGGGTTCCCGTCGTCGCGACGACGCCATCCGATCGTGTTCGACGCCAGCTCGCCCTATCGTGGGGCGTTCGTCCAGTGTTCTCCGGATACAGCGAGGGGATCGAGGCGATGCTCGATGAGGCCGTCTCGGCGGCCCTGTCTTCGGGGGCTGCCGAATCCGGCGACACCCTGGTTGTGCTTTCCGGCATGATGACGGAGCTCAAGGGGACTGACACGACCAACACCCTGAAGCTTCACGTCGCCGCCGAGACGGTCGCGACCGGGCGGACTGTCGTCAAGGGACGGGTCACGGGGCCGCTGGCCAGGACGGCCGACGGCGACTTGAGCGACGTCCCCAACGGGGCGGTCCTCGCGCTCCCCGGGGGGTTCGACGCGGAGTTCGCCGGGGATCCTGGTCGGTTGGCGGGGATCGTGGACGCGCGAGGGGGATTGACCGGCTATCCGGCCCTCGTCGCCCGGGAACTCGGCTTACCGATGATCTCAGGCGCTCCCGTTCCCGAGACGGTCACCGACGGAACGACAGTAACACTCGATGCAGAGCGAGGGGTGGTCTACGAAGGCGACGTTGGCTCACCGGGTGGGGAGGACTGACATCCTCCTCGCCCTGAATGGCGGGGCTTTCTCCGTGACTCTCCGTAACCCCGCTGGACCGGCGGGCCGGTTCCGGACCCGGTGCGATATTGCTTTAGGACGTCGATACCAATTGGCAAGTAATGACGGACGGCACCGCCGGTCCAGCCGGCCCGGACGGCTCGGGCACGGATCCAGAGCAGTCGGGCGACGGGAACGATTCCCCGACTCCCTCGCCGGATGCGACGGTGGAGGGTGAAAGCGAGGAGCAGGAGTGGCGCTTCGCGGTTGACGAGGTCGGCCCCGACGGGATCGTCGAACCGGAGCGGGAGCCGATCGAGCCGGAGTCACCTGACATCGAGAATGTGGTGTTCGTACTCCTGGGAGTCGTCGCCACGCTCGCCCTGCTGTTCGCGGCCACACCTTAAGTTCGGTCGGCCCCGACCTTCGGGTATGTCCCCCGCGCTTGCGCTCCAGTCCGGGCTCGTCGGGCCTGAGACGCTTCCGTTATTGCTCGTCGCCGCAGGGCTCGGGCTCTCGATAGCGGAGGCGCTCGTCCCGGGTGCACACTTCATCGTCGTCGGGGTTGCGCTGCTAGCCGCCGGGCTGGTCGGATTACTCCTTGGTCCCCTTGCCGGGCCGTTCATCCTTGGAATGCTGGTCCTGGTCTTCGGAGCGATCACGTTCTACGGCTACCGGGAATTCGACCTGTACGGTGGCAAAGGACAGGCTCAAACGACCGACTCTGGCTCGCTCAAAGGGGCCACCGGGCGGGTAACGGAGCGGGTGACGCCTACGGAGGGAGAGATCAAACTCGATGAGGGTGGGTTCAACCCGTACTACTCGGCCCGCTCGATGGACGGGGAGATCCCCGAAGGGACCGAAGTGATGGTGATCGATCCGGGCGGGGGGAACGTCCTCACCGTGGAGTCGCTCGGCCCGATCGAGGACGAGATCGACCGGGAACTGGCGCGGGAACGAGACCAACAGACACGGGCGGCCCGGGAGGCCGCCCGGGAGTCACGAGACGACGAATCCGTGGGGGACCCCGACCAGGAACGGGAGGCGGAGTAACCGCGACAGCCACGCCACCGGGGGAACGGTTATCGGGTCGGCGTGATCGCGTGCGCACCCCCGCGTCCGAACACTTAACCTCGCGAGGGCTCACCATTACTTATGGTCCTCGTACCACTGCAGTTCGGCGGAATCGGGCTGGCACTGCTCGGCCTGCTGTTTCTCACGCTGGTCGTTGCGGCCGTCTATTCCGCCGTTGAGATCGTCGACGCCTACGAGAAGGAGGCGCTGACGGTGTTCGGTGAATACCGGAAGCTGCTCGAACCGGGGATCAATTTCATCCCCCCGTTCGTCTCCCGCACGTACGCGTTCGACATGCGGACACAGACCTTGGACGTCCCCCGTCAGGAGGCAATCACTCGGGACAACTCCCCCGTGACCGCCGACGCCGTCGTGTACATCAAGGTCATGAACGCGCGGAAGGCGTTCCTCGAGGTCGACGACTACAAGAACGCCGTGTCTAACCTGGCACAGACCACCCTCCGGGCGGTCCTGGGGGACATGGAACTCGACGACACGCTGAACAAGCGCCAGGAGATCAACGCGAAGATCCGGAAGGAACTCGACGAGCCGACCG
>CAZCXJ010000057.1:0-15775 GCA_964502585.1 uncultured Candidatus Halobonum sp.
CTTTCGCCACTTCCAGTTGGACTTCGTTCATGGGGGCAGTTACCAGGAAATCGGCGACGGCGGTGGTTAAGTGCTTTGCTAGGGGATAACGCACTCGCAAGCGCGTCCCAGCGAGCGCGGCTCACTTTCTCCGTTCGAGCTCGTCCAGGATCGGCCGGACCTTCGGCTGGAGTTCGTCCCACTCGGCGGCTGGGTTGCTGTCGGCCACGATGCCGATGCCGGCGAACAGCGTCGCCGTCCGGCCGCCCGCTATCCCTGCACGGATCCCGACGGCGAACTCGCCGTCGCCGGCGGCGTCGAACCAGCCGACGGGGGCGGCATACCAGCCGCGCTCGAACGTCTCCGTGTCCCGAATGGTTTCGAGGGCGGCCGCCGGGGGATAGCCGCCGACGGCCGGCGTCGGGTGGAGGGCTTCAACGAGCGTGAGGACGTGCACGGGGGCGGTCAATTCCGCCTCGATCGGCGTCTGAAGATGCTGGATGTTGGACAGCCTCCGGACGCGTTGCTCCCCCACCCGGACGTCCCCGAACTCGCCCAGCTGGTCCCGGATCGTCTCGGTGACGAGCTGCTGCTCCTCTTGGAGTTTCGCGTCCTCGCGGAGCGACCGGGCGAACTCCGCGTCCTCCTCGGGGGTCTCGCCACGTGGCATCGACCCTGCCAGGGCTTCCGTCCGAACCTGCTGGTCTCGACGCTGGACCAACCGCTCCGGCGGCGGACCGAAGAACGCTGCCTCGGGGACCGGCTGGACCAGGAATCGGTAACAGTCCGGGTAGGTGCGCCGCAACCGCTCCAGCGTGTCGAGAACGTCAACCTGAGCTGCGAGGTCCACTTCCAGTGCGGTAGCGAGGACAACTTTCCGGAGGGTTCCGTCCCGAATCCGAGCGACCGCACGCTCGACCTGGCCGGTCCACTCCTCCTTGCCGGGCCGCCACCGAGTGGCCGTCACGCCCGGTGGACCGCCGCTGGGGCGCATCATCGGGAGGTCCACCAGGGCGTCCCGGACGTCCGCGAGCGCCGTGTTGACTCCCTCTGGGGTGACGTCGGGCCCGTATTGCGTCACTGTGAGATGTGTCTCGTCCGGTCCCCGAACCAACTGGACTGCCGGAAGAACGAACCCGGCGCTCGGAAACCCCTCCCACGGCGGCGCGGGGTCGTGTTCGGCGTCGAACGCGAGTCCGCCGAGCATTCGCGGACGGGTGGGCCGAGCCCCATCGTGATCGATGTCACTGAAAACGGTCGCCGCGTTGGTCCGAAGCTGGTCGAACCGGTCCGGTCCGGTCGCTTCGAGCCGGACGGCCGCCCCGCTCCCCACGAGTTCCAACCCGCTCGGCGAGGCCCAGTGGACACGGGGTGTTCCCCGCTCCGCGAGGAACGCGCGGAAGGAGACGTCGCCAACGGGACATGAACGACTGACCAGCGTTGCGCCCGTGGCGTCGATGTCGGTCACCGTCGTCTCCTGCCCCGACCCTCTCATCAGCCGTCGTTGCGTCGCCTCCGTCTTGAGGGTGTCCTTCCGGGGTGGCCCTCGGGGGCGGCCAGCGCCCCGACTCAGCCGTACCGCTCCTCGTTCCAGGGGTTCGCCGTGTTCGAGTAGCCCCGCTTCTCCCAGTAGCCCCGCTCGGGTTCGGTTAGGAACTCGACGCCGGTGACCCACTTGGCCCCCTTGTACGCGTACTTGTGGGGGGTAACGACCCGCAATGGACCCCCGTGCTCCTCGGGCAGCGGGTTGCCGTCGAACTCCCAGGTGAACAATACCTCCTCTCTGAGACACTCCGAGAGCGGGAGATTGGTCGTGTAACCGTCGAGGGCGTGGAACATCACGTGGACCGCATCGTCCTGAATGCCAGCTCGTTCGGCGAGGTCCGGGAACGGCACGCCCGTGAACTCGCAGTCGAACCGGGACCACCCGGTGACACAGTGGAAGTCCTGTCGCTGGGTGACCGCCGGGAGCGAGGTGAACTCCTCGTAGTCGAACGTCAGGGACCTGTCGACGGCTCCCCAGACCTCGAACGTCCATGAGTCGGGATCCCACTCCGGCACTCCCGACTTCGAGAGCACGGGGAACCGCTCGGTCTCCCGCTGGCCCGGTGGCAACCGATCGGCCCCGAACTCCTCGTAGAGGTCCGTCGCGTCCGTGACCATATCCTCCATTCGCCCGGCGTGCACCAAAGCGTGTCGGGTTCGAGACGGACCATCACCGCTCCTACCTGTCGATTCGAACACGGCGTTCCCGCGGCACAGTCGTCCGCGAGTTCACGAGAATCAACAACCTCCATTTCGCATTCCAAAACTAAACTTTCCGAATGTGGGCGCTCGATTATTTCGTTACGAAAGAACCCCCGCCAGTTTTAAATAGACCCTGCGTCAAGCCCCGACCCAGATGCCAAAAGTCGAGATCACGGTTCCGGAGCATCTTGAGATGCAGATCGCCCAGATGGTCGAACAGGGCGAGTTCGTCAACCGGGAAGAGGCTATCGAAGAGTTGCTTTCAACCGGGATGAAAGCCTACAAGACGAGCGGCCCGCAGAACGACGAGGAGCCGGGCTTCGAGGACGACGGGATGATGGGCCACGAAGACGAGTACGTCTTCTGACGGGGGGCTTCTGCCGTCGGATGCACCTGCTCGTCAGCCATGGGTATCCTCGCTGACAGGGGGTACCCGGAGTGCAACGACGGTGGCGTGGCAACGACACCCGAACAACCCTTAAACGCCTCTCTCGCGTATCCGCCTCCATGCACAAGGACGAACTCCTCGAACTCCACGAACAGATGGTAACGATCATGGAGTACTTCCGCGAGCGGGAAGACGTCGACCCCGCGTTGTTCGAACCGTATGAGGGCCTCGGGGTTGACCCGTCCCACGTCCACAAGTCGAAAAGCGAGCACAAACATGCCGTATTCGTCCTGGGGAACGCGCTCGCGTCGGCCATGTCCGACGACGAGTTCTCCAACGCCGGCCGCGTCGGGAAGCGCATGGCCGAACTCGCCGAGGACGCCGAGCGGAAGCTGTAACCGGGGGCGCCCCGGAGCGTGCGTATGGCGGACACCCCGACGGTGACGGTAACGGCGGACGCGATCGAGCAACGAGTCGCCCGTGCCAGGCGGCTAGCGGAACTGCTCGACGAGTCCGTCCGGATACCGGTCGTCAACTACCGGGTCGGCGTCGACGCGCTCGTTGGGCTGCTACCGGTGGTCGGTGACTCCTTTGGCCTGGTCTGTTCGCTGCTTATCGTGGCCGAAGGAATCCGGCTTGGCGTCTCTCGGAGGACGCTCCTCGTGATGCTGTCGAACGTCTGCATCGACCTGTTGGGGGGGTCGATCCCACTTCTCGGCGACGTCTTCGACGCGACCTGGAAAGCGAACATGCGTAACGTCCGACTCCTCGAGCGGGACCTATTGGACTGACTCCCAGAACGCGACTGCCGGCCCAACGGCGCGGCCCCCGGGCCGTTTCCCCGAGCCTAAGACCCGGCGGATCCAACGACGCCCAATGACAGCGCCCAACCGCAACACGCTGTGGGGGCGTGCGATCGCGGCCGAACTCGTCCGGGCGGGTGTCCGGGCGGTCTGTGTGACGCCCGGCAGTCGGTCGACGCCGCTCACCGTCGCGCTGGCCGACCAGGGGGACATCCGGGTCCTTTCACATCTCGACGAGCGCTCCTCCGCGTTCTTCGCGCTGGGGCGCGCCCGACGGACGGGTGACGTGACGCCCCTCGTTTGTACTTCCGGCACCGCTGCCGCCAACTTCCACCCCGCGGTGATGGAGGCCGATCGGGGCCGAGTCCCTCTGCTGGTGTTGACGGCCGACCGTCCCCCGGAGCTTCGCGATTCAGGGGCCAACCAGACTGCCGACCAGGAGAAGCTGTACGGGGCCGCTCCCAGATGGTACGCCGACCTCCCCGAGCCGGCGCCGGAGCCACGCAGGCTCCGCTCGCTCCGGACCACCATCGGACGTGCGGTCGCGACCGCCCAAGGTCAGCCACCGGGCCCGGTTCATCTCAACGTCCCGTTCAAGAAACCGCTTGAACCAACGCCGGTGAGCGGGGACGTTCCGGACGACCTTCCCGATCTCGCCGCGACGGGACGGCCCGATGACCGCCCGTTCGTCCGGACGACCACCGGGGCTTCGACCCTGGACGAGCGGGCGGTCCGGGAGGTCGTGGAGACGCTCTCGACCGAACGCGGACTGGTCGTCGCAGGGCCGTCCGACCCGTCGGGGATCGACCCGGAGGCGATGGCGGCGCTGGCAAACGCGACTGGCTTCCCGGTGCTAGCGGACCCACTCTCGGGCCTCCGGTTCGGGCCCCTCCCGCGGGTGGCCACCGTGATTGGCGGGCACGACGGCTTCTTGACGGCTTCGGCCACCGCGGACTGGCCTGCTCCCGACGTCGTCCTCCGGGTGGGCGCTTCCCCGACGTCGAAATCGCTCCGAAAGTACCTCGCTCGTGTCGACGCCCCGCAGTTGGTCGTCGACCCGGCAGGCGGGTGGCGGGAGGCGGAGTTCACCGCCACTGACCTGGTGAAGGCCGAGCCGTCACGGCTTGCTGCCGCCGTCGCTCGCCATGTCGAGGGCCCGGACTCGACCGCCTGGCGGAACCGTTGGGCGGCCGCGGAGCAGGTTCATTGGGAGACGGTCGCCGCCGCACGATCGTCGGCCGATGCCGAGGTCTCGATGCCGACGGAGGGGCGGATACTGGCGGACGTGTTCGACCTCGCCCCGAACCCGTCGACGATCGTCGTCTCGAATTCGATGCCAGTCCGGGACGCCGACCGGTTCGCCGAGCCCGCCGACCGCTCACTAACCGTTCTTGGGAACCGTGGCGTCTCCGGGATTGATGGGGTTGTCTCCACGGGCTTGGGTGCCGGTAGTGCCACGGCCGATCCGCTGACGCTCGTCGTCGGCGACCTGGCGTACTATCACGACATGAACGGGCTGCTGGCGCTCGAGCGATGCGACGTCGACGCGACGGTGGTCTTGGTGAACAACGACGGTGGCGGGATTTTTCACGCCCTCCCGATCGAACAGTTTGACCCACCGTTTACCGAGCAGTTCAAGACGCCCCACGGGCTTGACTTCTCGCACACGGCCGGTTTGTATGACCTCACGTACGACCGAGTCGACGACGCCATGCGGTTCCGCGAGACCTATCAGGAGGCCGTCGAGCGTCCCGGCAGCCACGTGATCGAAGTGCGGACGGACGCGGAACGGTCTCACCGCGCCCGAGAGGCGCTGAAACAGCGCGTCGTCGACCGGGTCGCCGAACAGTAGTCCCGTTCCTGTCCCCTATGCAGACAGTTTTTTGCGTGTTCCGGGCGCCAGCACCGGCATGACGCGGGTCTCTGAACTGTTCGACCCGGACCGGTGGGAACCGGTCGACGGGAGCGACGCGTTCGACGACATCACCTTCCATCGTGGCACGGACGTGGACGCGGTCCGGGTGGCGTTCGACCGCCCGGCCGTCCGCAATGCCTTCCGTCCCGGGACCGTCGACGAGCTGTACGCCGCCTTGGACCACGCCCGCAAGCAGGCGACTGTCGGCTGCGTCCTGCTGACGGGCAACGGCCCTTCACCGAAGGACGGTGGCTGGGCGTTCTCCGCCGGCGGCGACCAGTCGGTCCGTGGCGGCTCCGGGTACGAGTATCGTGGCGACGATGCCCCTGCCGAAGACGAGGACGACCTGGTTCGAGAGGCGAAGGCGGGGCGACTGCATATCCTGGAAGTGCAGCGGCTCATCCGGTTCATGCCCAAGCCTGTCGTTGCGGTCGTCCCGGGCTGGGCGGTGGGTGGCGGCCACTCGCTTCACGTGGTGTGTGACCTAACGCTCGCGAGCCGTGAGGAGGCGAAGTTCCTCCAGACCGATCCGGACGTCGCCTCGTTCGACGGCGGGTTCGGGTCCGCATATCTCGCCCGGCAGATTGGCCAAAAAAAGGCCCGAGAGGTGTTCTTCAGGGGGAAGACCTACTCCGCAGTCGAAGCCGCCGAGATGGGTATGGTGAACGAAGTCGTCCCTCACGAGGACCTCGAGGACGTCGCGTTGGAATGGGCCGCCGAGATGGCCGGGAAGTCCCCGACCGCGATGCGCATGCTCAAGTACGCGTTCAACCTCGCGGACGACGGCATGGTCGGGCAACAGGTGTTCGCCGGTGAGGCCACCCGGTTGGCGTACATGACTGACGAGGCTCGCGAAGGCCGGGACGCTTTCCTTGAGGGCCGCGAGCCCGACTTCTCCGCGTTCCCGTGGCATTACTGACGCCGACCGGGCGGAACCACAGTCGCTTTGCGTTTCGCCGCCTCAGTGCCGTATCATGAGTACGGGGCCACGAGAGGTTTCCCGGCGCCGGGCGTGGGTGATGGCCGCCCGCCCGCAGACGCTCCCCGCGGCTGCCGCGCCCGTGGTCGTCGGGACGGGCCTGGCAGTGCGGGACGGCGTGTTCGCACCGCTTCCCGCCCTGGCTGCGCTGATCGGCGCAGCCCTCATCCAGATCGGGACCAACTTCGCCAACGATTATTACGACGGGATCCGCGGGACGGACACCCCAGATCGGGAGGGTTTCACGCGCGTCACCGCCGGTGGTCTGATCCCTCCGGCCGCGGTCAAGCGCGCCACCTGGCTCACCTTCGCCGCTGCCGTCCTCGTCGGCGTGTATCTCGTCTGGATCGGCGGCCTCCCGATCCTGGTCGTCGGACTGGTCTCGATCGCTTCCGGGGTCGCCTACACGGGAGGGCCGTATCCGCTGGGCTATCACGGTCTCGGGGACCTGTTCGTGTTCGTCTTTTTCGGTCTGGTCGCCGTCGTGGGAACATACTTCGTCCAGGCTGCAGCCGTGCTCGGCGTTCCGTTCCTCACGCTCCTCCCCCGTCCGGAGCTGGTCCCGCTGGTGGCGTTCGTGGCGGCACTCCCGATCGCAGGCCTTGCCACGAACGTCCTCGTCGTGAACAACATCCGCGACCGCGAGGAGGACGCTGCCGCGGGCAAACGGACGCTGGCCGTCCGCCTCGGATACACCGCGTCGCGTGTCCAGTACGTCGGCCTGCTCGGAATGGCCTACTCCATCCCTTTCGTGTTCCTCGCGACGACGGGCGACCTGACAGTGCTTCTACCGTTGCTGACAGTCCCGTACGGGATCGCCGTCGCCCGGACGGTGCTGACAGAGACGTCCGGCGACGCGCTCAACCCGGCTCTCGAACGGACCGGCAAACTGCTAGCCGCGTTCGCGGCCCTGTTCGCAATCGGCTTGGGGACATGAGGGAATGACACTCGAACTTCAGGATTTCGAGCTGGACCTCGCCCGCCCGCTCACCACCGCCCGTGGCACGCTCGACCGACGGACCGGGACGCTCGTCAGGCTGCGGACGGACGCTACGACCGGCATCGGCGAGGCGGCTCCCCTCCCCGGATGGACCGAGTCGTTGGCTGACTGCCGCCGGGCACTCACCGCCCTCCAAGACGGCGCGGACGTTTCTGGCGACCAGCTCCCGGCCGCGCGCCACGGCGTGACACTCGCAATCAGGGACGCCCTGGCCCGCTACCGTGACCGCCCGGTTGCTGCGACGCTTGCCCCGCACCCGGTCGACACCGTCCCGGTCAACGCAACAATCGGCGACAGCCCCCAGACAGAGACCGCCGTGGCCGCGGAACAAGCCGTCGCCGACGGCTTTCGAACCTTGAAAATCAAGGTCGGCGTGCGACCGCTCGATGCGGATCTCGACCGCCTGCATGCCGTGCGGGAGGTTGTCGGCCCGGACGTTCGGGTCCGGGCGGACGCCAACGGGGCCTGGGACCGTGCCACGGCTAGACGTGCCGTCGATGAACTCGCTTGGCTGGAGTACGTCGAGCAGCCGCTTCCGGCTGACGATCTCGCGGGCCACGCGGCGCTCCGCAAACGCGACGGCGCGCCGATAGCACTCGACGAGGCCGTGACCGTACACGACCCGCGGACGATTCTCGCTGCCGACGCGACCGACGTGATTGTAATCAAGCCCATGGTGCTTGGTGGCCTCGAGCGGGGACTGGCCCTCGCGCGGGCAGCCACGCGGCGCGATGTCACCCCGATCGTGACGACTACAGTCGACGCAGCGGTGGCACGGACGGGGGCCGTCCACCTCGCGGCGGCTCTCCCGACGGCTGGTACCCGTGCTCAGGGGTTGGCGACAGTCGACCGGCTGACGACGGACCTGGTCAGGGACCCTGTCCCCGTCACGGACGGCCACATCCGGGTCCCGTCGGAGACGGGGCTGGCTGGCGACGCGTTCGCGAACCTGGTTTGACCCGGCGAAGTTGGCGGCAGAGTTTTTTCGCCCGCCTCGCAGGGTCAACCGCATGTCGAACCTAGTCACCCACGTCGCGGCCGCCGCGGACGAGCATCCGGACGGACCCGCTGTCGTGTTCCGTGACGCGTCGATTACGTACCGTGAGTTGTGGGGCCAGGTCGGCGCGTTCGCCTCCGGACTCGCCGACGCGGGGATCGATCCCGGCGACCGGGTGGCAATATACCTACCGAACCTTCCACAGTTCGTGGTCGCCTTCCACGGGACACTCCGAGCCGGCGCGGTCGCCGTTCCGATGAACCCCCAGTACAAGGCTCGGGAGATCGAACATCTCCTCGCCGACTCGGGAGCTCGCATCGTCGTCGCTTGGGCCGATCTCGTTCCCTTCGTGGAAGAGGTCCGGGGCGATACTGCCGTCGAACAGGTGATCACGGTCGGAGACGCGGCCGCGACAGGAACGGACTTCGAGACGTTCTGTGGGACGCCAGGCTTCGAGACGGTAGACCGAGCGGCCGACGATGTGGCCTGTCAGCCGTACACCTCCGGAACTACCGGGCAACCGAAAGGGGTCCAGCTCACTCACGAGAACCTCGCCTCGAACGCCAGGGTCTCAGCCACGCTCCCCCCGGACGGCATCACCTCCGATGACAAGCAGCTCGGCGTGTTACCGTTGTTTCACATCTACGGTATGACGGTCGTGATGAACGCGACCCTGTTCGCGGGTGGTGCCTACTATCCCGTCCCGTCGTGGGACCCAGACGGCGCGCTTGACTTGATCGAGGCGGAACGGCTGACGCTGATGCACGGCGTCCCCGCGATGTACAACGACATCATCACCCAGCCGGACGCGGCCGATCGGGACCTCTCGTCCCTCCGGATGTGTGGGGTCGGCGGCTCAGGCATTCCGGCCGAAGTGCTCCACCGGTTTGAGGACCTGTACGACGTGAAAATCTACGAAGGGTACGGACTGACGGAGACCAGCCCCGTCACCCACTTCAATAGTCCCGAGGCGGGGCGCCGCGTCGGCTCGATCGGCAAGACACTCCGAGACGTCGACTGTCGAGTCGTCGACGAGACGTTCGACCCCGTCCCGCCAGTCGAGACGGGCCCTGTTGACGAGGATACCACCGACCTCGACGCGGTCACGGGCGAACTGGTCGTGAGTGGCCCGAACGTCATGAAGGGGTACGCCGGCCTCCCGGAGGCGACCGAGGCGGCGTTCACTCACGCCGACGGCAAACGCTGGTTCCACACGGGGGACATCGGCTATCACGATGCCGACGGCTTCTATTACGTGGTCGATCGCGAGAAACACGTCATCGTCACTGGCGGATACAATGTGTACCCGCGGGAGGTGGAGGAACTCCTGTTCGAACACGAGGGGGTCGCCGACGCCGCTGTCGTCGGCATCCCGGACGACCGCCGCGGCGAGACGGTGAAGGCGTTCGTCGTTCGGGCCCCGGGTGCCGAGGTCACCGCCGAAGAGATCAGGCAGTTCTGTCTGGACTCGCTGGCGGAGTACAAACACCCGCGCGAGGTGGAGTTCGTGGACCAACTTCCCCGAACCACGACCGGCAAAGTTCAGAAGTTCGAGCTTCGGGACCGGGAGTGAGACACACCGATGACGGACCTCGAGACGGACCGCGTTCGGATAGACCGGGAAACGCTCGACGGGACTGCCGCGTCGGACGGGCCCGTCGCCAGAATCAGACTCACAGACCCCGACCGGCGGAACGCGCTGTCCACCCCCGTATGTGAAGGACTCGTCACGGCCGTCCGTGCGCTGGAGGGTACGGACGTCCGCTGTGCGGTGTTGGTCGGGGACGGC
This sequence comes from uncultured Candidatus Halobonum sp., assembly GCA_964502585.1. GTDB lineage: Archaea > Halobacteriota > Halobacteria > Halobacteriales > Haloferacaceae > CAZCXJ01. Next base: position 10,098 of record CAZCXJ010000057.1, read on the forward strand.
CCAGCGTTCTGTGCCGGTGGAGATATCGACGCCATGGTCGAGCGGGCAGAGAGCCCTCCCTCGGGTGACGACTCCGTCAGGCGAGTGATCCGGACGATCGGCCGGGCAGTTCGGGTCGTCCACGAGTGCGAGTTCCCGACGGTGGCCGCGATCGACGGACCCGCCGTGGGTGCCGGCGCGGCGCTGGCGCTCGCCTGTGACGTCCAGGTCGCTTCGACCACCGCCAGTATCGGGTTTTCGTTTCGGCGTGTCGGACTTGCTGCCGACTCTGGCACCTCGTACCTCCTCCCACGGATCGTCGGCGCGAACACCGCGGCCGAACTGCTCTACACCGGCGATCTGCTCGACGCCAACGAGGCAGCGGAACTGGGACTCGTGAACCGCGTTTGTCCGGCCGGCGAGTTCGAGGAGCGCCTCGGCGACTTCGTCGAACGGATCGCCGCCGGCCCGACGGTCGCGCTCCGAACTTCGAAACGGCTCCTGCGGCGGGAGTTCGACTCCATCGGTGAGGCGATCGAGGCTGAGGCAGCCGCCCAGGCAGCCGTCTATGACTCGGACGATCACGAAGAGGGGGTGGCGGCGTTCCTCGACGGACGCGACCCCGAATTCACCGGTCAGTAGGGGGCGACGGCCGCGTCAGCAGACTGGCTTCGGGTCCAATCCTAACCCCTCTAGGCTGTCGGCGTACTCGTCGTACGCGATATCGATCACGTAGTCTGCGACCATGCGGGCCCGCTCCCAGTCCGATTCGTCAGTACACACCTCGTCAAGCAGCTCCAGCCCCCGGTCTAACTCCTCGGCGGTCTCCTGGCGGAGCGCGCGGAACAGGTTCGCCCGACTCTCGTCCGGCTCGTTGATAAAAAAGGAGACGATCTGGGCGTGGGTACGGTCGCTGACGAGCGGTCGACTGACCAGCCCCGCGGCAGTCCGTTCGACCGTGGTCGTCCGTTCTCGGAGGTACGCATGGAGTGGTCCGCCGTCGGCGGGCTCGTAGGACTCGTCGAGTGCCGCCAGTACGCGCCGCCGGTGGTCCGCCTCGCGGTCGGCGGTCCAAGCGAACGCCTCCCGGGCGCCCTCGTGTGTCTCGTCGGTCGCCCACTGGCTGAAGGTCACGTGGGCCGCATGTTCGCTGTCCGCGGCTACCCGGAGAACGGTCGCCGCCTCGAGGTCAGCCTCCGTCAACGCGATCAATAGTTTGTTCGACCCGAGCCGGCCGAGTTCCGTCTCTTTCGCGTCTTCAAGATCAGTCCGGAAGCTTGCGGCGTCCATGTCGAACAAAGGGGGCCTGCCGGGCGTCAAGGTTTCCCCCGACGCCCGCGAACGGCGGGTATGAGCGATACCGGCTGGGCGGAGGGGGACAGCGTCACTCCCGAGAGGCTCGCCCGACGACTCCGCAGGGGTGACCCCGTCTCCGTACTCGACGTTCGGGACCGCGACGAGTATGCGACCTGGCGTATCAGGGGCCGTAGTGTCGCGGCCGACCAGGTCCCTCACGTCCGGTTCCTCCAAGCCTCGGTCACGGGCGATCCGGCGGACCTCGTTCCCGACCAACTCGTGGAGCCGATGGTGGTCGTCTGCGGCCGCGGCGCTGCCAGTGCCGACGTCGCTGATATGCTCGTCGACAGCGGGGTGAAGGCGGTCAACCTCGAGGGTGGGATGGACGCCTGGGCTCGTACGGTCCTTGCCGACCCGATTGTCGATACTAACGAGCTCACCGTGGTTCAGTACCAGCGTCCTTCCTCTGGGTGTCTGTCGGCATTGGTCGTGAGCGACGGTCGGGCGGTCGTAATCGACCCGCTCCGCGCGTTCGCGGACCAGTACGTCAGCGATGCTCGGGCTCGGGACGCAGACTTGCAGTACGCCCTCGACACGCACGTTCACGCCGACCATGTCAGCGGGGTTCGGGCGGTCGCGGACCGAACTGGAGCGCGGGTCGCCCTCCCGGCCGGTGCCACAGAGCGCGGCTTGGCCTTCGACGCTCGCCTCCTCGATGACGGCGAGTCTCTGTCCCTCGGATCGACGGAACTCAAGGCCGTCCATGCTCCCGGCCACACGAGCGAGATGACCGTCTTCCAATGCCCGGCGAGCGGGCCCCGACGAGGCGAGCTCCTGTTTACCGGCGACGCGTTGTTCCTGCGTAGCGTCGGCCGGCCGGACTTGGAGGCGAGCGACGCCGCGGTCCGCGAGTACGCCGCTCAGTTACACGCCACGCTTCACGACCGGGTGTTATCGCTTCCGGACACGACGGCCATTGTCCCGGGTCATTTCGCCGACCTCGCGGACGCCCGGAGCGGCGGAGTCTACGCGGCCCCGCTCGCCGATCTCCGCACCCTGCCGATCCTCGAACTCGACAGAGAGGCCTTCGTCGATCGGGTCGTCACGGCGATGCCACCACAGCCCGCCAATTTTGAGCGGATCGTCGAGGCTAACCTTGGCCGGGCAACGCTGGACGAGGATGCCGCGTTCGAGGCGGAACTCGGTCCGAACAATTGTGCGGTCTCGGCGGACTGACCGGGGCCCTTCTCAGAACACGAGAGGATCAGTCGTCGGCGGCGGCCGTGGATTCGTCGCCTTCTGTGGTCACTGCATCCTCGATGCTCGGGGGATACTTCCCACGGTGGAGTTGGAGGTCGCTCTGTGGCCGTGCCATGCAGGTGAGACAGTAGTCTTCCGCCTCCGCCTCGGTGAGGCCGCGCTTGATTGCGACCGTCTGTTCGACCTCGCCGTCGACGAGTTCCGCCGAGCAAGCCAGACACATCCCGACGCGACAGGAGTACTCCTGGGCGATTCCCTCCTCGATACAGGCGTGGAGGATGGTTTCTTTCTCCGACACCTGGATCGTCTCGCCGGTGCCGACGAACTCGACGGTGTGCTCGGTCACGACAGGATATCCTCCCGGGTGAACAATTAAGCCTGTCGTCGTTCGAACGCACTCTCCGACCGTGCTGGGCGCGGTCGACGCCCCCGTTTCGAATCTCGAAACTCCCGCATTGGTCTGGTGACACAACCGTGCAAAACTGCCCGAAGGCGACCGGATCAGCGCCCCGACGGATTCAAGACCGTTCCGGTCGCGAGGACGAGTGATGCGAGGCCAACACCTCACGGCTGCCGGCCAACTCTCCCGGGCGGATATCGAGGAAATCCTCGACCGAGCGGGGACGTTCGCGGAGGACCCGGCGACCGCGGGCGACCGGCATCCCGATCGGTTGCTCGCGCTCTGTTTCTTCGAACCCAGTACACGCACCCGGATGAGCTTCGATGCGGCGATGAAACGGCTGGGCGGGGACACGGTCGACATGGGCCCGGTCGAGTCCTCGTCCGTCCAAAAGGGGGAATCGCTCGCGGACACGGTGCGGGTCATTGAGGGGTACGCGGACGCGCTCGTCCTCCGGCATCCCAGCGAAGGGGCCGCAGCCATGGCCGCGGAGTTCGTCGACGTCCCGGTCATCAATGCGGGCGACGGCGCCGGTCAACACCCGACACAGACCCTTCTGGACCTGTATACCATCCGCGAGACCGCTGGACTCGACGACCTCACAGTCGGGATCATGGGCGATCTCAAGTACGGCCGGACCGTCCACTCGTTGGCGGAGGCGCTGACCGAATTCGACACCCGGATGCACTTCGTGGCTCCGGAGTCACTCCGACTTCCGCGAAACGTCCGGTACGACCTTCATGAAGCCGGCGCCCGCCTCCGTGAACACGAGGACCTCGCGGCCGTTCTCCCGGAGCTTGACGTGCTGTACGTCACTCGAATCCAGCGCGAGCGGTTCCCCGACGAGTCAGAGTACCGGGCTGTCGCGGGCGAGTACCAGATCGACGCTACCGCCCTCGAACCGGCCCGAGAGGACTTAGTTGTGTTACATCCGCTACCTCGTGTCGATGAGATTGCACCGGACGTCGATTCGACGCCACATGCCCGCTACTTCACCCAGGCACACAACGGGGTCCCGGTTCGAATGGCGCTCCTTGATACCCTTCTTGACGGGCCAGGGGGCGACGAATGACCCGTGACGATGCCGACCGGGCCCGGTCGCCGGAACTCCGCATCTCGAAGATCCGGAACGGGACCGTCATCGACCACGTGGCTGCCGGCCGCGCGCTGGAGGTGCTCGCGCTGCTCGGGATCGACGGCTCGGAAGGCCTGGGTGTGTCGGTCGGCATGAACGTCCCGTCGGACAAACTCGGCCGGAAAGACGTCGTCAAGGTTGAGGACCGCGAACTCAGCCGGGCGGAAGTTGACGTCCTGTCGCTGTTGGCTCCGGAGGCGACCGTCAATATCGTCCGGGAATACGAGGTCGTCGAGAAGACGCGGGTGGAGCGGCCTGACAAGGTCGTCGGCTTGCTCTCATGTCCGAACCCCGACTGTATTACCAACGCGGACGAACCGGTCGAGACGACTTTCGATGTCGTCGAGGATGGCGTCCGATGTGGCTATTGTGCCACGATCATCCGCGAGGACGTCGGTGAGTATCTGGCCATCGACTGAGGCGTCCGGACGGTCGGCGGTCGAGCGAAAGGCCGCCGGAGTGTCGAAACGGCTATGATGCCATCCATCCTACCCGATGGTATGTCAGGCAAAATCAAACTCCTCGTCCTCGTCGCCTGTGTCGTCATGGTATACGTCGTCCTCTCGACCGGATCCGACCCAATCGAGGTCGACGTCGAGACTGAATAGTCCCCGGACCGGCTCCCGTCCGTTCCACGGTCACCTCTCGCGTACCCGACCCCCGCGGTGACCAGCGAGGAGCTCCCGGCATACCAGGGCACCGAACGACTTACGCCCACCACCGGCTAAGCGTATTCATGACCGCGTACGGTGTGGTGACGCGTAACGCCGAGGAAGTCGACTGGGACGCGTTCGACCTCGGGTTCTACGAGGTGAAGGACGTCACCGGCCGGGCCGCAGACCCGATCGACGCGGTGAACATGGTTTCCTGTTTCGGCGATAACGCCGCCGTGGAGGGCAACCCGGATCTAGCGGCCGTGAACGCGGCGGGGGAACCGGCGACCCGCGACCAGCCGTACTTCGACTGGTCGTACGTTTGTCCGACCCACGACGAGTACCGGCGCGGTCTTCTGGAAATCATTGACGACTCCGCGGCTGTCAACCCGGACGTCCGTCTCGATGATGTCGGGTTCCCGCGGGAGGGCTACTGCCGCTGTGATCGGTGTGACGCCCGGTTCGCCGACAGTGAGTACGACGATCGCGACGCGTGGCGGGCCGCGGTTATCACGGACTTCGTCGCGGAGATCACCGGAGCGATCCCCGGTCGGACGTATCTCACCCTGTACCCGGACCCGTATCCGGGACATCTGTACGCTCGCTCCGGGCTTGATCTTGGAACCTTGGCGGCGCACGTCGATGAGTTCGTGGTTCCGCTGTACGATACTCACTACGGGACGACCTACTGGCTAGAGACCATCGCTAAGGGATTCGAGTCCCGGCTCGACGACCTCGGCGTTCCGTTCTCCGTCGAACTGTATGCCGTAAACGTAGATGTCGATGACCTGATTCACGCGACCGAGGTCGCCCGCGAGTACGCCAGCGACGTCTTCTTGGGTTACGACGCGAGTACGGCAGCCGCGGCGCTCCGACGGATGCGAGCCGACGACCGGGAGGGCAAGACACACGGCGATGACTCCGCCTCCGGCTAACCACGCGGTCCGGTCTCCGA
>CAZCXJ010000058.1:0-15771 GCA_964502585.1 uncultured Candidatus Halobonum sp.
GTGTTCCCACTGGAGTCGAGCATCTCGACGACGACGGTGTCGAGGTTGCCGTCGGAATCGCTTGCACTCCAGTCGACCTCGTACCGATCCCAGCGCGGATTACTCCTGTTGTTGAGCCCGTCAATGCTCGCGCTCGGCGCCGAGTTAGTGTCCTCGGTCTCGCTGACCGTCGTCGAGCCCGATCCCGTGTTGCCGTTCGAGTCGGTGACGGTGGCGTCGACAGTGTAATCGTTGCCCGAGCCGTCGTCTCCCGCTGCGACCAGCCGTGTCGTGCCGCTGGCCGTGTCGCCGCTGACCGAGACGCTGGCAGTGTCCTCTGTCTCACCCGCAGTGTCATCAGTCAACGTGAGATCGACCGAGTCGAGGTCGCCGTCGTCGTCGCTGACACTCCAGTCGACGTCGAACTCCGCATCAGAGTCACTGGTCTCGACCTCCGAGGCAGAAAGGCTGTCGACCGTCGGCGCCTTCTCGGTGTTATCGGTCGTGACGGTGATCGACGAGGTGCTGGTATTGCCGGCGGAATCGGTCGCGTTGGCTTCCAAGGTATGGTCGCCGTCCGAGACCGTCGTTGTGTCCCAGGAGTCCTCGTAGTAACCCGAGGTGGAATTATACGTGGTGGACCGCGAAGACCCGCCGTCGACATTGTAGGTGACGTCCAGCGAGTCGTCGCTGTCCTCGCTGTCGGAGGCGTCGATCTGGACCGTGATCGTGCCCGAGACGGTCTCGCCGTCGGATGGGTTGACCCAGGAGACGCTCGGAGCACTGTCAGTACTCCCAAGGGTATCGACGGCGTTCTCGGCGTCGACGAGGCCTGCCCCTTGTTCGTTCGAGGCGAGGCCGATATCCTCGGCGGAGTCCTTCAACTGCTGGCGAATCTCCTTGTTCGTCAGGCTACTGTTGGCGAACACCTGGCCGGCCGCGCCGGCAGCATGTGGCGTGGCCATCGACGTCCCGCTGAACTCCTCGTACCCGTCGGCGTACGTACTGCCGTCGTCGCTCTCGGGCGGGATGGTCGACAGGACGTCCGTACCGGGGCCGGCCAGTTCCACTTCCGGCCCCGTCGAGGAGTAGTCGGCCAGCGAATCGTCGGGGTCCGTCGCGGAGATGGCCATCACGGTCGAGTACTTCGCCGGGTACGAGACGCAGTCCGAGCAGGGGCCGTCGTTGCCGGCCGCCGCGACCAGCAGGACGCCGTTATCGTAGGCGTACTGGCAAGCGTTCTTCAGCGTCGAGTCCCCGGAGCTACCGCCCAGGGACATGTTGATGACGTCGGCACCGTTGTCGGTGGCGTACTTGATGCCGTCCGCGATATCGGCATACGACCCGGAGCCACAGCCGCTGAGGACCTTCACCGGCATGATGGTGGCCTCCGTCGAGACGCCGCCGGCGACGCCCACGCTGTTGCCCCGGACGGCATCCGCGGTTCCGGCGACGTGGCTACCGTGGTCGTCGTCATCCGACCATTTGTAGTTGCAGTCGTTCCCGTTGTACCCCTCCAACCCGAACCGACAGCCGCCTGACTCGGAGCCACACTCGGAGCCGAAGGCAGCACCCAGGCTCGGGTCGACATTGTTGCTTAGATCCTCGTGGTCGTCGTCGACGCCGGTATCGAGGATCGCGATCGTTGCGCCGCTGCCAGTCGTCCCCTCTGAGTGCAGCACGTCGGCGTCCACGCGATCGATTCCCCATGGGAGTTTTTCGCCGAGCTTCTCGGCCGTGTAGTTCGGCTCCACGTACTCCACGTTGGGGTTCTTTTCGAGCGCGTCCCGAGCTTCGGCGGTGAATTCGCCGACGACGACCCGCCCGAGATTGCCGAAGTCGATGGTCTTGCGTACGGAATCGGCCCGGCGCTTGGCTTCCCGTTCCGCGCCGGAGGCGCCCGGTGCGATCCCGATGTTGAACTCCCCGGAGTCATCGGCGGACGCGACGCCGCCAAGCGTCGCAACCCCCGCGGCGGTCCCGGTCGCCCGGAGGACATCCCGTCGTGAGACTGTCCCGCTCCTGTCACTGTCTAACATATAACGGGACACAAGTTGCACTGATTCTTGATAAGTTTTGGTTAAACCTGGATAAACCAAAGAGGAGTTTTCGTCTGACGGAAGCGCGGTCAGGGGTCAGCAGTCGCCGGTCCCGTCGTCACTGGAATCAAGGCCGACGGCAGCGGCTGCGTCGACGAGACCGTTCCCCTGTTCGTTACTCCCGAGGCCGATGTCCTCGGCCGAGGAGTTCAGCGTGTCCCGCGCGTTGGTGTTGGAAGCGCCGTTGGCCATGAGGAGGGCTCCGGCACCTGACACGTGAGGACACGCCATCGAGGTCCCGGAGAACGTATCGTAACCGCCGATAATCGCCGAATACACGTCCTTTCCCGGGCCGGCGAGTTCCACTTGGGATCCGGTCGAGGAGAAGTCCGCGAGCGAGTCGTTCTTGGTCGTCGCGGAGACGGCGATCACCTCGGGTTCGGCGGCCGGGTACGAGACACAGTCAGTACACGGCCCGTCATTGCCCGCCGCTGCGACCAGCAGGACCCCGTTATTGTAGGCGTACTCGACGGCGTCCTCCACGGTCGAGGACTTCCCGCCGCCGAGCGACATGGACCCGACGTCCCAGCCCTGGTCGGCGACGTACTTGATTCCGGCTGCCACGTCGGAGTAGGATCCGGAGCCGTTCTTGTCCAGGACTTTCACCGCGTGCAAGGTTGCCTCGGTCGACACGCCGATGACGCCCTCTCCGTTCCCGCTTGGGGCAACCGCCGTGCCCGCACAGTGGGTGCCGTGGTCGTTGTCATCCGACCAGGGGTAGTTGCAGTTCGGGCCCTTGCAATCGGTGAAGGCCTTTCCGGCCCCGACGAGGCCGCCTAGGTCGGGATGGTCGTCGTCGATGCCCGTGTCGATAATCGCGACATCCGCACCCGACCCGGTCTCGCCGTTGGCGTCAGCGACGTCACCGTCGGTTCGGTCGACACCCCAGGGGAGACATTCGGACGTCGATCCCCCACCGCCCGGCGGTCCGGGAGCGAACGCCGTCATCGTCCCGTCTGCCTCGACGTACCGGACATCGTCTCGGGACTGAAGCTTGTCGAGTGCCTGGTCGCTGAACTGGCCGGCGACCGCCGTTCCGATGTCGCCGAAGTCCAGCGTCCGGGAAACCGAATCCGCCCGGCGTTTGGCTGCCCGTACGGCCGCCCGTGACCCGGCCCCAACGATATGACGGTCCGGGGGCCCGGTCGCTGCAGCGCCCGAGGCCAGTCCTGCGACGCCGACCGCTCCGGCGCCGACCCGTTTCAGTACGTCGCGCCGTGAGATGCCATCGGATGGCATGGTTCATGTCAACGGCTAACGTTTCAAATACTTTTTGAATTTGAAAGTCGGAAATTTCGATGAAAATTACGGAACAAACGTGCCAGCGAACGGCCACCGGATCACAGACTACCCGGCCGTCACACGCCTGTCTGACGTAATCACTTATACGAGGAACCCGATTCGTACGCACATGGGGATCATGAGTACGATCCTTGGGGGTGGGGAGTCCCACAGCACCGAGGATTACGTGGAACTGGACCTGGACGACGTCGAGTCAGCAGCCGACGGCGCAGGAATGCGCGTCCATATCGCCGAGATCAGCGAAAAGCAGGACGTGATCGATATCAAGGATGCGGTCTACGACGGTGATTTCGTTATCGCCGATATCACGCGTCACTCGACGACCGACCGGACGGTCGAACACATCATCGATGAACTCCGGCAGGTCGCTCAGGAAGTCGACGGCGATATCGTCCAGAAGGGTGACGACCAACTCATCATGACGCCCACCGGCGTTCGCGTCGCCCGTGAGAAGCTGAACTAGCCCGCGGAGTGATTCGTTCCGGAGCCGTGGCGGTCTGGGCGGAGAGCCCCGGTGTCAGTATTCGAACTCGGCCTCTGCCGTCTCTGTGGGAGGGCCCTCGGTTTGGACCCGCCGATACGCCCTCGTGTAGGCGTTGATCTTCCGAAGGAGCAAGGCCGCAAAAAGGCCGTCATACACGAGCACGTACCCGAAGAACGCTAGTAGTGGTGGAAGTCCGGTTAGCTGGAGCAGGCCTGCTCCGATCCCGACAGTGGAGTTGTACAGCGCGTGGATCAGGGCTGCGATTAACAGTCCCTTGACCACGATCGGTCCCCGGTTCCCTGGGTTGAACTTCGCGAGACCAAGGTAGTAGCCGGCAAACGCGGAGTAGATAACATGCCCCGGACCGGCGAGCGCTCGGGTGGCGGTGATACCCGCTCCCGCCCCGATGAGGGCAAGTCCGGAAGCGTTACCCATCGGATCCAGTCCACGGGTGATGTAGAGTGCGTTCTCGATGAAGGCGAACCCGAGGCCGGCCATGGCACCGTAAACGGTCCCATCGACCACCGCATTGAACCGCTCGTCCCGGTAGGCGTACAGCCGGACGGCGAGGAGCTTGACGGCCTCCTCAACGGGTCCCACGATGAGGAAGAAGAACAACAGTAATCCCAGGATTCCGAACCCGGCGAAAAGCTGTTCGGCGAATGTGTTGATCACCGCCGCGAAACTCGCCGTCAGGACGCTTAGGAGAAACGTGACAACCAGTAACGTGACCGGTTCGTTGGTCGTGACGTCGGAGTAATAGACGTAGCCGGCCAGCCCCACTGCTGGGATGGCCGAGAGCAGGGTGAGCGCGCCGATGACCGGGTCCGTCACCGCTGAGAAGCCCCCGATGGCGAGGAAAAGCACGAGCCCCGACAGCACGATCAGGGCCCGCGCTGATGTGCTGGTCAGCCGATAGAGCGCGACCGCGAGCCCGTCAAGCGCGGTCCGGTTCTCCCAGGTGACGATATCGTGGAGGTCCAGATCCGTCGTCTCGGTCGTCGCTTCCTCGATCGGGTCCGTCCGCTCGCTCATTGGCAGGGGTGACGGGCGGAACATCCTAATCCCTTCGACGCGATCCTGGGTCTGAGCCGGAGTCCCGGGCCCAACAACACGGTTCAAATCCCCCGCGGCGCATCGAGTAGTATGGGCGATACAACGGCTCGAGTCCGGGGGATCTACGCGACAGCGCTGACGCGCCTGCTGCTGGATGAGGGAGTTACCGTGGTTGATGCCTCGCCGCCCATTCGCCGCCGGTTCAGCGAGGATTTTCCGGTCGGGAACCATGACGCGACGGTGGAGACGACCAGGGACCGGGAGGGGATCGGTATCCACGGGTTGGCAGAAGTGGTCGATACTCTCGTGGAACCGCTGGGGAGTATCGGAATCGACGCGATGACATGGCAGGACCCGACCCCACGCGGCGCAATATACGACGGACAGGTCACTAGCACCCGAGGGAGTGGGGCCGTGGTCGAACTCGAAGACGGGAACAGCGGATATCTCCCCTTCGACGCCACCGCAGATTACGTCGAGGAGGACGATATCGTTCGTGTTCAGGTCAGCGACCCGCGACCTCCATGGGACACGGACCTCCCGGGGCTGGATACGACGATCTGCGTTCACGAGGGGCTCGCCACGCTCGTCCAGGGAGCAGAGGGTGTTCAAGTGGCTGGGATGGACGAATCTGCGGGACGGGAGCTGGCAGGCGTCACCGATCTCCTCGAAACATCGGTGCCCGACGGGTGGGGGCTGCGATGGCGGCGAGGGGCTGTCGAAGCGGACCTCGAGGCACTGGCGGAGTCATTGAAACGAGCCCGGCGCCGGGTCGAGACGGTCGCTGCGACACTCGAGACGGCGAGCAACAGTCCGAAGCGCCTCGCAGCACCGATGGCCAGCGCCTGGATCTGGTTCGGCCGCGAGTCCCGTGTCGAGTTGGACGAGACGCGTCGTACAGTGACGACTACTATGCCGGGACATCATCGGACGAAGGCCGCATCGGATGCCGCAAGCGCCGGCGTGGATTTCGTCGAAGCCCTCTGTGATCCGACCGGTGAATTCCCTTTCGAGGTTGTCACGGAGCAGTTCGGGCCTCAGGAGGGGGACTCGGTCGCGATCCAGCATGGGAAACCCGATGGGAGGGTCCTCGTCCTCGGTCACGGAACCGTAACCGGAATCGAAGGCGACGGGACGGTGAAGGTCCGCCGGTCGATGACGGCTGGCGGCGAGTACGACGCCCTAGGGGTGCCAAAAGAAGCCGGAGACGTTGCGGTTACCACTTTTCGTGAAGGTCGGTGGTGGTACCCGACCGTGTACCAGGACGCCGACGACAATCGGAAGGGCACGTATGTCAACATCTGCACGCCAGTAGAGGCATTCCCGTCCCGGATACGATATCTCGACCTCGAGGTCGACGTCATAAAACACGTCGACGGAACCGTTGAACGGGTCGACGATGACGAACTCACGGCAGCCGTGGAGGCGGGCCACATCAGCCCTGAGCTCGCTGAGAAAGCACGGACCGTTGCGGCTGCTGTCGAACGGGCCCTAAACTAGGCGGACCAGGGGACCGGATCAACGGCTTCGTCCTGGAGTGGGGTTGGAAGGGTATCTTACTCGAACCGGACGCCCAAGTCGTGCAGATCCTCGTTTTCCCGGGCGATATTGATCAACAGCGGAGTCAGGGACTCGACCTCCGGCGCGTTCGCGATCCCCCCGGCATCGAGGGCCCGGAGTCCGGAAATCTCCTCGGCGACCTGGATCGTGGTCGTCTTGGCGTCCGCATCGTCACCGACGACCAGAGTGTCGATACCCAGTTCAGCATTCAAATCGGCCAACCGACCGGCGGCCAGGTTGTGAAACGCGCCGACCACCGGGACTCGTTCGGGAACGGCATCCGCGACGAGCCTCGTAACGCTTCCCGCGCTGGGTGGGTGATAGTGGAATCCATCGTCGTCCCGCTGGATTCCGGCAGCCGGGGTGACGACCACATCATCGGGACGCAACCGGTCGTGGACAGCGTCCACAGTACTTGCGACGTGGTACGGGGGGACACAGACGACGACCATGTCTCCACGGTCAGCGGTCATCTCATTGGCGAACCCTCCGATCTTCCGGGAGATCCCGTGGTCGGCTAACGTCTCCTCGTAACTTTCGGCAGCATCACGTGCCCGTTCCGGATCGCGGGATCCGATCAGAATCTCGTGATCGGTATCCCGGCCCCATCGGAGCGCAAGCCCCTCGCCGATATCGCCTGTTCCACCAAGCAACCCTATTCGCATGCTCCGCTATGGGAGCGACCGCCGCCTAAGCCTTGCGTCAGGGGAAGACTGCCCTTCCTCGAGAAACGAACCGCTGTCCTTCGTGTGGCACCGCCGTGACCGTCGTGACCCCCACACCCAGGAGGCACGGACCCGCACCGGTGCGACGTCGTTCACTCGGGAGACGTTCAGTCAAGCAGGGCTGGCAAGTCGTTCACACTCTCGAGGACAGCCTCCGCGCCGGCCTCGGTGAACTTCCGTCGCCCCTTCGACCCTGTCAGTCCGCCAGTCAGGACGCCGATGCTGTTATATTCCCGATCGGGGTCGGTTTGGGCTGCGTTGGTTGCCGTGTGGATATCGTCGAGGGTGTCGCCGACGAACGCGAGACGGCAAGCATCGAACCGGTCCGCGAGCGATACCAATGCCTTCGGATTGGGTTTGCCTTCGTCCCAGTCATCCATAGTGAACCGTCGATCCGGCGGCACCTCCAGGCCGACGCGTTCGAGTGCCAGGTCGGCTTCGGCGGCCGGCCGGCCGGTAAGCACGCCGACCGGATACCGGGCCGTCAGGGTCGCAAGCGTCGCCTGAGTGATGATGACCGGTTCGTCGTGGACGAACCCCGGTGCCTCGAGCGGTGGGTCGGCGTCCTCCAGCCGTCGATACAGGTCGCTACCGAGGTACAGCGCCTGGAACACGCGTCGAAGGTGCGTCGGGTCCCATCGCGCGAGGACCCGGTCCACTGCGGTATCCGGCAGCGATTCACGGAGGGCCCGACGGGCCGCCTCAACCCCGCCGCCGCGTTCCGCGATCGCGTCAGCATACCTGTCAACGGACCACTCGAGCCCTTCCGAACGAGCAAGCACGTACAGTGCCGCCGCGTCCGTCACGTCCCAGTCGTTGTTGAACCCCCCTGCGTCCTTGAACGGCTGAATCTCCGAGCGGTCGATGGTGGTCCCGTATACTTGGTCGACCGTGCGGACGATGGCCCGTCGGTACGAGTCTGAGACATCCACCAAGACCCCATCGATATCAAGAACGAGCGCGTCCACCTCCATCTCACTCACCCGGAGGCTGTCGACGCTCGAGATCCTGGTTCGGTTGGTTTCGACCCGCGTGTCGAGGCCCACGCTGTTGGGCGCAGAACACGGTTATCCCATCGATGACACGGGGATGAGCCGGAACCGCCGCCGGGTCACCCCCGAGCGTGGTGAACAGGAAGTCGGCATCCACTCGGCGGGCAACCAGGTGGGCCGGGCGCTGGAGTTCGGGCGGGAGGTTCAGTCCGTACACCGCGTCGGCCTGGTACGCCGATCCGGGATCCTCGCGGTCACGGGCGGCGAAAAGATCGTCCTTCACGAACCTGACGTCGTCCGGAACGGTCGGCGGTTCGCTGATGTCGGTGACCGTCACTTCGACGCCGGCGGCAGCGAGACGGCGTGCGACGTCCGTGCGGGTCCCGACTGCGACTTCACATACCCGGGAGTACCGGGCGAGGAAACCGGCGACGGCAGCCCGACGTGTGTCTGACACGGCGAGAAACTTATGACCGGGCCCCACAAAGCGGTTGTCATGTTGGTCGACATCGTGCCTGTCGGGGCCGTCCCAGCCCAGGTCAAGCGCGAGGCTTCGGCGGCCTTGCGTGCGGTGTACGACTGCGACGTGGCTGTCCACGATGAGCAGGCGGTCCCCGACGGCGCGTACGACCGCTCACGGGACCAGTACCGGGCCGAGCAGTTCATCGAGCTCGTGAGCCGGGTTGGAGGTGGTGAGAAGAACATCGGCATCACACCGGAGGACCTCTACTACCGCCGCCGAAACTACGTGTTCGGACTCGCGTACCTCAACGGGAACGGGTCCGTGATCTCGACGTACCGTCTCCAGACGTCATCGGACGGCGGGCTGTCGACCAAGCCCGCTGAGGAGGTGTTCGCCGACCGGGTCCGAAAGGAGATCGTCCACGAAGTCGGCCACACCCTCGGTCTAGAGCACTGTGATAACAACAAGTGCGTGATGAGTTTCTCACCGACGGTGCGCGAGGTCGATGTGAAAGAGCAGAACCTCTGCGGCACCTGTTCGCGTGACGTTCGGTGACCTTCACACGAATTGTAACCGGGTGTCTCGTCGTCCTGAGCTATCAGCCAGAGGGGAGAACGCGGAACGTACAGGCCCGAAACCATCGTCTCAGTGTCCCCGAACCCGCGGGCGGTCCGTGGTATCGCGACTCGCGGAAGGGTTATGCCCTTACCTCCCCTCTGAACGGACGCAATGGCGAAAGGCAAGGTTGACTTCTTCAACGACACTGGCGGTTACGGTTTCATCGACACTGAGGACGCGGACGAGGACGTCTTCTTCCACATGGAGGACATCGGCGGCCCGGACCTCGAGGAAGGACAGGAGCTGGAGTTCAGCATCGAACAGGCCCCCAAGGGCCCGCGCGCGACGAACGTCACCCGGCTGTAAGTCGGCGACGATCGTTGACACTTTTTGAGGCGGCCGAACGGAGGACTACGAGCGGAAGCCATGGAGCGGACGACCGCAGGGCGTGAGCGATGACGGGGCATGGGACAGACACCTCGGACGATGTGCCGGTTACGACTCTCCATGACCCGAGCCATCGGGAATCGCTGTGGGCGCTGGAGGAGGCGTTCGACCGGGGTGATCTCGTCACGGTGTTCGGCCAGTGCAGCGTCGAGTACGACGGCCGTGCGGCCTCAAGTCTCGGACCCGGCCAGCGGTTGCTCGTTCTCAAACCCGATGGGGCCGCTTTAGTCCACACTGACGAAGGGCGGACGCCAGTCAATTGGCAACCAAGCGGATCCGAACACCAGGTCGCGATTCGTGACGGGTATTTGCAGGTGCGAAGCGTCCGATCGACGCCCGATGAGTCCCTTTCGGTCCTTTTTACCGACGTAGCCCAGGTGTCCGCCCTATCAGTCAGTGGCAGCCGCGACGTGACCGTCGAAGGGAAGGAGGAGGACTTGCGTCAGCTTGTTTTGGAGGATCCCTCGCTCATCGAATCCGGGTTCGAGCCGAAAGCGGTCGAACGGCCCACGAGTGCGGGTCCAGTTGACGTGTTCGGCCGTGACGGCGAAGGTCGTCTCGTCATCCTAGAATTAAAACGGCGGCGGGTCGGGCCGGCGGCCGTGGGCCAACTCGCTAGATACGTCAGTGCCGTCGAGCGAGAGGAAACCGTCGAGGACGCCGTCCGAGGAATCCTTGTAGCGCCGTCAGTGACCGACAGGGCCGCGGCCCTGCTCACGGAGGAGGGTCTCGAGTATGTTCCACTGGCTCCGGACCAGACATGATTGTCCTCTACGGGGTGGGACTGCAGCGCACTAACAACACTAACGGGCGAGATTTCGGGACGAGGCGATGGCGGGCACGGGGTTCCTCACGAGATGGATCGAGGCATACCTCGAGAGAGCCCGGTTCGAAGGCTTTAATCCCCGGAGTGTCGTCCTCACAAGCACGTAACTATGTCAGAAAAACCGGCCTCAATGTACCGGGACCTCGACGGTCCCGCCTATACCCGGCGGGAATACATCACCGGTATCCCGGGTTCGAAGATCGCACAGCACAACATGGGAGATCTCGATGCGACACCGGACGACTATCCCGTGCAGATCAGTCTCCGAACAGAGGAAGACGTCCAGTTGCGCCACGGTGCTCTGGAGTCGGCACGGTTGTCGGCCAATCGCCACCTGCTCCAAGCCGTCGGCCAAGACGATTACAAGATGGTGCTCCGAAAGTTCCCGCATCAGGTCCTTCGTGAGAACAAACAGGCGACGGGAGCCGGTGCGGACCGCGTCTCCGATGGTATGCGACAGTCCTTCGGGAAGCCGATCGGGACGGCCGCCAGGGTGGGGGCTGAGGAACGGATCTTCACCGCATACTGTGAGCCGGAAGATGCCGACGCTGTCAAGGAGGCGTTCCGACGGGCCTACAACAAGCTATCTCCGCCCTGTCGCATTGTGGTCGAGCGGGGCGAAAAGTTGCTGATCGCCTGACCCGCCGGATTTTCGAGGGGCCGCCGGTTCCGTCCGAGCGACTCGGTAGAGTAGACCTAGTCAAACGGTGCCGATCCCAGGGGCGCAAGGACGTTCCGGGAGCCTAGAGGGAAACGTAGTTCGCGGGAAAGGTGTTCTGAGAGACTCATCGACCAGGAGGCTCGCTCACTCGTCGGCAGGCCTTTACATCGTCCCGGACCTAGGTCCGGGTTATGACCGAGGTACGAGTGGCAGGGGTGGGGCTCACACGGTTCGGCGAACATCCCGAACGAACGGGACGAGACCTGTTCGCTGAGGCCGCTGAAATGGCGCTCACGGACGCCGAGACCGACCGGACCGACATCGAACATCTCAATTACGGGAATTTCATGGGTACGCTCGCAGAGCGACAGGGGCATCAGGCCCCGATAATGGGGGAGGCGGCCGGGATCACGTGCCCAGCCACCCGGTACGAGGAAGCGTGCGCATCCGCGGGGGTTGCAGTCCGAGAAGCCGTTTCAGCGATTCGAAGCGGCCGACACGACGTGGTACTGGCAGGCGGGGCCGAGCGTATGACCAATCTCTCGACGGCGCGGGTGACGGAGGCACTGGCGGTTGCGGCCGACGAACTCTTTGAGGTGCGCGCCGGGGTTACGTTTCCCGGGGCGTACGCCCTGATGGCCCGGGCGTACTTCGAGGCATTCGGGGGAACCAAGGAAGACCTCGCTCACATCGCCGTCAAGAACCACGCGAACGCCGTCCCGAACGAGTACGCACAGTACCAGCGAGAAGTCACCGTGGAGGAAGCACTTGACTCCCCGACGGTCGCCTCGCCCTTGTCTCTGTACGACTCCTGTCCGATCACTGACGGTGCGTCGGCGCTCGTTCTCGTCTCGAAAGAGTACGCGGCCGAACATGGGCTAGAGGCTCCAGTCCGGATCGTCGGAGCCGGACAAGGGAGCGATCGGATGGCCCTCCAAGACCGCACCCACCTGAGCAGAACCCCGGCAGCCGACCAGGCAGCCGAGGCCGCGTATGCCGACGCAGGTCTCGAACCGGCCGACGTCGACGTGGCGGAGGTGCACGACTGTTTCACGATTGCAGAGGTCCTGGCGCTCGAATCGCTTGGGTTCTACGAGCCCGGAGGAGCGATCGGGGCTGCCCGACGAGGAGAGACGGGACCGGAGGGACGCATACCGGTCAACCTCTCAGGGGGATTGAAAGCGAAAGGGCATCCCGTCGGCGCGACCGGGGGATCACAGGTCGCCGAGGTGACCCGTCTCCTGCGCGGTGATCACCCGAATAGCGACGTTGTGTCCGATGCCGAAGTCGGACTGACACACAACGCGGGGGGGACCGTGGCCAGTGCGGTCGTTCATCTCCTGGAGGTGGCACAATGAGTGACGCACCCGAGGATCAGGCCGGGGATGCGGGGTACGACGAGTGGGCCGACGCTCTCGCTGAGGGGGGATACTATCTGCAATGCCCCAACGGCCACGGATCCCTTCCGCCACGTCGGGTTTGCCCGGAGTGTGGCGAAGCGGAACTTTCGGAGCGCTCGCTTCCCGCCGTCGGAGAACTGGCGACGTTTTCCGAGGTACACGTGGCCCCGCCGGATTTCGTCGACAACACGCCGTACGTCACCGCCGTTGCTGATTTCGGCCAAGTCCGGCTCACGGGGATGGTCCGCGGAATCGAGGCCGAGGCGGTCGAGATCGGAACCCCCGTGGAGGTGGACGTCACTCGGAATCCAGCGACAGGGCGGCGACTGATCGTGTTCGAGCGGGTATGAGAAACGTCGCGGTCTCGACGGGACGCCTCAGTTCAGTTGGCCCGGTTCGACAGGTGTTCTAAACTCCTGATCAGCGGAGCCATCCCCGAGAGCATCCCGAACGATATCGAGGAAGGTATCGGGATACTCCACGTGCGGGAGGAGCTTTGCGCGGTCGAGGACCACCAGACGAGCGTCGGACTCTTCCGCGAGGGACCGGCCGTCCGCGAGTGGCGTTATCTCCGCTTCACGCCCCCAAACGAACGTGACTGGGACGTCCAGACCACGCAACGCAGCCCCAAGGTCGGTGTCGCTGTTGAGATAGCCTGCGATGAAGGAGGCGGGCGCAAACCTCGCGCCGGATTGGTGGGCGGTTCGCCACTCGTAGTCAACCCACTCCTCGGTGACGTTGCTGGTGTCGTAGTACCCATGATCGGCGTTGAAATACCGGATGGAAGGTTTCGAGGCCAGGAATCCGAACAGTGCCTCGCCGACCACTGGGACGCGGAACAGTTCCCGGAGCCAGGCCCGGGGGGGAGACGGACCAGCGACCGTGGTCGGACATATCAGGATGAGTCGGCGGAGCGTCTCCGAGTCAGCGGCGGCCGCCACGTACGCCCCGGTTAAGGAAGAGGCGACGACGGCTGGACGGTCGAACTCCGACAGAAAGTCGCTGACGAAGTCCTCATAGAGTGGGGCAGAGTAGCGTAACGGCGGCCGATCCGAGCAGCCGAACCCGGGCAGATCCGGAGCCACGACGTGGTAGTCTTCCGCCAATTCGCTGAACACGGCTCGGAACTCCCCAGAGGTGCCCGCGGCATTGATTCCGTGGAATAGAACTATCGTGTCGTCGGTGGGGTCGCCCGCCTCAGTGTACTGGATATCCATCCCTCGCCATCTGAAGCTCCGGTGGTCGCCATCGAGCGCCGGTTCGAGTTCGTCCTCGCGGAGAGCGCGTGTCGCTACGGCGGTCAGACCCACGGCTCCGAGGCCGGCGACCGTGTACTTGGCCAGACGTTTGAGTACCATACGTTTCTGTTGGCTCCCGGAGGACTTATATCGTCCGTTCGTTCCCTTTTGTCCGAAAGCAGGTTCCGTCCTTGCTTCCCCGGACCGCTCGGCCTGCGGAGGGCGCCGAACTGGTCAATCCAGTCGCTCGTCCAGACAATTCTCGAGTGGGGTGAGGAGCTCATCAGCGACCGCGTAAGGATCCGTCTCTCGGTTCAAGACCCGTTCGACATAGGCGTCAAGGCCACCACGACGCTCAATCTCCGACTCCAGTAGGTCGGCGGTATCACTCCGAAGCAGCTGACGGATCTCCTCCGCATAGCGCGTCCTGGCCTTCTGGACCAACTGACCGGACGATTCGAGGTAATCTCGATGGGCGTCGAGCTCGTCGAGCAGGATCTCGACCCCTTCGCCGCTCGTGGCGACGGTTTCGATCACCTTTGGCTCCCAGCCCGACTCGTCCTCCTCGGTGTCCGACCCGTGCTCAGCCGAGCCATCAGTCCCGTCTGCCAGAGGTCCATGGTGTCCGGTAGCCAACCCCTTCGTGGGATGCTCACGCATATGAAGCATCTCTTCCAGTTCCGAAACCGTCCGATCCGCTCCCTCCATGTCCGCCTTGTTTACGACGAACACGTCCCCGATTTCCAGGATGCCGGCTTTCAGCATCTGAACGTCGTCGCCCGATCCCGGTTGCACGAGCACGGCTACCGTGTCGGCCGTACCGACGATATCGATCTCGTTTTGCCCTGCCCCTACCGTTTCGATGATCACGACGTCCTTGCCGAACGCGTCGAGGGCTTTGACGGCGTCCGCCGTGGCCGTCGAGAGGCCACCCAAGGTCCCACGGGCGGACATCGATCGGAAAAAGACGTCCATGTCGCCAACGTTGGACGCCATCCGAATCCGGTCACCAAGGACGGCCCCGCCGGTGTATGGTGATGATGGGTCGACAGCGATTACTCCCACGGTCTCACCGCGGTCGCGGTACAACTTCGCCAGTTTGTCCACGAGGGTAGACTTCCCGGCCCCGGGCGATCCGGTGATCCCGACGATTGCGGCGGTACCCGTGTGTTGGTGGAGTCGAGAGACTAATCCCCGGTACCCTGGCGCTCGGTTCTCGATCTTCGTGATGACTCGCGCAAGCGCCCTGTGAGACCCGTCAAGGAGGTCCGAGACGAGTTCGGCGTTTCTGTCAGCGATTTCGGGATCCTCGGCAACAGAAGCCTGTGAGTCACTACTCGTGTCCGCCTCGGTCATCGTCGATCAGGAACGTTCGCCCGAACGAACTCGATCGTTTCTTCCATCGGAGTTCCCGGGCCGAAGATCTCGGCAACACCGAGCTCCTTCAGTTCCTCGCGGTCCTCGTCGGGGATGATCCCACCGACCAGGATCAGCGTATCCTCGAACGCGTTGTACTGCTTGAGACCGTCGATAATCTTCGGCAGGAGTGTATTGTGGGCCCCCGAGAGGATGGATATACCGAGGACGTCCACGTCCTCCTGGACGGCGGCTTGAACGATCTCGTCAGGCGCCCGGTGGAGACCGGAATAGATGACTTCGAACCCGGCGTCGCGAAACGCACGGGAGATGACGTGAGCGCCCCGATCGTGCCCGTCCAGGCCGACCTTGGCGATGAGACAGCGAATAGCTTGGTCCCCCGCCTCCTGTTCCTGGTGGGTACTCATGGCTCGATCTTCGCCTGCGCGGCGTTTCACTCTAACGGACAATCGGAGCCGGATCCCACTACCAAACTGGCCTCGACACACGCCATGAACAGTCCGCTGGTCGGGGGCCGACGCCCGAGGGGCTTCCCGCCCACTGGCCGACCGCCGACGGCAGGTGCGTCTACCGACCGATCCCTTTTTCGACGGTCTACTAGTAC